>CAYMWJ010000059.1:0-12476 GCA_964394235.1 uncultured Sedimenticola sp. | reverse complement strand
CCAAAAAATTCGCAGCGCGATCCAACGCGACTGGCCGGGGACCGAAGTCCAGTTTGAACATACCGGCTGGTCGTCGAATTGGGGGCGGGAGGTCGAGAAGCTGAAGAAATTGGTCAGGGAGTCGGATGCCGTGGTGCTCATGAGCATGATGCGCACCAAGCTGGGAAGAACCATGCGGGCGGCACTCAATGATCCGCCACGCCCTTGGGTGCCATGCACGGGAACCGGAAGACAGGCCATGGAACAAAGCATTCGCAAGGCAATGCAGGTGGGGCTGTTGGAGAGTATTGGGAGGAAGCAGATCGCCTGATGCTGAGACAGATTGCACCCCATGTATGGAGTGAGCACGTTGACAAAAATGGCCAACAGGTTTACAAAATGCTAAGCCAGCATTTACAAAAGGTAGGTCGATATGATTCCTTCCGATTTTTACCAACACGCCCTGGAGCTGGCGGCGGCCGGCACGCCGGGCCTTGGAGTCCGTTTGGCGGAACGGTTCAGCATTTCGCGTGCGGCTGCTTCCGCCAGGCTGAAACGCATGACCGACAAGGGGGTTCTGGTGGCGACAGGAAGCGGGCGCGGCAAGCGCTACCGCTTGGCCGTCTTGTCGGAAAGGCAGTCTGTCTATCCGCTGGACGGGCTGTCCGAGGATGACGTTTGGCATGCTTTGGTGGCTGGCGAACTGGCCGATGCCGAGGAAAATGTGCGCGACATCTGGCAATACGGCGTGACGGAAATGGTCAACAACGCCATCGACCATTCAGGGTCAGAATCGGTCGAAGTGCGCATCGAGCGTACCGCCCTGGCCATGCGCTGCTGGGTCAGGGATGAAGGCGAGGGAATTTTCCGGAAGATTCAGCGGGCCCTGAGCCTCTACGACCCCAGGGATGCGCTGATCGAACTGGCCAAGGGCAAGTTCACCACCGACCCGGAGCGACACACGGGGGAGGGGATCTTCTTCTCGTCAAAGGTCTTCGACTGTTTTCAGATTCGCTCGGACGGCCTGGTTTTTGCCCATGAAGACGGGGGGCAAGATGTCATTCTGGAGCACGGCATCGCGCCGGATCGGGGCACCACGGTTTTCATGGAGCTACGCCATGATAGCTCGCGAATGTTGCGCGAAGTGATGGATGAATTTGCCGCGCCAGAGGCCTACACCTTCTCTAAGACGATCGTCCCCATTCGGCTGGCGATCCATGAAGGCGAAAAGTTGGTCTCCAGGTCACAAGCCAAGCGCATCACCTTTCGCTTCGAGCGGTTTGAAAACGTGGTGCTTGACTTCGCCGGAGTCGAAGAGATCGGTCAGGCCTTTGCCGATGAACTGTTTCGGGTGTTCCAGAAAGCGCATCCTGGGACCTTGCTGGCGCCGATCAACATGACACCACGGGTGCGACGCATGGTGACGCGGGTGCGCAACGGTTCCTGACCGTGACGCTTCCCCCATGGCCATGGCACGGCACCTTCCTACCACACCCCATGTACGGAGTGGGTTGGGGCAATGTACGGGGGGAGTCTGGGAAGGACCGTTCGCTTGGACCTGATCATCTCATCGCTCGGCAAATGGCATGATCGGCAATCCTTCGATTGCGGTGAGTTGTCCCTCAACCAGTACCTGCACCAGTACGCCAGTCAGGATATCAAGCGGCACATCAGCAGGGTATTCGTTGCATCGCCACCGGAAACACCGCATCGGGTCATCGGCTACTACAGCCCCGGAAACACCGCATCGGGTCATCGGCTACTACAGCCTCAGCGCCGGCAGCCTGGATGCCAATGATTTACCCGAAGCCTGCCGCTTGAGCAGCAGACGCATCACGTGCAATACCGGCTCGGTATAGCCACTGGGCAGTTCGCGGCCATGGAACACCAGCTGGCAGGCGCTTTCGAAAGCTGGGTCCTGGTAGTCGGGCGCCATGGGGCGGTAGTTGGGATCGTCCGCATTCTGTCGATCGACCACCTCGGCCATGCGCCGCAGGGTGAGCATCACCTGACGCTCGCTGACCACGCCGTGATAGAGCCAGTTGGCAATGTGCTGGCTGGAGATGCGCAACGTGGCCCGGTCTTCCATCAGCCCGACGTCGCGGATATCCGGCACCTTGGAACAGCCCACGCCCTGCTGTACCCAGCGCACCACATAGCCCAGGATGCCCTGGCAGTTGTTGTCCAGTTCCTGCTGGATCTCTTCCGGTGTCCATGCGCAAGGATCGGCGAGGGGCAGGGTCAGCAGGTCTTCCATCCTTGCCCGTGACCGTTGGCGTATGCGTTCCTGCTCGGCCCACACGTCCACCTCGTGGTAGTGCATGGCATGCAGTACCGCTGCGGTGGGGGAGGGCACCCAGGCCGTGTTGGCACCCGATTGGGGATGGGCGATCTTCTGCTCCACCATGGCCGCCATCTCGTCGGGCATGGCCCACATGCCCTTGCCGATCTGGGCACGCCCAGACAGGCCGCAGGCGAGGCCGATGTCGACGTTCCAGTCCTCGTAGGCCCGCATCCAGGGCTGGGTCTTCATGTCGGCCTTGCGCACCATGGGGCCGGCTTGCATGTCGGTGTGGATCTCGTCGCCGGTGCGATCCAGGAAGCCGGTATTGATGAAGATGAGCCGTTCGCGGGCCTGGCGGATGCATTCCTTCAGGTTGAGGGTGGTGCGGCGTTCCTCGTCCATCAGGCCGAGCTTGAGGGTATTGCGTGGCAGGCCGAGGACATCTTCGACTGCGCCGAACAGTTGTACCGTGAAGGCGACCTCGTCAGGGCCGTGCATCTTGGGCTTGACGATATAGACCGAGCCGGTCTGCGAGTTACGCCAGCGCCCGTTGCCCTGCAGGTCGTGCAGAGCGATCAGGCTGGTGACCAGGGCATCGAGAATGCCCTCCGGGATCTCGCAACCCTCCGCATCGAGCACTGCTGGCGTGGTCATGAGGTGGCCAACGTTGCGTACCAGCATCAGGGCGCGGCCCTTGAGCGTGAGGGTGCCGCCGTCCGGTGCCGTGTACTGGCGGTCCGGATGCAGGGTGCGGTTGAAGCGGCGACCGCCCTTGCTCACCGGCGCGGAAAGATCGCCTTTCATCAGTCCCAGCCAGTTGCGGTAGACCAGGGTCTTGTCTTCACCGTCCACGGCTGCGACCGAGTCCTCGCAGTCCTGGATCACGGTGGCGGCGGCCTCCAGCTGGACGTCTGCGATGCCGGCGCGATCGAGCGCCCCGACAGGGTGGTCGCGGTTGATACGCAGCTCGATGTGCAGGCCGTGGTGGCGGAACAGCAATGCCGACGGTTGTGCCGGTTCACCGAGATAGCCTGCAAATTGCTCGGGCGAGATGAGCCTTGCCTCCCCGTGGTTGTCGGTGCTGGCAACCAAGTCTCCATCGATGATCGACCAACCGGTCACCTCGTGATGCGAGGCATCTCGCAGCGGTAGATGGCGGTCGAGGAAGTCCCGGACATAGGCGATGACGGCCCGGGCGCGGTTCTCGTCGACGCGGTCGGTCGTTTTCGCGGGGACCTGGGGCAGCATGTCGCTGCCGTAGATGGCGTCATACAGTGACCCCCAGCGCGCATTGGCGGCATTCAGGGCATAGCGCGCATTGTTGACCGGGACCACCAGCTGCGGCGCTGCCAGGGTGGCGATCTCGGGGTCCACGTTTTCCGTGCTGATCTCGAAGTCTTTACCTTCCGGTACCAGGTAACCGATCTCTTCGAGGAAATTCCGGTACGCGACAGGATCGAACGGGTTGTTGAGGTGCCATTCGTCGATCCGGTGCTGCAATTCACTGCGCCGGCGCAACAGTTGGCGATTGAGCGGCGCGAATCGCGCGACGATATGCTGCAGGCCAGTCCAGAAGCCTTCCGGGTCGATGCCCGTGCCTGGCAGAGCCTCCCGCTCGATGAATTCAAGCAGTCTTCGGTCTATACGGAGGTCGGCTTTCACGATGTAGTCGGGTCTGTTCATGGTGGAGATGCCCGGTGTTTGTTTGACATAGAAAGCCTAGATTTTCTGCTGGTGGCTGGCGCATTGTTTTTTTCAATAGGCGCCTGTCTTGCGCGGGCAGTGGCATATGCTCTGTGTCATTACCATGAAGGGAGGAGCAATGATGAAGGTCGATGTGCTGGCCACTGCCGATTTGAGCGATGAACTGGGTGACAAGGTTCAGGTGATGGCGCCGCCCTGGCTGAATTACGGCGGTATGGAAAGCTTTCAGGGACCGGCCGCAACCGTTCGCTGCAACGACGACAACAGCAAGGTCCGGGAAATGCTGGAACAGTCGGGCGATGGCCGGGTGCTGGTGGTCAATGGTGGCAATTCCACCCAGTGTGCCCTGCTGGGAGACATGCTGGGCGAGCTGGCGGTCCAGAATGGCTGGGCCGGCGTCATCGTCAACGGCTGCGTGCGGGACTCGGTGGCACTGGCCAAACTGCCGTTGGGCGTAAAGGCCCGAGGCACTCATCCGCGTAAAAGCGTCAAGGCGGGGCGTGGCGAGACCCAGGTGATCCTGGCCTTCGCTGGCGTCACCGTCTCGCCCGGTGACTGGATCTATGCCGATGCCGACGGGATCCTGGTGCGCCGCGCCGATTGACTCAGCAATTGGCGCACCGGCTCACCTCGGACGGATCCTTGTCGGCATGGTACTCGCGTAGCATGTCGATATGGCGCACTGCCACCGGTGACAGGAACTTGCCGCGGCGCGAGACTCCGAGAGAATTATTAAGGGATCCAATAATTTTTATTGAAACAATTGGATTGGAAAATACAAGCAATGGCTTAGTTTCTTTATCCAGCAAAAGGCAGCCCCGCTGGTGACGCCGGGACTCCCCTTCATCATCCATATCGACATAGACCAGAGGAGCAACCCCGATGAAGAGTAGACAGGAGCAGATCGCCGCACTGGAAAAGGACTGGGCAGAGAACCCGCGCTGGAAAGACGTAAAGCGTGGTTACACGGCCGAGGACGTGGTGCGCCTGCGTGGATCGGTACAGCCGGAATACACCTATGCCCAGAACGGTGCGCGCAAGCTCTGGGATCTGTTGCACGGTGGGGCCAAGAAGGGTTACGTGAACTGTCTCGGCGCCCTGACTGGTGGCCAGGCGGTGCAGCAGGCGAAGGCCGGGATAGAGGCCATCTACCTGTCCGGCTGGCAGGTGGCAGCAGATGCCAATACCTCCGAGACCATGTATCCCGACCAGTCGCTGTATGCCTACGATTCGGTACCGACCATGGTCAGGCGCATCAACAATGCCTTCAAGCGTGCCGACGAGATCCAGTGGTCGCGGGGCATAGGGCCTGGTGACGAGGGCTACATCGATTACTTCCTGCCCATCGTGGCAGATGCCGAAGCCGGCTTCGGTGGTGTGCTCAATGCCTATGAGCTGATGAAGAACATGATCGCCAATGGTGCTGCCGGCGTACATTTCGAGGACCAACTGGCCGCGGTGAAGAAATGTGGCCACATGGGGGGCAAGGTGCTGGTGCCCACCCAGGAAGCAGTGCAGAAACTGATTGCGGCGCGCCTGGCGGCGGACGTGATGGGTGTGCCGACCTTGCTGTTGGCCCGAACCGACTCGGAGGCAGCCAACCTGTTGACTTCGGATGTGGATGACTATGACCGTCCCTTCCTCACCGGCGAGCGCACCGCAGAGGGCTTCTACCGTGTCAGGAATGGTCTCGAGCAGGCCATCTCACGTGGCCTGGCCTACGCACCCTATGCGGATCTGGTCTGGTGCGAGACGGGCACACCCGACCTGGGTTTTGCCCGGGAGTTTGCTCAGGCGGTGCTGGCCGAGAACCCGAACAAACTGCTTGCCTACAACTGCTCGCCGTCGTTCAACTGGAAGAAGAACCTCGACGAAGCCACCATTGCGCGCTTCCAGGACGAGCTGTCGGACATGGGGTACAAGTATCAGTTCATCACCCTGGCCGGTATCCACAACATGTGGTTCAACATGTTCGACCTGGCCTATGACTATGCCCGGGGACAGGGCATGAAGCACTACGTGGAAAAGGTCCAGGAACCTGAGTTTGCCGCCCGCGAAAAGGGTTATACCTTTGTCTCCCATCAGCAGGAGGTGGGTGCCGGTTACTTCGATGACATCACCACGGTCATCCAGGGCGGCGCCTCGTCGGTGACCGCGCTTGCCGGATCGACCGAAGAGGCCCAGTTCGCCTGAAACCGGCCAAGGTCGATGACGCGCTACCTGCTCGGATCGTCCAGGCCCGACCTCGTGTCGGGTGATCCAGGCAGTTTCCCGGAAACCCAAGGCCCGGGCCAGCTGGCCCGGGCGCGCGCCATCGCGCAGGCCATTCTCGAGGCGTTCGACCGCCACTTTCGGATCTTCCGTGAAACCACACAGCGGGCCCGTCAGTACTTTATCGAGGGCGACTGGCAGGCGGCCAGGGAAGACAGTGCGCGACGCATCAGCCTTTATGATCAGCGAGTGCGAGAGGCGATCGCCCTGTTGCGTGAACATTACGGCCTGCACACGGCCGAGCATGAGCTTTGGCAGGAGATCAAGTTCCAGTACCTGGGGTTGCTGTACGGTCACCGCCAGCCCGAGCTGGCCGAGACCTTCTACAATTCGGTGTTCGTGGGCCTGTTTCACCGGCGTTACTACAACAACGATCACATCTTCGTCCGCCCTGCGGTTTCCACCGAACGGATCGAGGGAGAAGTGCCGGCCTATCGGAGCTATTACCCTACCCAGGAAGGCTGGGCCACCGCGCTCGACAGGCTGTTGCGGGATATCGATCTGGGCCTGCCCTACGAGAACCGGCGACGTGATCTCTGCCATCTGCTGCGCGCTGTGAGCCGGCTGCCAATCCCCTCCGAAGGCTTGACCCGGCACTTCCAGGTCCAGGTGCTGCGTTCGGTCTTCTATCGCAACAAGGCCGCCTACGTGGTAGGAAGGGTGATCAACGGCAACGCGCGGCACCCCTTCGTACTGCCCTTGCTGAGAACGCATGGTGGCAGGGTGCGGGTCGATGCACTGGTCACCGAGCCGGACGATGTCGCCAATGTGTTCAGCTTTGCGCGGGCCTATTTCATGGCCGATTGTGAAGTGCCCTCCGCGGTGGTGCGCTTTCTCCTGTCTTGCCTGCCGGGAAAGTCCGCGGCCGATCTCTACACGGCCATCGGCTTCCACAAGCAGGGCAAGGCGGAGTTCTACCGCGATTTCCTGGACCATCTGCGCAATTCCAGTGACCGCCTGCAGGTGGCGCCAGGGATTACCGGGATGGTAATGCTGGTGTTCACGCTGCCGTCCTATCCCTATGTCTTCAAGGTGATCCGCGACCGATTCCCCTCGGTCAAGCGCACCACCGAGGCCGAAGTGATTGCCAAATACCGGTTCGTCAAGCGTCAGGACCGTGTGGGGCGGATGGCCGACACCTGGGAGTTCTCGCATGCCGCCTTCCCGGTGAACCGGTTCGATCCTGGGCTGTTGCAGGAATTGCTGGATGCGGCGCCGAGCAAGGTCAGCATCGAGGGAGGTCAGGTGGTGATTCGTCACCTGTTCATCGAGCGCCGGCTCAACCCGTTGAATCTTTTTCTGGAGCAGGCTGACGATACGGCGCTGCGTCACGCAATGTGCGAGTATGGCAACGCGTTGCGGGAGATCGCGGGGGCAGGGATATTTCCGGGCGATCTGTTGCTCAAGAACTTCGGCGTGACCCGCCACGGCCGGGTGATCTTCTACGATTACGACGAGATCGTTCCGATCGAAGAGTGCCGTTTTCGGCGTATCCCCGAACCGCAGACGCCGGAACAGGAAATGGCTGCCGAACCCTGGTATGCCGTGGCCGAGAACGATATCTTCCCGGAAGAGTTCGGCACTTTCCTGATGACCGATCCACGCTGGCGCAGGGCCTTTCTGGAAACCCATGCAGACCTGCTGCGGGCAGAGACCTGGTGGGAGATACAGGCGGCGGTCCGGGCCGGGCAGGTACCCGATATCTACCCTTACCGGGCAGAGAGTCGTTTTCCTTACTAACTTTCATGAGTCCGGGTAGCCACACCCCGGATCATGGAAGATGCGTTTGTGCAGCTTGATTCCTCCTCGCGATCTTCCCGGTATTCGTTGATCATGCCGGATTCGCCAACCAGGGAAGATACTTCTCCTCGATATCGGCCAGGATGCCCATTACCCAGTCGTAACGGTCATCATCCCGGTTGATCACCCCGGTGGCCGGCGGCGTCATTCCCACATCCTTCGCCAGGAAGATCGGTGAGGTCACCGGGTAGTAACCGATATCCCTGATCTCGTTCAGGGTCACGAGAAAGCCCTTCATCACCAGGGTGTCGTATTCCTGGCGTGGCATGCAGGTGGAGATCAATCGGACCCGGCCATCATCGGAACGCACCATGAAATGCATCACGCCGAGGTTCGGTGGAATCAGGACATCTCCACCAAAATGGTATTGGTAGGATTTGCCCCGCTGGTCTCGATTCTTTTGATCCTCGCGAAAACGCAACGCCGGCAAGGCATCGTCCCAGGTGATCTGCAGCGAACTGGCAATGAGGTTGCCTGGGGTGTCGAACGATCGGCGGTAGGCGGTGTAGTGGCCCACATACTCGATCACCGCCTGCTTGCGATAACCGCCATGGGAGAGGGGAGCGGCATCCAGTTCCTGTGCCTGGGCAGCACCGGAGAGATCGATCTTCAAGGCCTCCTCGATCCACTGCAGGGTGGTCGTGCGCACTGCCTGTCCGGCGCGGAGACGATCGACTGTCTTGCGATCCACTCCGGCCTTGCGGGCGACGTCTCTGGATGAGAGACGCTTCCTGGCGAGGTGTTCGTTCAGTCGCTCCGCGATCAGCCTCCAATCGTTCATCGTTCCACTCCCTGAGCTGCTCATGTCCCATCGCTGCGTTCCGTTCACAACGAACGGCCACGAGGTTTGCCTACCGGATGATTGGGCAGTCTAAAGGACTACTGTCCCAATGGGTACATTCGGGGGTATTCGGGGAACTGCCGGGGATCTCGGTGGCAATCGAGGAAAAATGCCCTGCCTGCTTTCCCGGGACATTCCCGTTGTCGGCTCTGCTGTCCCCAGTGCCTTCGTAGGCTTTCCACACCCGTTCACTCAAGTGGAGAAAGTCGATGGCACAGCACAGCGATACGCATACCCTCTCTTTTCGGATCATCCAACTGTTGGCAGTCATTCTCCTGTTTGCCGGCACGGGTGTAGTGGCGGCAGCTGTTTCGCCAGTGGAGATGACCTCGGTGAGTTCCCTGGGCGAAGTCGAAAGGGGCAGTCTGCTGTTCGAGACGGGGGAGAAGCACCGTCTCCTCGTGGCGCCCACCGTCGATACCGATGTCAGGATGGATATCACCGCCATGGTCGCACGGGTCCGGGTCCGACAGACCTTCACCAATCCCTCGGACCATTGGGTCAACGGCATCTATGTCTTTCCCTTGCCGGAAACCGCGGCAGTGGACCACATGAAGCTGATCATCGGCGAGCGCATCATCGAAGGTGAAATCCAGCGCCGCGCCGAGGCGCGCAAGACCTACGAACAGGCCCGGAAAAGCGGCAGGAAGGCCAGCCTGGTGGAGCAGCAGCGTCCCAATCTGTTCACCAACAACGTCGCCAATATCGGTCCCGGCGAGTCGGTGACCGTGGAGATCGCGTATCAGCAGAGCGTCACCTACCGCAACGAGCGCTTTTCCATCCGTTTCCCGCTGACGGTGGGCGTGCGGTATATCCCCGGCGCCCCGAGAATCGACGGCTTCGACGGTGGCGGCTGGGCACTGAACACCGATCAGGTAGCGGATGCCAGCCGAATCACCCCGCCGATGACGGCAACGGCAGAGGGTCACCCCAACCCGGTCCGCATCGAGGTGCATCTCGATGCCGGCATGGCGCTGAGCCAGGTTACCAGCAGCTACCATCCGATCAAGTGGGTGGAAACCCGGCCACATCACTACCGGGTCACCCTGGCCAACGAGCGGGTACCGGCCGATCGGGACTTCGAACTGATCTGGGTGCCTGAACCCGGAAAGGCGCCGCGTGCCGCCCTGTTCGTTCAGGCGCGAGAGGATGCCGACTACGCGCTGCTCATGCTGCTGCCTCCCGAAATCGGCTGGGCCAGGCAAAACGCGCTCTCGCGGGAGATGATCTTCGTGATCGACACCTCCGGCTCCATGGCTGGCGCCTCTATCGAGCAGGCGAAGGAGGCCCTGCAGCTCGGCCTCGAGCGACTGAAACCGGGGGATCGATTCAACATCATCGAATTCAATTCCCAAACCCGCAACTTTGCACCGGCCGCAGTCGATGTCACCGCGGAAAGCCTGTCGCAAGCCAGACGATTCGTGGAAGGACTCGTCGCCGATGGCGGAACGGAGATGGCCGGTGCGCTCGAAGCGGCATTGAAGAACCAGCAGGAAAATGGCCGGCTGCGCCAGGTCGTGTTCCTGACCGACGGCAGCATCGGCAACGAGGAGCAGCTGTTCCGGATCATCAACGACCGGCTGGGGCGCTCGCGCCTGTACACCATCGGCATCGGTTCGGCGCCCAATTCTCATTTCATGCGCGAGGCCGCAACCCTGGGGAAGGGGACCTTTACCTACATCGGCGATGCCAGGGAGGTCAGGAACAAGATGGACCATCTGTTCGAGAAACTGGAATTCCCGGTGCTGTCCGACATCGAGATCCACTGGAGTAGCGGCGCCGAGACCGATTACTGGCCCAGGCCGGTCCCGGATCTCTATATCCACGAACCCCTGATCGTCAGCTTCAAGCTGGACCGATCCGAAACCGAACTGCAATTGAGCGGCCGGATGAACGGCAAGACCTGGCGGACCACGCTTCCCGTCGGCAAGGGTGGGCAGGCCAGAGGGCTGGATGTGCTCTGGGCCAGAAACAAGATCCGCAGCCTCGAGCAGCAGAGAAGCCGCGGCGTGCCGCCGGAACAGATCAAGCGGGCGATCACCGAACTCGGCCTGAAGCACCATATCGTGACCGCGCATACCAGTCTGGTCGCCGTTGACAAGACCCCCAGCCGGCCCGCCGACAAGGCCAGCCGGGACGCAGCGGTAGCGAACAAGATGCCCCGGGGATGGACCATGGCCACGCCAACGGGACGGCTGCCGCAGACCGCAACCGCGACCCAACTCCATCTGCTGCTGGGAATGGTGCTGCTGCTCCTCGGACTCGGCATCGCCCGGCTCGAAGGCCGGCTGGCAACCGGCAAGGAGACAGGCTGATGGTCACGTGGATGAGGAAACTTCGCCCGCGCCACGGGGTCCTGTTGGTGGTCTGCACGCTGGCGGTGTGGAACCTCGGGATGGCGGCCTACATCCCCCTGAAGGCCGAGGTGGCCCAGATCCTGCTGGAAGCGGCCTGGTCCCGGACCCAGGAAGGGGCTATCCGCCAACGGCCGTGGCGCTGGGCAGATACCTGGCCCGTGGCCAAACTCCGCTCCATCGCGCACCAGCGGGAACTCATCGTGCTCGAAGGGGCTTCCGGCAGGAACCTGGCATTCGGCCCGGCGCATATCAGCGCCACGGTGGCCCCGGGCGAGGCGGGCAACAGCGTGATCGCGGGCCATCGGGACACGCACTTCGCCTGGCTTGAAGAGGTAACGCTCGGCGAGGAGATCGTCGTCGAAACCCCTCGACAGACCTTGTCCTACAGGGTGGAGGAAATCCGTATCGTTTCCGAGAACGAGGTGGGCATCATGGCCGATCGAGGCGTTCCCACCCTGACCCTGGTGACGTGCTATCCCTTCCATGCCGTCAATCCAGGCACCGACCGGAGGTATGTGGTGACAGCCGTGTTCACTGGTGAGCACGGAAAAATCGATGGCGGCACACGAAGCGCGATCTCCAGGCGGCCATCGACATCCCCGGAAAAGGCGAATGAAGGCAGCCCGACCTTTGCCACGCTGTTGAAGATCCTCCATGCACTGGGACTGCGGCTGACGGTGACGCCGGCAGGGCATCATGGGACGCCTTCTTTAGCAGGACCCATCGCGCAAGTCATGGCGGGATTCGCTCAAGGTGCTGCGAATCTCGTTGAAATGCCAAGCTTCATGGGCATAGGGGCTTGAAATATGCCATAATGCCAACAATGAATGGCTTGTTTGACGAAGAACGCCAGGCCCTGGAATGGCTCGGACAGCGACTTCGCCTGGCGCGCAAGCGGCGGGGCGACCGGCAGTCCGATGCGGCGGCCCGTTGCCGGATCAGCCGCGAGACTTACCGCAAGATGGAGCGTGGGGAGCCGGGCGTGGCCATTGGCATCTGGGTGCGGGCCATCGCCATGTATGGCGAACTCGATGCCTTGTCGCTGTTGTTCCCGGCCTCGCCGTTTGACGAGATCGCCTCATGACAGCTCGGCTGCTGCATGTCTGGTTGCGCGACGAGGCAGGCAGAGTGCATCCGCTTGGCCAGATTGCCGTGACGGAACCGCGACCGCCCGGTGGCGCGCGCTCGGGGGCCTTCCGGTATGCCGTGGATTACCTGGCCGATCCGGTCATTGGTCCTG
>CAYMWJ010000058.1:0-13225 GCA_964394235.1 uncultured Sedimenticola sp. | reverse complement strand
GTCTTAATCCCCTTTGTATCGGGTCTCGGTTACTACTTATCGACTAACATGATTAGGGAGGATAAGGCGTCTTAATCCCCTTTGTATCGGGTCTCGGTTACTACAGCCCCTTCAAAATTCCCCTTCCATTTCAGCATGTTGCGAAGGGGGTTAGGAAAAATTCCGGCAATCGGAAAGCTGTCTTGCTCAAGAGCGGAACAGAACCTCGATTTCCTTGCTTTCAGGATAATCGTTCGTTTCCACTGCATCATCGGGACACCAGCGCTTTGGCCTGTTCCAGCACCCAATTGTACACTTCCCGGTCCACCTGCTTCAGAAGCTGCTCGCGCTCGTCCGCAGGCAGAAAGGCCTGTGCAAAACCCTGCTTCACGATCGCCAGTGCCTCCCACAGGGAGAGTCCCGGCCAGAATGCCGCAGCCTTGAACAGTTCACCGGTGGCATCGGTGCGACTGATGCCGGGGTTGTCGGTGCACAAGGCCAGGGGCACCCCTGCCTGCCAGTAGTGCTGCAGCGGATAGGGTTTGTCGTCCCCGTAGCCGACCACTTCGTCGTTGGAGCTGGGGCACAGTTCGATACAGGTACCGCGGTCGCGAAAGCGCTGCAGCAGCTTGTCATCGTCGCCCAGGGTCAGGCCATGGCCGATGCGGTCGGCGTGCAGCCGGTAGGCGGCTTCCCAGATCTTGTCGGAGGCGGTGCCTTCACCGGCGTGGATGGTGATGGGCAGGCAGGCGCGAAAGGCCGGTTCGAAGTGTCGGGCGATCTTTTCCGGTGCATGTGTACCGTCCTGCATTTCGTCGCCCGCCAGGTCCAGGCCGACGACGAAGCCGTCCAGTGCCTCCCGGGCATCGACGGCCAGTTGCACCACCTCCTTAAGGCGATCGGCTTGCCTGCGGTCGGCAATGACGATGAAGCGCAGCGTGATGTCGGAATATGCTCGCGCAATGGCCTGCAGTTGCCGCAGGAAGCCGATCTGTGCCTTGCGGTCCCGGCGATATTTCTGCGGGCTGCCGCGCAGTTCCAGGTAACACAAGCCTTCGTGGCGGGCCGCCTGCAACAGCGCGTGCAGGTAGGCTTGCAGCGCGGCGGGATGACCGAGAACCGCCGAGCCGGCCAGTTCCCCGGGGCGTTCGTAGGCGGCAAAGCCCCGCCCGCTCTTTTGCAGGCCATGACGGGGGCTGGTGACTTCGAAGAGGTTGTACTGCAGCTGTTGATCGTCGGCCTCCACCAGCAAGGCGGCGGCATTGTGTGCACGCTCGCCTGCCTTCAACTGCCGGGGCCACTCCCAGTCCCATTCCTGGCTGGCCAACAGGGGGCGGACCCGATCCAGGGCCCGTGCCCGTTCCCTTTCGGTGAGGCTGTCCCAGATGGCGCGGCCGACCCGGCGTTGCGCGGCGATGTCGAGACAGCCTCCGATATGACGATGCAGGTCGGCCTTGGGCAGACGCCGCAGCGCTTCGGGGGCCACCTCGGCCAGCCGTGTGTGGCGCAGGCGCTCGATCAACGCCGGGGGCAACCGGTAGAGCGAACGCCAGTTTTCATGGTGCTCGCCTCCGGCCAGCAATTGCAGGTAGTTGCCGAGCAGGCGCGAGCCTTCGCGTTCCCTGCGTTCGATCTCGCGCGGCAGGCTCGGCTCGGTGGCCCGCCAGGTGAAGGCGCCACCTGCCTCCGGCAGGGGATAGCTGGCCGCAGTCAGCCTCGGCTGGCCCGACTCCTCGATATCGAGCAGCTCGCTGCGCTTTCCCGCGCCGACCACCAGAGGAACCAGTCCCTTGCAGTCGTCCGGACTCAGGGGCCGGGTGAAGGTGTCCGGTGCCGCCTGCCGCATGGGCTCGCTCATCTGATTGAACGGCGGGGCGATCACATGCAGCAAGGCGGCGCACCCGATCAGCATGCCGGCGCGCTGCAGGTCGGCCGACATGGTCTTGCGTCCACCGGCCAGCGAGAGGTAGAGGCGCCCTTCCCTGCCGGTGTGTTCCGAGGCCAGCAGCACGGCACGGTAGATCAGTTCGCGCACCTGGTCACCCGCGACCTGGTCGGCGACATCGGCCACCTCGGCGGTGCGCCATACCCGCAGCGGCAGATCGGGCGCGATCAGATCACGCCAGCGTTCGAGCTTTTTCAGCCCCTTATCGAGCTGAGAGTCGTCGGTGGTGCAGACCCACAGTTCGTCCACCGGGCGCAGGTCGTGTTTCCGGCGCAGGGTCTCGATGGCCGCGTGGCCGGGGTGGTCGCGATAGATGGGGCAGCGCACGGGATCGAGGAGCCCGAAGGCCTCGGGGATCACCGCCCAAGTCTGGCCGAGGGTACAGAGAAGGATGTTCATTGCTGGGACTCAAGCGGCAAGAGAGGAGATCGCGCATCGCCTGCGGGCTGGACAGCGCCCGCTGGACCTCGTCGCCCTTGGGCTGGCTCCCGTGGGCCACGGCGTTGCGCAGACGCCGTACCAGATGTGCGCGATCTTCGCGCTCCGTACCTTGCGCCGCTGCAGGGCCCAGCCGAAGAAGGCCAGCGGCTCGCAATCGCCGCCGTCACCGAAGTCGTAACAGGTGGTGCGGTAGCCCTGTTCCCCGCGGGGTGTGCGGCCGAGAAAGGTGATGAGGGTGTGGGGCATGGGGGCCTCGTTACTCCGTTTCCAGTTTCGCGAGTTCGTCGGCAATGCCCTGCCTCTTCTGCTTTTTGCTCCAGGGCAGCGCCTCCAGGGTCTGGCGGATCAAGCGGGCGGCGTTCCGACGATGTACGGGGTCTTCCCAGGCCTGTGCGGCCTTCAGCAGCTCCAGGCGCTTTTGCGCGGTCTGACAACCGGCCGACAGCAGCCCCTTGCGTTGTTCCTCTTCGCAGGTCTTGCGCAGCGCCTCCAGCGCCTGTTCCTCGGGTGACAGTTGCGCGAATGCCTGTTGCCTTGCCTGCTCCTCCCGCTCCCGGGCCGCAGCCTCGTCAAACCGCATGGCGCCGTAGCCCACCGCCGTCTTGGCGCCGAAGCCGAGCCAGTCGAAGGCGTGTTCGAAGGCCTGTTGCAGCAGGCGCCGCCAACGGTCGTTTTCGGCCAGCTCCGGTGCAATGCGGCGCAGGAAAGGCAGATCACACACCACGTGAAAGGTGAAGCGCGATCCCGGGGGCACGGTGAGGAAATACACGGGAATCGGCTGGCCGGATTCGTGGGGCGAGTCCCCTTGCATGTAGTAATGGCTCTGGTGGCCTGTCATCACCTCCACCATCAGCTTGTCGCCTTCGATGCCCGGGATCACGTCCCAGAAGCTCAGGGCGCCCCGGCGGGCGTCGTTGCTGTCTTCCTTGCCGAACAGGGCGTCGATGGCCGTTGCGGTCCAATCCGATTCCATGTCCCATTCAGCGGCACCAACGCCGGCCAGTTCCCGTGCCGCCTGGCGCAGCACCCCCTTGACCCCACTGCCCGGCAGGTAGGGCAAGCCATAGGGCCAGAGAAAGGCAAAGCCGTTCTCCAACGGGTGTTCATTGCCCAGGCCGGTGGTGAAGGGTGCCACCGTCTCGCCATCGACCACCATCACCTCGTCGCCGGCGCAGGCGATCGATGCCAACGCCTGTTGGCGAGCGACCAGGGCCTGCATCCGTGCCTTGTCGTCGCCACTCAAGCCGCTGACCCGTTTCCAAGCCGATTGGGCACCCTGGTCGTTCTTGTGCCATAGCGCCGGGAATCGTCCACGTGCCCGTTTCACGTGCGCAATGGCGGCATCCATCCCCTGCTGTTTGAGGATCTGTGCAAGTTCCCGTCCTTGCGGGCTCTTGGCACCAGCCATCTTCCGAATCTGCGTTTCCTGGTCTGCCCGCTCGGTCCAGATCGGCAGATACATGGAGAAGCGCATCCCTGGCGAGGCTTCCGACAGGTCTTGCTTGCCGATGTATTCGGGTATCGCTGCGATGGGCATCTCAGGAACCTCCCTTTTCGACGGCCGGCGCCATCTGCCGCAGCCAGCGCAACCAGGCGAAGGTCTCTGCGGTGATGGCCTGGAATTCACGCGGCCCGGCGCTCAGCAGGTGTTGCATGAAGGATTCGAAATCGACCGGCGTGCCCTGCACCTGGTGCAGCCAGTCGCGCAGGTGACCCGAGAGCAGCCCGTAACGTTCCTCTTTCTTGCCGTGGTTGTAGGCCATCACCTGCATCAGGCCCGAATTCATGATGAGCGCGGGCATGCTCTTGGCGGCATTGACGTAGTCCTTGTATCGGTCCCTGGTGCCCCCGCGTTCGAGTTCCGCCATGGCCTTCCTCGCACATGCCCAGGCATGGGCCGCCCGTCGCTGTTCCATGGTCTGTTGCATGGTCACATCCCTCCCTGTACCCGGGCCACCACCAGCCCGCGGCCGGTGGTGGCGTCGCCGCCGATCTGCAACAACCGGTTGTCGATGACATTGCGAATCTTGAGCATCGCCTCGGCGGCATCCAGATCGTCCTTGCCGCTGCGGGTCCGGCTGGCCATCAGCGGCGCGATCAACAGGGATTCCGGCGGCAGGTTCTCGGTGTAGAACAGACCGCCCGAATCCGCCGTGCCGGTTTCCGGATTGATTCGGACATGAGGCTCCACCAGGGTCGCGTTCTCGGTGAAGTAAGCGAAATCGGTGTCGGAGAGGATCACCAGGTCAGAGGCAAGCTTGTCGCGGAAGAAGGCGTACTCCGACTGCTCCGGGATCGCCAGTTCCGCCAGTGATTTTGCTGTCGCCGCGAGGCTGTCGTCGGTCGCGGCGTCGTATTCGAAGGCCTCCAGGTGCAGCTTGTTGCCCTCGGAGAGCAGTTTTTCGTTGGCCAGCCGGCAGTGCAATTCCTCCACCTCCGGCACGGTCCAGTCACAGGGGGTTCCCGTGAGCCGCAGCAAGCGCTGGGCGCGGGCCAGCGCCTGCGGACAGGTGGCATAGACATAGCCGCCGCGGAGGCTGCGCACCGGGAAGGCGACCAGCTGGGCATCGCCGAAGCTGACCGCGCCGGCGTGCAAGGCATTGCCCGATTCCGGCCCGAACAGACGCTCGATGAGTGTCGGGTCGCCTCCCAGCGACTCGAAGGAATGCCGCACCGCGCCCTTGATGCCCGAGCCGGCAAAGCTCGGGTGACGGGTGTGGCGCTCGCGCTGGATGGGGTTGTCGATCAGGCCGGTAGCGGTGCCGGCGCCCATGTGCACGGGGCTTACGGCATACAGAAAGACGGCTGCCTGTTTTTCGAACATGGTCTGCTCCTCGATCAATAGGTGGCAAAGACGAAACGGTTGAAGCCCTCGGCCCGGCGCCTGGCATCGTAGCCAGACGCTGGCCAGAGGCCGTGGTCGGCAAGCTTGCGAAGCTGTTCTGGCGTGGCCTCGAGGTCTTCCAGCCAGTAAACACTGCCGGCCGGCGTAGCACGCTGAGCGGGCTTGGGCTGCCAGCGGGCCAGGTCCCAGCCGGAGATCACTTCGGCACGCGGCACAGCGGCGCAGACGACGCGACCACGCACGCCGAGCAGTTCAAAGCAACCGTCTTCGGCCATGCCAGGCAGGCACCAGCCGTCTGGAAAAATACCGGGTGTGGTCAGCAGCAGACGGCAGCGCCCGGCCTCGGCAATGGCCGCCAGGTCGCCTTGCGGCGCCGGTGCATCGACCCGGCTGACGACCGCGCCCCGGCCGTCGCCACCGAAACGCAGCAGGGCACCGTCGTCCAGCGCATCGCCCTCGACGCTGGCGACGAAGCCGACACCCGGTTTCATTACCACCGCCTGCAGGGTGAACAGCTTGCCGTCGTCGGCGCGGCGGGAGGCCCTGTCCATGCCGATGCCCACCCGCTCGTCCAAGCCCCAGAGCCTGTCTGCCGCAACCAGATGCCGGTCGACATCGGGCAGCTCACCGGCCAGCCAATCCGCCATCCCCGCTTCGTTCAACCAGAGGCCGGATGCGGGCTTGGTGCGGTCTTGCTGGGCCAGCACCGGGAGCTGCACGGTCGGCATCGAGCTATCGATGCCGCAACAGGGCAGGCGGGGTGTGATTCGGTACAGTTCGATCTCGCCGGTATCGCTCCTGGTTGCGACCAGATCGGCCGGGAGCCGGTAGAGGCGCTCCAGCCGCCCTTCGCCGCTTTCGCCGCGCCAGGCGAGCTGGAAATCGGTGACCTGGAAGTCGCCGGGCCTATCCGGCGCGCCCAGGGTGGCGTGTTCGAGCCCACCCCGGGCGAAATCCTCCGGATCGACCCCATCGCGTGCGAGGATGGCCGAGCGGATCGCCCCGGCCACGGCCGAGGGCCAGGGCGGCACCATCGACTCTCCATAGCTGCCGGCATCGCCAAACAGGCGGTTCCCGCGCAGAAAGAGCACGTCCAGGGGTTCCAGAAAGTGTGTATTCATACCGCTTCTCCTGCTGGCTTGTCGTCATCCGGATGCTGCCGGCGGGCGGCGCGGGTCTCGCGGGCAAGAAATTCCGCCACCGAGAGGAAATTGCCGGTCCAGTCGAGGGCCTGGTCACGGCCGACTGCCAGCCTGGCGATGTCCGCAGCCAGTCGTTCCACCTTGCCGTTTGCGGCGTCGCCCGCCTGCCGGCGGAACTGGTAACCCAGCAGCTGTGCCACCATCTCACCATCACCGCCAGGTTCGGGGAGGTCGCGTAGCCACTGCAGGCAGTGATAGACGGCGCGGCGCGAGACGCCGGGTTCGCGCAGGAAGGCGAGCAGCCGCTGGAAGACGGCGAGCTGATCCCACTTGAGGGTCAGATTCAGGGCACCGCCGGAGCGCTTGAGCACGCGGATGTGCAGAGCGTCTTTTCCACGCTCTTCCTTGGCCACCCGCTCCGCCGTGCGCAGCTCGCGCAATACGCGGGTCAAGGGTGTCTGGTGGTGGGCGACGATCAGCCCGGCGCTGGCGGTGGCCCTGGCGCCCATGGTCCGCAACAGGTCGCCATCGAGCAGGGCGTGGCCCTTCTCCAGCTGCAGTCTTCTGCGCTGGCTGTCGTCCTTGTCCAATGGGGCGAAGCGGCTGACACCCGACCAGGCATCGCGCAGCCGCGCCGCGGCCGGCAGCAGGTCGGCTACCGGCAGCATGGCGAGCACATCGTCACCACCGCCATAGATCAGCCGCCCGAGGTACTCCCGCTGGACGATGTGCGGCACCAGGTGCAATGCGAAGTCGTTGAGCGCTCCGGAGATCGCCATGTGGCGGCCGGGTGACGGGGGGCGCAGGGTGTCGGCGTAAGCCTTCAGCCGAGGGTTACGATCCGCCCGCGCCTCGAACTGTTGGCGGATGGCCGGATGGAAGCTCTCGCCGAAGTTGACGCCACCGCCCTCGGCCAGCAGGGCCCCCATGCGGTCCCCGTCCATCAGCAGCAGGCCGTAATAGGTCTCGAAGCGGAAGTCATCCTGGTCTCCAGCGCCCCGTTTCAGGGTTTCGCGTACCACCCGGCGGAGGCGCTCGGCCTCGGCATCGGTCTCGGACTCTTGCGCCTGTTCCATCAATGCCAGCAGGCTGCGGGCATCCTTCAGGGCGGGGTTGTCACGGTGGCGCAATACCAGGCGCACCGGCAGTGCCACGCGGTCGCGCTCGATCTTCCCGGCCACTTCGCTGTAACCGTCTGCGGTCAGGCCGCCGTGCTCCAGCCAATGGTCGAGCTGACGGGCCAGCGCCATGGTGTGAGTGGAGACGACGAAGCGGCCAAAATCACGCCCAACCGCCGCGCCGACCTCCTCGGCAAACAGGGTCGGCCAGAGCCGCTTGACCGCCGACAGCGCCCCCAGATGCTCGCCCTTCTTCGCCCAGGCAGGCCGCTTCTGGGCGATCCTTGCCCAGAGGGTATCGCTCTGCTGACGACAGGAGCGGTCGAGCTGATGCCTGTCGGTGGTCAGCCACTCGGCCTCGCCGGTCAGGGAGTCGCGCCAGCCGCGTTCGTCCATCTGTTCGAAGGAACGAACCGACTTGGCTGCCGCCAGGACCCGCTCGGCCAGCTCGTAGATGGCTGGATAGAGCACGCCGGGATTGGGGATGAAAAAGTCGGTCCCGTCTTCCCACTGGATGTCCCTTTGCAACACCTCCCAGGCCTTGCCGGCGAGGAAACCGGCCGGCTCGTCCGACCCGGCGCCGAAGAAGGGGGCCATCGCCTCGGAAAGCTGCGCGGTATCGGTAACCTGCTTGCCATCGGGCGTGGCGCCGATCAGCGAAAAGGGCACCGAGGCCCAGTGCACTTCGGGGAAACCCGCAAGCTGGCGGCGGGCCTGCTCGAAACAATAGAGGGATTCATCCAGCGGCTCACCTGCCTCCTGGAGCAGCCGCTCGACCACCTGTTTGCCCACCCGTTGCATCCAGTCACGGACATGGTCGCGACAGCGCTCGGCCAGGATTCGGGCACGCCCCGCCGGCACCAGCGCGACGAACCGGTTGGGCAGTGCAGCCGCGAAGAGCGGATTGGCGTCGGCGTTGGCGCTCCGCTTCCAGGGGGCATCGCTGAACAGTTCATCTGGCAAGCCACACCGGTCGCGCAGCCAGAGATCGACCTGTGGAATACCGCGCAGGCTCGGGAAGAGCACCGCGTCCGCCCCCAGTTCCTCGACCAGTGGTTTCATGGTCTCCCAGGCGAGACGCGCCAGCAGGTGCGAACCGGCCCAGAGGTCGGAGGTGGAACGGGCGGCGGCGATGAAGGGCTGTACCGGGCCGATGCTCATCGCCAGCAACGCCGCCTCCCCGTTTTCGTCTCCGGCGAAAGCCCCGGCGAAGGCGGAGGTCAGATCCAGGTGCTCCCAGATGGAATGGTCCGGCACCCGGCTGTCAGCGGGCAACTGCCGCCAAAGCGCGCCCAGCTTGCCGTCGTCTTCCTGCTCGGACAGTTCCGGGCCGAAGCGCCAGAAGGCGAGCAGGGTCCTTTTCGGGTCGTTGCCACACTGTTCCCGCAGGCGGTCGAAGTGTGCCAGGCTGCGTGCGGCGATGTCTTCCGGATCGGTTTCCTTGAGCCGACCTTGCTCGTTCAGGTTGATCTCTCTGCCACTTATGGGGTGAATCAGAACGGGAGTGTCGGTCCAGCGCACCCGGTCGCCGAAGTCCCTCGGCCACTGTGGGCGATCGGCTGCCGAGGCCCACCAGTCGGCGCGCTTGACCGCCGCCGTATCGACCGAGTGCAGCGCCAGCGCCTCGCGCAGGGCCTTGACCGTACCGCCCTCGTGGCCCGCGCGGGTACGCATCAGGATCAGCGACTTTTCACCCGGATCGTGCAGGCGGGCATCGAGCTTGGTTTGCCAGAATCTTTCGTTGTTCATGATCGGGGCTCCTTCCCTTCAGCGGCTACAATGCACATTGGGAGGTGTACGAGGATGAGAACCAATATCGTGCTCGACGACGAACTGGTGGCCGAGGCCATGAAGCTTTCCGGCGCCAAGACCAAACGCGAAGTGGTGGAGATGGCGCTGCACGATCTGGTCATGCGGCACCGGCTGCGCAAGCTCAAGGAGCTTCAGGGCATGGACCTGATCGACCCGGACTACGACGTCATCGCCGAACGGCACGCCACTCGCAGACGTGTACCTGATTGATAGAAGCCCGCACGACTGCCTGATCGCCGCCGCATCGGTGGAGCACGGCGTGCCGCTGCTCACACAGGATCGGGATTTTTTCGCCATCGCCGAAGTCGAGCCGAGGCTGGTGCTGGTGAACCCGTGAGTGATCACCCCCCCACCTCCCGACGGATCTGCCCATCCAGATAGTCGTGAACCTGTTGCCAGACACGCTCGATGGCCTGGCGATCCGGTTCGAACTGCCGTGGCGGCAGGCAAGGGACATGAAAGATCCGGCCGTGCAATCTGCCGCTGGCGTCCCGCACCACCTTGAAGCGGAGGCTGTTGGGGAGTCGCCCCTGCTTCCATGGCCCCACGTTGTGATGGGTGACTGGATGGCTCAACCAATGGCGTGATTCCGGTCGGGGAGTGTTGTTGCCACTATGGAATGTAAACTGGGTCCTGAGTCCAATCTTGATCTCCGCCAACTGCCTCATGAGCTGCCGCCAGTCGTCGAAAGGGCCGGTCCGCCAGATCAGGGGGACACCCTTTCCATCCATGCCGATGGCATGGGGCCAGTCACGATCCAGACATTCGCGCCAGTCGCGCAGCGGATACTTACCGTCTGACAGGTCGCCGGCGAGGGAGACCGAGCCCCAACCATTGCGCGAGCGTCCACCTAGCGCGCCAAAGGCGTCGATCAAGAACAGCGCCCTGTCGAGCAACTCGGCGTCGGCAGCAGGGAAGGCCAGGCGCAGGCTGGCCTGTTCGCCTGCCTGGATGGCGGCGTTCGTCTTCAGGGCCGTCCGCCTTGACTGCTTGTCGTAAGTCAGCGGCCCAAACCCGAGATAGAGGTCAGCCCCAACCGACCGGCCTACCTCCGGATGGCTCACTTTCCCGATCTCATTCCATTCCGAACGCCTCAGCTTGCCGGTGCTCCATTTATCCAGCCGCAACCGCACGCGACTGCGATTGCCAGTGCCGTCGGCGGCAGTGCCGAACAGCGCTCCCTCCTGCTCACGCAGGCTCCGGTAGTCGTTTGAAAAACCATGGGCCTCCGCCCAGGCCACCCGCCACCACTCGCGCAGCAGGTGCTTGAAAGGTGGCGCGCGCCACTGGCCGTCCTGCTCGGCATTGCCGAGAAAGGCAGGCGTAACGCAGCGGATCGTGAACTGCCGGGTTTCCATCCGGCCTTGAAGCGGTCTGCTCATGGCTTGGGCCGTCATGTCGGGTCCTCCTCCGGGTGCTCATTTTGTGCCTTGTGATCGCCGGGACCGGCTCCGGCAAGCCTGCCGAACCGCACCGCATCCCGCGGCAGCCTGAGGCTGTAGCGCCGCGGCCGGGTGCCGCCATCATCGATGTAATACAGCCGGGCCGCCTCCCCCAGGCGGTTCTTGAGAATGCGGTGCAGTTTGCTCTTGGTACTGGAGAAATACTCACCGTCCATGCCGTCGCGCAGGGCCTGTTCGGTGCGCTCGATGTCATCCAGCGCATTCCCCCGGATCGCGTGGTATTGCGCCAGAAAACGCTCCGCCCAGAGCTTGTCGGGGGCGTACTTGCCCGGCGCGGCCAAGGCGTCATCCCCTTGTATCAGGCGTTGCGCGAACAGGCTCAGCAGGGCCAGTTGCGCCGGCGGCAGTTCGATCAATGTGCCACCGGCAAGAATGCGTTTGCCTTCGCGATCGATCACCAGCTCCGGCGGCTGCAGGGCGCGTTGCGCGGCCGCCACCGCCTCGGAGAAGGTCGCCCCGCCCTGCCTCAGTCGGTCGTCCAGGCCGTGCCGCAAGCGCACGAAGGGAATCTCGGCCAGCTCGACCTGTGCATCCCGGGTGTCGGCAAGCTTGTTGTCGCGGGTGGTGATGACCCGGGCATACGGGGTCGGATAGAAGAAGTCCCAGCTCGACTCGTAGGGCTCGCTCACCAGCACATGGGACAGGCGGTCCTGCGGGCGACCGAACAGGGAAAGCGCATACCCCAGGTAGAAGCCCATGGTCTTTCGCCCGCCCGCGATGGAGACATGCAGAGCAGCCTTCTCGTCGGTGGTGAATTCCCGAACCTTT
The DNA here is from genome assembly GCA_964394235.1 of uncultured Sedimenticola sp. GTDB lineage: Bacteria > Pseudomonadota > Gammaproteobacteria > Chromatiales > Chromatiaceae > MONJU. The sequence goes on along the minus strand of CAYMWJ010000058.1, from coordinate 1,712 downwards.
TCGGTGACCCGATCGGCCAGCCGCTCGTTGTCCGCCGGGGTACGGATGTCGTCGAGCGCCTTCCCCTGCGCATCCACGATCGCGTGGATATGGCGGGCATCGAAACGGATGGGCGGCAGCCCGTAGTCGTCACAAAGGCGATGGAACCAGCCCGGATCCTCCGACAGCAGGGCCAGTTCGGCGCGCTGCTTTCCTTCGGCCGTGGTGAGTAAGTGGATCTCGGTTGGAACGAAGGGGGGATCACGCCGCACGGCCAGCGCATACAAGGTTTCGGTGACCACCTGAGGGCTCAGTCCGGTGACCGCCAGCAGGATCCGCCGGGAATATTGCTCAGGCTGCCTGTGCATCGGTTCGCTTACCTTCCCTCTCCGTCGAAAACGGTGCGGGGGGCGTCCATGCGCTTGCCCTGGCCCCTTCCCGGACCGCCCCGCTGCGGAACAGTGTGCCCGGCGCTCCCCATTCAGTGGGCCTCCCGCAAGCTTGCCGCGATCAGGCGATACCGTCCCAGCCCCATGCTGGTGAACTTCCCCAGGTGCAGCCATTGGCCCAGCCACAGGAGGGGCCACCAGTCGGCGAAGCCCTCGCCGGACAGGGCGATCCGGCCCATCAGGCCACCAACCTGCATGCGTGTCTTCTGGCGCGAGGAATAACGTGACCAGTCCTGCCAGACCAGCTCGCTTTCGACATGCAGATCGGGATCCCGCGCCCTGTCCAGGAATGCCTTCGGTGGGCGCTCGCCAAGCAGTTCATAAACGCGATAGAGCAGGCTTTCGAGCAGCATGGCCGGTACGAACTGATCCGGTCGCACCAAATGTCCCCGCCGCTTGAAACGCCAGGGGGTTGCCCATTCCAGCACCACCTGGCCGGGCCAGGGTGGTGGCTGCATTGCGGCAGGTACAGGCGGGGCGATCAGCAGGTTTCCATCGTAGACCGGACGCCAGTTGTCTCCGCCCAGGGTGCCAAGCGTGGCCAGTTTATCGACATCGAATCCGACCCGCCTTGGCCCAAGCCCCAGGCGACCACCGGCCTGGAAGGCCTGCACCAGGTAAGGCAGTTCCCGGTGGTGAGGCGACAGCAGGCTCATTTCAAAAGTGAAACGCCCACCCCTTGGATAATGCCGTCTCGCGGACTCCGAGACGCTCAACACATACGGGACCCGGGCCGAGCCGCTGGCATGCGCTGTGGGCTCGAACAGCCGGGTATAGACACAGGAAGCGGTCAGGGGACAGTCAACGCAGGTTTTGCGGCGGGTCACACAGACTGTTCGCCGGAGACCATGTCCAAGCAACCCACGCAGGGCTGAACCGAGATACGGCGGGGCATCGAAGGGCTGTGCGAAGCAAAGCGTCCAACGCAGCCGGTACAAGGCGGGAAAACGATCGAGTATTTCCAAGGGCCAATCCATTGCCTTTCCGGGTGCCTTTCCTGGATTTTCCGCAAGCCAGTCTATCTTCTGTCCGGCTCGATCGAAAGCGTGACAAGACGGATTTCCTCCACCCTGTAGGACAACGCCTATTGCACATCACGCATCAGTGGCATGCGGGCCAGCACGAAGTCCGCATCTGCCTCCGGTACGCCATACGCTTCGCAGCAGGATGAATACGACCGCACCTTGTCCTCGATCTGGGCCATGACCTCGCTGACGCGCCTTGGCCCCAGTCCGCACAAACGCCCGAGGTCACGCAGCGCATCCGGTGTCGGCCGATGCCCCG
>CAYMWJ010000057.1:4061-13260 GCA_964394235.1 uncultured Sedimenticola sp. | reverse complement strand
CGGTGCAGGTGTTCCGGCGGGATACCGGGGCCCTTATCGACCACGCAGAAGCGCGCGCCGTCGTCATCGGCCTCCCAGTACAGGTCGATCGGGGTGCCGGGCGGGGTGTGCAGGATGGCATTGAACAGCAGGTTGCCGAAGGCCGAGGCCAGCTCGCTCTCGCTGCCCAGCAGGCCGGCGCGTGAGTGCAGGTGCAAGGTGACAGGATGCTGGTCACCGTCCAGCCGGCGGGCGTCCTCGACCAGATGTTCGAGCAGCGCGGGTACCTTTACCGGCTCGCGTGGCGGGTTATCGTCTTCCAGTTCCAGGCGCGAGAGCATCAGCAGGTCGGCGACCAGTTGCTGCATGCGTTCGGCCTGGCGCAGCGAGGCGGCCAGGGCATGGTGCACCTCGTCGGGCAGGTCTTCTTCGGCGAGCATCTCCAGGTAGCCGACCACCACGGTGAGCGGGGTGCGCAGCTCGTGCGAGACATTGGCGATGAAGTCGCGGCGTACCGTCTGCACGCGCTTGAGCTCGGTCACGTCATGCGCAGTGAGCAACAGCTGATCCTTGGCAAAGGGAGCCACCCGCAGTTCCAGTTCGCGTTCGCACACCGCCCCGACACAGTGCTCCAGTGGCGAAGCATCGGCACCCTGACGCAGCCAGTCGGCCAGCGCCGGAGCATCCAACAGTTCGGGCAGGGAGCGACCGACAGCCGAATCGCCGGCCTCCAGTCCCAGCAGTTCGCGCGCCGCCGAATTGAACCACTGCACACGCAGGCGCTGGTCGAGGATGACCGCAGCATCCGGCATGGTCTCGAGGGTATCGTGAAAACGGTGCAACAGGCGGCTCAGGCGCTTCTTGCGCTGGCGTGCGCGCGAACGCACTCGCTCGATGTGCTCAGCCACCGAGCGCCAGACCCCGCGCAGGTCCTCGCCATCACCACCGGCCAGCCATTCCTCGAGCAGCCAGACCTGGTACAGCTGCCACAGCGCCAGGCCGCCGAAGCCGACCAGCAGGGCCAGCACCCAGGCCTGACTCACCCAGCCGAACAGGCCGACCAGGACGGCAACCGTCAGCAGTCTCAGGAGCTCGGCGCGAAACTGCTCATGCACCGCCGGACACCAGCCGGTAGCCCGCGCCGCGCACCGTTTCGATGCATCCGTCCAGGCCGAATGGAGCCAGTGCCTTGCGTAGCCGGCGCACGCTCACGTCCACGGTGCGCTCCTCGAGCGCGACATCGTCGCCCCATACCCGGTCGAGCAACTGACCCCGGCTATACACCCGGTTCGGGTTTTGCAGCAGAAAGCGCAACAGGCGAAACTCGGTCGGTCCCAATGGCACCGGGCTTCCCTCACACGCCACCTGCCGGGTAGCGGGGTCGAGCACCAGTTCACCCAACCGCAAGCGGCCGTCGATATCGCGACCGGCGGCACGGCGCAGCACGGCGCGGATACGCGCAATCAACTCGGGCGGGGAAAAGGGCTTGACCACGTAGTCGTCGGCACCGGCCTCCAGCCCTTGTACCCGCCGGGCCTCCTCGGCCAGTGCGGTGAGCAGGATCACCGGGATGTCGCTCAGCCCCTCGTCCTGCCGGATATGCCGCAGCAGGGCAATGCCACTGCGTTCGGGCAACATCCAGTCAAGCAGCACCAGGTCGGGGCGCCGGATGCGCAACACATCTTCGGCCTCTCTCACACTGCCGGCCTCGAGCATCTCCATGCCGGCGCGCGACAGCGCAAAGCGCACCATGTCGCGGATGGGGGCCTCGTCCTCGACGAACAGGATGGTGGTCATTGATGGCGTACGTCTTCTCCGGTCACCAGGTAGACGACGTGCTCGGCGATGTTGTCGATGTGGCGCTTGCCCCGGTCCAGGGATCTCAGCACCAGCATGAAGTTCACCGCCTCGGCCACATCCTGCCGATTATCGAACACGCACTCTACAAGGTACTTCAAACGATCGCGCAAATCGATCTGTTCTGGCAGCTCACCGGCCACCATCACCTCAGCCTGCCTGGCGTCATCTTCCTCGTAAGCGCGAAGCCCCGTATCCAGCAGTACGATCAGGTGCCCCATCAGACGCTGCACCTCGGCGCGGGGAGAGTGCCCGTCGCAACCAGCCTCCGGCAGCGGCTCCTGGCACAGCACCCTTGCGATCTGGGTCATCTCGTCGCCCAGGCGCTCCAGCTCGGTGACGATACGCGAAGTCGCCACCACATAGCGCAGGTCCCTGCCGACGGGCGCGCGCCGCGCCAGGAGGCTGACGATGAAGCTGTCCACCTTCACCTCCTGCGAGTCGATGGGGCGATCCCCTTCGATAACCTGCCGCGCCTGTTCGGTGGAATCATGCCCCAGCGCCAGTTGCAGCCGCTCCATCTGCTCACGCACCATGCCGCCCATCTTGAGCACTCGCTTGCGCAATTTGCGCATATCCTTGTCGAAGCCACTGAGGATATGGCCGTTCGATAGCGTGCCGTACATCCTGATCTCCTTACCCAAAACGGCCCGTGATGTAGGCCTCGGTCAATTCGTGCGCCGGGTTGGTGAAGATCCGTTCGGTCTTGTCCACCTCGACCAGGCGTCCCATGTGGAAATAGGCGGTACGTTGCGAGACGCGCGCCGCCTGCTGCATCGAATGGGTGACGATGATGATGGTATAGCGCTCGCGCAGCTCGTCGATCAGCTCCTCCACTCGTGCAGTAGCGATGGGGTCCAGCGCCGAGCAGGGCTCGTCCATCAGGATCACCTCGGGATGGATGGCTATGGCGCGCGCGATACACAAGCGCTGCTGCTGGCCACCGGACAGGCCCGTGCCCGGCGCATCCAGGCGGTCTTTCACCTCGTCCCACAGACCGGCGCGACGCAGCGAGTTCTCCACCAGTTCGTCCAGGTCGGCGCGGCTCGCCGCCAGGCCGTGCAGCCGCGGGCCGTAGGCGATGTTCTCGTAGATCGACTTGGGAAAGGGATTGGGCTTCTGGAACACCATGCCCACCCGCGCACGCAGCGGCACCACGTCCATCTCCGGCGCATGAATGTCCTCGTCATCGAGGAGGATCTCGCCTTCCACGCGACAGCCCTCTATGGTGTCGTTCATGCGGTTGAAGCAGCGCAGAAAGGTCGACTTGCCACACCCCGAGGGACCGATGAAGGCGGTCACCTGGCGCTTGCCGATATCGATCGACACATCCTTGATCGCCTGTTTTTCACCATAGAACACATTGACGTTGCGTGCGCGCAGACTGACCTTGCGCTCGAGGAAGGGGTTACCCAGGGTGCTCTCGACGACCTCCGGCTGCGCGGTATCACCCGCGGCCAGGGCCGTCTCCACTACCGACTGGAACAAGGCGCGTCGATCGCCTATCGCCATCTCGGATTCTCCTTACCAGCGTTTCTCGAAGCGGCGGCGCAACAGGATGGCCACCAGATTCATCAGCACCAGGAACAACAGCAACACCAGGATCGCCGCCGCGGTACGTTCCAGGAAGGCGCGTTCGGGGCTGTCGGCCCACAGGTAGATCTGCACCGGCAGCACCGTGGCCGGATCGGTAATACCCTGTGGCACATCGACGATGAAGGCCACCATGCCGATCATCAACAGGGGCGCGGTCTCGCCCAGTGCCTGCGCCATACCGATGATGGTGCCGGTGAGCATGCCCGGCAGGGCCTGCGGCAGTACGTGGTGGAACACCGTCTGCATGCGCGAGGCGCCGATGCCCAGTGCCGCCTCGCGGATCGATGGCGGCACGGCCTTGAGCGCCGCGCGCCCGGTGATGATGATGGTCGGCAGGGTCATCAGGGTGAGCACCAGACCACCGACCAGCGGTGCCGAGCGCGGCAGGTCGAGAAAGTTCAGGAACACCGCCAGCCCCAGCAGGCCGAACACGATCGACGGCACGGCCGCCAGATTGTTGATGTTGACCTCGACAAAGTCGGTCCAGCGGTTGCGCGGCGCAAACTCTTCCAGGTAGATGGCCGCCGCCACGCCCAGCGGCAATGACAATGCCAGGGTCACCAGCAGCGCATAGAAGGAACCGGCAAGTGCCCCGCGGATCCCTGCCAGTTCCGGCTCACGCGAATCACCATTGCGGAAGAAGGCCCAGTTGAAGAAGGTGTCGATCGCCCCCTCCGTGCGCAAGGACTCCAGCCAGTGACGCTGGCGCTCGCTCAAGCGGACACCACCCGCCTCACCATGCTTGAACCACTGGTCGACCTCGTCGTCGGCGAGCAACCAGAAGGCACGTCGCTGCCCCAGCAGTTCAGGGTCTGCCACTATCTGGTCGCGCAAGGCCCAGGCCGCGCCACTGCTCACCAGCCGGTAGAGCTCGCGCTTCTCGCGGCGCTTGCGCACCTCGGGGAAATGCGCGCGCAAGGCCTGCTTGATCACTCCCGCATAATCGCCAGCGGCCAGCGACTCCTGCGAACCGTTGCCCTGGGGATCGAGACGCCCAGGGTCCAGCGTCAGCTCGAGCCGGATGTGCGTCTGCCAGAAGGCCGACTTCCCCAGACTCACCAGGCTGACCAACATGACGGCCAGAAACGTCAGCCCCAGCACGATGGCGCCGATACCGGCCAGGCGCAACAGACGATCGCGCCGGCGACGGCGCGCCAGTCCGTGCAAAACCGCCTCGCGGATGGCCCGGCGCTTGACCGGCGGCTTGTTCTTTTTCTTACTCATAGGCTTCCCGATAACGGCGCACCACATACAGCGCCAGCACATTGAGCAACAGGGTGGCCAGGAACAGCACCAGCCCCAGGGCAAAGGCCGCCAGGGTCTTGGGGCTGTCGAATTCCTGGTCGCCGACCAGCAGAGTGACGATCTGCACCGTGATGGTGGTCACCGAGTCCAGCGGATTGGCGGTCAGGCGCGCGCCCACGCCGGCGGCCATCACCACGATCATGGTCTCGCCGATGGCGCGCGAGGCCGCCAGCAACACACCACCGACGATGCCCGGAAGCGCTGCAGGCAACACCACGCGCAACACCGTTTCGGCCGGAGTCGCACCCAGCGCCAGCGAACCATCACGCAGCGACTGCGGCACCGCAGTGATCACATCATCCGACAGAGACGAGACGAAGGGGATGATCATCACTCCCATCACCAGGCCCGCGGCCAGCGCGCTCTCGGAAGAGACCGCCAGGCCCAGCGACTCGCCCAGGCCACGCACCAGCGGGGCCACCACCAGGGCGGCGAAAAAGCCGTACACCACGGTCGGGATGCCGGCCAGGATCTCGAGCAGCGGCTTGATCCAGGCACGCGCCCGCGCGCCCGCGAACTCGGCCAGCCAGATGGCCGAGAACAGGCCGACCGGCACCGCCACCGCCAGCGCGATGCCGGCGATCATGAGCGTGCCGGCAAACAGGGGCACCACGCCGAAGGCGCCACTGGCACCGACCTGGTCGGAACGGATGGCGATCTGCGGACTCCATTCCAGGCCGAACAGGAAATCACCCAACGGCACGCTCTCGAAGAAACGCAAGGCCTCGAACAACACCGAGAGCACGATCCCCAGAGTGGTGAGGATGGCGATCGAAGCACTCGCCAGCAGCAGCACATAGACCACCCGTTCAACGCTGGTACGCGCCCGCAAACCCGGATGCACGCGCAACAGCCCCCACCCCAGGCCGCTGAGGCCGACCAGCAGCAACAGCACCGGCAGGGCCATGTTCGACCAGCGTAACAGGCTACGGTAATGCTCGACCGCCGCAGTCAGCGCCGGATCGGGCACACCCGAGGCGATGTTGCCCGTCGCCAGATTGCGGATGTCGTTGAGCAGCAAACTGCGCTGCGCCTCGGGCAGCGCACGCATCGATTCGGGCAGAGACTGCATCACGAGGTGGCTGATCACCACCTGGTCGAAGGCCAGCCACACCACCAGCAGCACCAGCGGCGGCAAGCCCGCCAGCAGCGCCACCCGGTAGCCGTGATAACGCGGCAGCGAATGCAGGCGCCGGGCATCGCCATCCACCCGGCCCAGCACGACGCGACGCCCCAGCCAGTAAGCGGCCAGGGCGTACGCCACCAACAACAAGAACAGCATCGACAGGCTCATCTCGTCCCCTCGCCGCGCCCCGGCATGCCGGGGCGCGGCCGCCGATCACAACGCCAGCGGTGTCAGCTCGCGCGCCGCCTTGGCGAACGCGCGGCGCTCCTCTTCCGGCATGGGAATCAGCCCCTTGTCCACCAGGTAGCCGTCATCACCCCAGGCCTTTTCGCTGGTGAATTCCGCCAGATACTCGCGGATGCCGGGAATGCGCCCCACGTGCGCCTTCTTCACGTAGAAGAACAGCGGACGCGACACCGGATAGCTGCCATCGGCGATCAGCTCGAACTCGGGCGCCACGCCATCCACCAGCGACCCTTGCAATTGGTCGGCATTCTGCTCCAGGTAGCTGTAGCCGAAGATACCCAGCGCACGCGGATTGGCCACCAGCTTCTTGACGATCAGGTTGTCGTTCTCGCCAGCCTCGATGTAGGGGCCGTCCTCGCGGATAGCGTGACAGATGGCCTTGTAACGCTTCTTGTCCTGGTGCTTGAGCGCCTTGATCCAGGCGAACTGCTTGCAGCCACCCTCCATCGCCAGCTCGGCGAAGGCATCGCGCGTCCCCGAGGTGGGCGGCGGACCGAGCACCTCGATACGCACGTCCGGCAGACCGGGGTTGACCTGCTTCCAGGTCCGGTAAGGATTGGGCACCAGCTTGCCGCTCTCCGGCGCGGCGGGGTCCGGCACCTGGCGCGCCAGTGCCAGGAACAGGTCCTTGCGACTCAGATCGAAGCGCGGCGCCTTGCGTGAATTGGCGATCGCGATGCCGTCGTAGCCGATCTTGACCTCGATGATCTCCTTCACCCCGTTGGCCTGGCACTTGGCGAATTCCGATTTCTTGATGCGCCGCGAGGCATTGGTGATGTCAGGGTGATTCACCCCTACGCCGGCGCAGAACAGCTTCATGCCGCCGCCCGAGCCGGTGGACTCGATGCGCGGCGTCTTGAAGCGCGTCGCACGCCCGAAGTGCTCCGCCACCACGGTGGCGAAGGGATAGACGGTAGAAGAACCTACGATATGGATGGTGTCGCGGGAGGCCGCCTGGGCCTGGGCGCCCAGTACCAGGGCCAGTGCACTGCCGAACAGCATGCGTTTCATTCCGATAATCCTCGTTGCGTCATTCATCTTGCGACGCACATGCTGGCAGCGTTTTGTTACGGGAATGTGACAAGCGAGGAGGGGTACAATCCGCGCATGCTGCATTTCGACCATCTCACCCTGCGCCGCGGGCCGCGCCTGCTGTTCGAGGACGCCACCTTCCAGATCCATCCCGGGCAGAAGGTCGGCCTCACTGGCGCCAACGGCACCGGCAAGTCCAGCCTGTTCGCGCTGATCCTCGGCGAACTACAGGAAGACAGCGGCCACCACAGCCTGCCCGCGGACTGGACCATCGCCCACCTGGCCCAGGAGATCCCTGCGAGCACGCAGCCGGCGATCGACTACGTGCTGGACGGTGATGCCGGTCTGCGCACGCTACAGCAGCAGCTCGCACAGGCGGAACAGCGCGGCGACGGCGAACGCATCGCCCACCTGCACGCCGAACTGGAACATATTGACGGCTACCAGGCCGAGGCACGCGCCGCGCGACTGATGGCCGGACTGGGCTTCGCTCCCGGTGACGAACGGCGGCCGCTGGCCGACTTCTCCGGCGGCTGGCGCATGCGCCTGAACCTGGCGCGCACCCTGATGTGCCGCTCCGAGCTGCTGCTGCTCGACGAACCGACCAACCACCTCGACCTGGACGCGGTGATCTGGCTGGAAGGCTGGCTGAAGAGCTATCGCGGCACCCTGCTGCTGATCTCGCACGACCGCGAGTTTCTCGACAGCGTCTGCGACCACATCCTGCACATCGAGCGCCAGCGCGCCACCCTCTACCGCGGCAACTACAGCGCCTTCGAACGCCTGCGCGCCGAACAGCTTGCCGGCCAACAGGCGGCCTACGAAAAGCAGCAGCGCGAGATCGCGCACATGCGTGCCTTCGTCGATCGCTTCCGCGCCAAGGCCAGCAAGGCGCGGCAGGCGCAGAGCCGCCTGAAGGCACTCGAGCGCATGCAGCAGATCGCCCCGGCGCATGTCGATTCGCCCTTCCATTTCACCTTTCGCACGCCGCGCCGCCTGCCCCACCCCCTGCTGCGCCTCGAGGAATGCAGCGCGGGCTACAACGGCCAGGCCATCGTCGAGCACGCCGGCCTGGTGCTCGCCCCCGGCGACCGCCTCGGCCTGCTCGGCCCCAACGGCGCGGGCAAATCGACCCTGATCCGACTGCTGGCCGGCGAACTCGCCCCGCTGACGGGCGCACGCGAGACCGCACAGGACCTCGCCATCGGCTACTTCGCCCAGCACCAACTCGAACAACTGCACCCCGAACACAGCCCGGTCGAGCACCTGCTGCAACAGGACCCATCATTGAGTGAACAGGAGGCACGCGACTACCTCGGCGGTTTCGGCTTTGCCGGCGACCAGGCGCTGGCCCCGGTCGGCCCGTTCTCCGGCGGCGAGAAATCCCGCCTGGTGCTCGCCCTGCTGGTGCAACAACGCCCCAACCTGCTGCTGCTCGACGAGCCCACCAACCACCTCGACCTCGAAATGCGCCAGGCCCTGGCCACCGCCCTGCAGGACTTCGAAGGCGCCATGGTCATCGTCTCCCACGACCGCCACCTGCTACGCACCGCCTGCGACCGCCTCGCGCTGGTCAGCGGCGGGCGACTCACCCCCTTCGACGGCGACCTCGACGACTACGCCGCCTGGCTGAGCGACCACCGGCGCAACACCGGCAACCCCGTACCCCAGGCCGCCCCCGCGGCCCCGAAACGCGAGACTGCCGAAGACCGCAAGGCGCGCAAACGCGCCGAAGCCGAACGCCGCGCCCGCCTGCAACCCTTGAAAAAACGCCTTGCCCACTGCGAACAGGCGCTGGAAGCGCTGCAAGACAAGCGCCGCGCGCTGGAAGAACAACTCGCCGACGCCGACCTCTACCAGGCCGAAAACAAGGACCGCCTCACCGAACTGCTGAAACAGAAAGCCGCACTCGACCAACAGATCGAAGACGCCGAACTCGAATGGCTGCGCGCGGCCGACGCCGTTGAAACCGCCGAGACCGAGGAGACCTCACAGTGAGTCACAGATACAAGGAACTACAGACATGCAGGAGATCCGTCCTCGGGCCGAACCGTTCGC
>CAYMWJ010000057.1:0-3961 GCA_964394235.1 uncultured Sedimenticola sp. | reverse complement strand
GTAGGAGGCCCGTCCTCGGGCCGAACCGTTCGCGGCGAGGACGCCGCTCCTACGGCTAGGAGGTCCGCCCTCGGGCCGAACCGTTCACAGCGAGAACACTGCTCCTGCGTGTAGACAGAACACCTGACAACGCCGCCGAACACCCACCCGGCGAAGCGCCAGATCGGCCAGCAGATCTGATCGGCTCTGGACGAAGCGGATTCGTGCCTGACAGGATCGATAATGCATCGTGCAACCAGCCGGCAAGGACGTGAGATCAACTCGAACGACTTGCCATGCCCGGACTCAGGCAAGATACCGAACTACCCCGTACCGGAGGAAAGCCATGTGGGACCAGCGCTACAGCGACGATGACTATTTTTACGGCACCGCGCCGAACGATTTTCTGGCCGCCAACGCCGGGCGGATACCGCACGGGCCGGTGCTGTGCCTGGCCGAGGGCGAGGGACGCAATGCCGTTCACCTGGCCGGCCTGGGCTACCGGGTCACCGCCGTTGACAGCTCGGCCGCCGGATTGCGCAAGGCCGAGCGACTGGCGCGCGAGCGCGGGGTAACGCTCGAATGTGTGCATGCCGACCTGGCCGACTACGATCTGGGCACGGCGCGATGGGCCGGTATCGTGTCCATTTTCGCGCACCTGCCACCGCCGCTGCGCCGCCAGGTGCATGCGGCGATCCCGCGGGCCTTGCGTCCCGGCGGGATACTGCTGCTGGAGGCCTATACACCGGCGCAACTCGACCACGGCACCGGCGGCCCACCGGTGGCGGAACTGATGATGGACGCGGCAAGCCTGCGCGAGGAGTTGCAGGGACTGGTCTTCGAACACCTGGCAGAACGCGAGCGGGAAGTGGTCGAAGGCAAGGGCCACCGGGGCACCGGGGCCGTGGTGCAGGCCATCGCCAGGAGGCCGACCTGATGCCGCTGCGCATTTCCCAGAAAGTGATGATTCCCGACGAGGAGATCACGCTGAGCGGTATCCGCGCCCAGGGTGCGGGCGGGCAGAACGTGAACAAGGTCTCCAGCGCCATCCACCTGCGCTTCGATATCCGGCGCTCTTCGCTGCCCGATTTCTACAAGCAACGCCTGCTCGCGTTACGCGATACACGCATCTCGAAAGACGGGGTCATCACGCTCAAGGCGCAGCGCTTTCGTACCCAGGAGCGCAACCGCGAGGACGCCCTGGAGCGGCTGGCCGAACTGATCCGCAGGGTCGGCCGGGTGCAGAAGCAACGTATCCCTACCCGACCGACGCGGGCGGCGAAGGAACGGCGGATCACGGAGAAGAAGCGCCGCAGCCAGCACAAGCGACTGCGCGGAAAGGTCAGAACCTTCGACTGAACTCGCCCGCCTGCGAACCGGGACCGCCTAGCTCACCCCCACCCCAACCCTCTCGTCTCGAGGGGAGAGGGGGCTTGGCGGCGGCGCCAAGGCAATTGCCGCCCCCCTTGTCCCCATCTCCCTGGCACCCTTCGCAACCTCGGCGGCCTCAGTCGACAATCTTCGTGGTGAATCCACCGCGCACGGCCTCGCATCATCCCACGCCCCGGATGCTGGCCCGCGGTCTGCGTCCGGGCTACGCGGTCGTTCCGAAGGTCGCAGCGCTCAAGGCCGCTGGTAGGTGCCCATCAGCACCGCCTCGTCCAGCACCTGCCCTTCCATGGCCTCGAGCAATTCGGCCTTGGTGAGGGGGTCGGTGAAGGGCAGCACCACTTTCAGCGCATACAGCTTGAAGAAATAACGGTGGCGCCCGATGGGTGGGCAGGGTCCGCCGTAGCCGGTGCGTTTCCAGTCGTTCAAGCCCTCTTCGGTACCCGACGGCAGGTCAGCCGGTGCCACCCCCTCGGGCAGGCCGGTACTGTCCGCCGGCAGGTTGTAGAGCACCCAGTGCACCCAGGTCATTTTCGGCGCGGCCGGATCGGGCGCGTCGGGATCGTCCACGATCAGCACCAGGCTGCGCGTGCCCTCGGGCATATCGCGCCAGGCGAGGGGCGGCGAGACATCGTCATCGTCGCAGGTGTAGCGGGCGGGAATACTGCCACCGCGGGGAAACGCGGACGACGAGATCTCGAAGGCCATGGCAGGTACCTCCAGTACCAGGAACAGGGTCAGGATCAGGAAAAGCGGGCGCATCATCTCCTCCAGCATCGATGCCTTCGGGAAGAAATTCAAGTCCGCAGCCAGCAGAGACGCCGCTCGACTCCCCTACTCACACGAAGGCCAGAAGAAGGGGAAATGGAGCAGTTGTTCGGACTTTACCCTAGCCCGAACATTTCACCGACCGCACAACGCTCTATCCCTAAGAGACTGAATGATCGAGCAAAAATGGCCAAAAGGGAGGCCTGTCGCCGGTTACAGTTTGTCTCCCACGTTGTTCTATCCCGATTCCGGCGGTTTCTCGCTCGCTGTGGCTGGGTTTTCACTCAAGCGATAGCGCAGGCTATCGCTTGAGCGCCAAACTGGCGCCACAGCGGCTGCAAATTCCGCCGGCTCTCGGGGTGCCGGTGAAACATCCGGGCTAGACTGCCTTCATGAGCTTACGCTACTTTGCCCTGCTGTCCTGCCTGCTGCTGCGCCCCACGGGCGCCGCGGCCACCCCGGTCGATACCGAGCTGCACCGGGTCGACTGGCAGGTCATGGTCTCCGGACTGAACCACCCCTGGTCGCTGACCTTTCTGCCCGACGGGCGCCTGCTGGTCACCGAGCGGGTCGGGCGCCTGCGCCTGGTCGAGGCAGACGGTCGCCTGCACCCGGAACCCATCGCCGGTCTGCCCCCTATCCACCCGTACGGCCAGGGCGGCCTACTCGACGTGGCCTTGCACCCCGATTTCGCCCGCAACCGCCGCGTCTACTTTTCCTTCGCCGAAAAGGGGCCTCGAGGCCACGGCACGGCCGTGGCCTTCGGCGTGCTGCGAGGACACCGCCTGGAGGGTGTGCGGGTGATCTTCCGCCAGCGACCGAAAACCGCCGAGACCCGCCACTTTGGATCGCGGCTGGTGTTCGACCGCCAGGGCCGCCTGTTCATCACCCTGGGCGACCGCGGCAACCGCTCCTCGGCCCAGGACCTGCGCCGCCACGCCGGCTCGCTGATCCGCATCGACGACGACGGCGGCATACCGCCGGACAACCCCTTCGTGGGACGCGCGGATGCGCGACCGGAGATCTGGAGCTATGGTCATCGCAATATGCAGGGGGCCGCACTGCACCCGCTCACCGGCAAGCTCTGGACCCACGAGCACGGCCCCCGGGGCGGCGACGAGCTCAACATCCCGGAAGCGGGCAAGAACTACGGCTGGCCGGTGATCACTTACGGTCGCGAGTATTTCACCGACCAGCCCATCGGCGAAGGAACCCGCAAGCCGGGCATGGCGCAGCCCATCCACTACTGGGTGCCCTCCATCGCGCCCTCCGGCATGGCCTTCTACACCGGCGACCGCTTCCCGCGATGGCGGGGCGACCTGTTCATCGGCTCGCTCAAGTTCCGCCTGCTGGTACGCCTGCGCCTGGACGGCGATCGGGTGGTACACGAGGAACGCATGCTGGCCGACCAGCTCGGGCGCATCCGCGACGTGCGCCAGGGTCCCGACGGCCTGATCTACCTGCTCACCGACGCCGATGACGGCAAGCTGGTGCGCCTGCTGCCCGCCCGGTGAGGTCCAACAGGACCGGCATCAAGGCCGCCGCTCCTCCCGGCGAACACAAAAAACCCCGGCGTGATGCCGGGGCGGTTGTGAGGACAAGACCCTCGGATGGATCAGAAGTCCATGCCGGCGTCCATGCCGCCGGGCGCGGCGGCAGCCTCCTTCTTGGGCTCCTCGGCGACCATGGCCTCGGTGGTGAGCATCAGGCCGGCGATGGAGGCGGCATTCTGCAGCGCAGAACGGGTCACCTTGGCCGGGTCGATGATGCCCATCTCGAGCATGTCGCCGTACTCCTCGGTCTGGGCGTTGTAGCCCCAGGCGCC
>CAYMWJ010000056.1:0-13293 GCA_964394235.1 uncultured Sedimenticola sp. | reverse complement strand
CGTAGCGCCTTGGCCATCAAGCACCCATCGAAGTGTTCTGTGGTGGATTACATCGGAAGGACGCCGCATACGATAGGTGTCGTAGTTGCTTGGATGAATCCAGGATCGCATACAGCAGTATATCAAAGCGGCCTGTATTTATCTTGTCGGCCTGGAACTCTATAGCAAGGGGGGCAAAGTGGAAGTCATCAGTTCAACAAAAGGAGGTGCAAGGAAAATAAACCTTAGCCAATTCCATAAAAAAGGCCTTGCTGGATTCCAAAATGAGAACGATGAGAAAAAAGAGGAGAGACAGCCGGCTTTATCAAAAGAGCAGCGCCGGCAGCGTGTAATCGAAAGTCTTGATAAATTGCCACCTCTGTCTGGATTGATATATCAAATTATACATTTGAACAAGAAAACCTCCTCAAAACCTGAAGACTATATCCCTCTGTTCAGTGATTGTCAGGGCATTGTGGAGAGGATGTTGGTATTGGCCAATACCTCTTTCTACGGCACGGAAAATAAGATTACCCGTATTCCCGATGCAATTGAGCTGTTGGGTCACAAGACGTTGAGGAGTCTGGCTTATACGGCGCTGGCGAAAAGCGCTTATGAGAACAGTGCGGATATCTATGGTTTCACGTCAACCGGGTTATGGCAACATTCATTCGCCGTTGCTAATGTTGCGAAATGGTTGGCGGAATATTTCAATCTATCACAAAGAATGACGGAGGAGCTGTTCGTTGCCGGGTTGCTTCATGATATTGGAAAGAAAGTGATAGGGCGACATTTGGGTGACTATATTCCAGACTACATGAAATTTATGGGAAGTCACACAAGACAGCCGTGCAGTGTGTCTGATATGGAGAGGGAAATATTCGATATCGATCATGAAGAGGCTGGTAGAATTTTAATGCAGCACTGGAAGTTGAGCGAGAACATAATAAATGCTATCAGCTATCAGCCCGTGGGCGACGATACGGACGAGAAACACTACAATTCCTATTGTATTATCAAGTTGGCTGATTTTCTGGCCCTCGAGTCCGGAATCGGTCTGGTATTCAATTTTCAGTGGGAGATAAAGGCTCCGGGTGATGCTCTGAAGCAGTTGAAGATAGATGCGGATCAATTTGAAACCATCCGAAGAAAAGTAAAATTTGTATTAGAGGAAGTGGCGTTACTTTAATCGATAGTCATGAATCTTGTTGACGCAATAAATAATATTCACGGTGCGATCAGTCGTGCTGATCTGTTCAATGCCATTCGTGATCTCCTGGTTGATTTTGGGTTTGCTGGGGGGTTTGTCATTCTCTATAGTAACGAATCGAGATCAAGGCTGGAGTTGAGCGATTTTTACGGCGTTACTGAAGATGATGCCTGTGCCGTGGAGAAAGCACTGGCAGATCGTTTTCCATTGACGGCACCCCATACGTTCTCGATATCTGAAGACAATAGTTTTCTGTGTGGCGGTCTGGTTTTCGATTCGTCTCCTTATGGGGGCATTGCCTTTGCCTTGAAACCGGGCGAGCTTGCTCCGGATATGGATGGTTTGGACGCGATATTTCAAGCTATTTCAATAGCCTTGATCAAGCTTCAAATTTATGAGGAGGCAAATAATAAAATCAATTCGTCAACCTCCAAGATTGATGCGATCAATCATGTGGCATCACTGCTGCGCAATTTGGATCTTGATCCATTGCTTTCCAATTTGCTGGAAATAGCGCTGAATATCATGAAGGCGGAAGTGGGCTCCATCTTGCTGTACAACGAGGATGAGCAGCTCGAAAGTCGCATTGAAATGGGGGTCTCGGAATCTTTCCTGTTGTCTTTGCGGGATCGGGAAGGCGCGCCATTCATTGAACGCATGATCGATGAAGGAAGGCCAGTATTGATCAATGATGCAAAAAATGATGATAGAATCGACCTGACCCATGTTGATCGTAATGTAAAATCTATTATATGCCTTCCACTGATAACCAAAACACAAAAGTCGGGGGTAATCGTCGTCGTCAACTATGTCGACAGTTTCCAGAAGTCGGATTTTGAAATTCTGTCTACCATTGATTTTCTGGCCTCTTCTGCAATAGAGAACACCATCCTGAGGATGAAGCAGGCCGAAAATGATCGTCTTCGGCAACAGATGGTATTGGCCAGGCAGATTCAGGAAAGCCTGCAGGCGCAGAATATTCCTGATTTCAAGGGGGTGGACCTGGATGGCTGGTGTTTGCCTTGTTACGAAACGGGAGGGGATTACTTCGATTTTATCGAGTTTAATGACCATGAACTGGCCTTGGTCATTGGTGATGCGAGCGGCCATGGTCTCGGCGCTGCGCTGATGATGGTGGGTACGAGAGCCTCCATGCTGTCGCTGTTTCAATTGGGACTGCCGATCACCGAGGTGTTCCATGAGATCAACAATCGTATCGAGGCGGATAGTCAGGCCGAGCGCTTCATGACCCTGTTTTGCGGGTTGATCAATGCCGAGAAGAAGACCCTGCGTTATTGTTCAGCCGGTCACGATACCCCTTTGCTGTATCGTCCGGAAACCGATGAGATTATTGAGTTGGAATCGACGGGTATCCCCTTGGGCATGTTTGCCGATATAACCTATGAACAAAGTGATGAGATAGCACTGCACTCGGGGGATGTACTGGTAATGACTACTGATGGCGTTCGGGAGGCCTTCAATGAATCCGGAGAGGCCTTTGGCGATGAGCGATTCGTCGATCTGGTCAGGTCGATAGGCAGTCGTGGGCTCAGTGCGCCGGAAATTAGCATGGAAATTCGTAATGTAATATTGAATTATATTCACCCCGCGCCTCGCACTGATGATATCACCGTTATCGTCGCTGTGATCGAATAAAGCCGATCCATATCGATTACTCGACTTCTTGTACGATGACTCGCTTGTTATGGAGTAAGTCGCTCTGCAAATTGAAGGATCGCAAGGCTCACTGATCTCCCTGCCATGATTGACAATAGACTGACAGCAGCATTGCTGCATTATTCGTTTTGGATCATGGTGTTGTGTTTGTTTTTTTCTCCTTTTTCCATGGCAGCGCAGTCAGAGGGAGATCAGATCCTTGATGCCATATTGAGTTCGTTTGATCTCTCTCTGGATGATCTCTCGAAAAAAAAACACGAATCCGAGTTTTTGAATCTTTTTGATGGATTGAGCGGAAACTTTGCCATTGATTTTCCTCTTACACCGTCAAAGGCTGTGGTAACCGACAGTTCCGGCATTCAAAGGGAGAGAAGTAATAATAACATCACCTTTCAGGCGTCTATAAAATACAACCCTTTGACCTATTGGTTTTTCAGTACGACATTATACTATTATCTGGATCAGAGTCTGCAGGCGCCTTACAATCCTGATTTCTCGTATTCCTTTGGTTATGATGATTGGCATCCTTATACCTTGAGCCTGGTGTATTCGAACTATGGTGGAAACCGACTGAATCCGGACAAGCAGCTAAATGAAAAATTCACGACCGTCGAGGAAGGGACGATTTCCCTGGGATGGAAGTTTCTGGTGCCGGATGAGATAGACGACATATTTCTTATCGACACGGAAGCCTATATAGGATGTAGTCTGAATTTGAATTTGACGCCGAGTTATAATGATGTGAGTACCAATAGTCGGAGGAAATGGAAGCGCTCATACAGTGTGGGTTGCAAATACCCCATATTCGACTGGTTTTACATCAACGCCACGGCCTATTACTATCCAGACAAAACCCAGCAGCAACCGTTTGATCCGGATTACACTTATGGGTTCGGTTATTTTGACTGGCATCCGGGAACCATATCCTTGCAGTACAATAATTACGCAGGAAATCGCTATCCCTGGCGCAACCAGAATGGGGCCGGCACCTTCAAGAATGGCAGCATTACTTTAAGCTGGTCATGGGCCTTTTGACCTTGAATCGCTGGGAAACCAGGATCTGGGGACGGGGACAGAGGCGGATTCATTATCCTGTGGCGAGCGTTTTGCGGGACCGTATACCGTATAACAGGCCGTGGCAAGATGCTCTAGCCGATCACGATGCCGCTGCACACCGTGGTGACAGCTGAATTCTCTCGCCGGACGGCGGCGTATCCAGGGAAATATGGCCGAGATCATTCCTCCACTCAACAACCAGCGCACGCTCTCGCGTATGACCAGTGGCGAGAAGCGTGTGGCCCAGCGCCTGCGCGATCTGCTGGAAGACGACTACCTGGTCTGGTACGACATTCCCGTCGGTCGCCAGCGGCGTTATCCCGATTTCATCATCCTGCATCCCGCACGTGGCTTGCTGTTTCTCGAGGTCAAGGACTGGAAGCCCGAGACGCTGAAGAAGATCAGCAAGAGCGAGGTGACGCTGCTCACCAGCCAGGGCCTGGTCACCCGTCCGCATCCGCTGGAGCAGGTTCGGCAGTACACCTACGCGGTGATCGACCAGTTGGCGCGCGATCCGGTGCTGCAACAGAAGGACGCGGCGCATCGGGGACGGCTGATCATGCCCTACGGATGGGGCGTGGTGTTCACCAACATCCGTCGTCGGCAGATCGAGCAGGCCATGCCCGAGGAAGCGCGCGAGCGCCTGCTGCCCGACCATCTGGTGATGTACCGCGAGGATGTCAGCAGCTCGGTCGATGCCGAGACCTTCCAGGAGCGGCTCTGGGGGATGTTCCATTACCAGTTCGGTGCGCGCCTGACCCTGCCGCAGATCGACCGTATCCGCTGGCATCTGTTCCCGGAGATTCGCATCGACGGTTCGCCCACCGGTGATCTGTTCGCGCCCGCTGAAGACGAAGAGGGTGCCGGCGAGGGCGCGGTCGCTATCCCGGACATCGTGCGGGTGATGGACCTGCAACAGGAGCAGCTGGCGCGCAGCCTGGGCGATGGACACCGGGTGATCCACGGCGTGGCGGGCTCTGGAAAGACGCTGATCCTGGGCTATCGCTGCCTGCACCTGGCCGAGATCACCGACAGGCCCATCCTGGTGCTGTGTTTCAACGTTTCGCTGGCGGCGCGTTTGCGTGCCTTCATCTCGGCGCGCGGCATCGGCTCGCAGGTGCAGATCTACCATTTTCACGACTGGTGCGCGCAGCAGATCCGCACCTATCACGTCGAGCTGGTCGAATCGGACCGCCCGGTATGGGAGCGCCAGGTGGAGACGGTGATCCAGGGCGTGGAGGCCGGCTGGATACCGCGCGCCCAGTATGCCGCCGTGCTGATCGACGAGGGGCACGATTTTGCGCCGGAGTGGCTGCGGCTGATCACCCAGATGATCGACCCCGAGACCAACTCTCTGTTGCTGCTCTATGACGATGCCCAGTCCATCTACCGTAAGGGCAAGGGCCTGGGCTTCTCGCTGGCCAGTGTTGGCATCCAGGCCCAGGGGCGCACCACCATCCTGCGGATCAATTACCGGAACACCCGCGAGATCCTCGCCTTCGCCTATGCGTTCATGCGTCAGTACATGGACGAGGGCAAGTCGGCTGCTGGCATCGAGCTGGTCGAGCCCGAGGCCTGCGGTGTGTCGGGACCGGTGCCCGTGCTCAAGCGCCTCGCTTCGGCTGACGAGGAGGTGGCCTATGCGCTGGCCTGTATCCGCAAGTGGCAGGGTGACAGGGTGGCGTTGCGCGATATCGCGGTGCTCTGCGCCAGCGGCCAACTGAGCCGAGCCGTGACCTCGGCGCTGCGGGAGGAGGGCATCGACTGTCTCTGGCTGGGTGACCGGCGGCACAAGGCGGCTTACGATCCGGGTCAGGATCGGGTCACCGTCTCCAGCATCTACAGCAGCAAGGGGCTGGAGTTCGAACGGGTGATCCTGCTCGGCACTGGCGAACTGGGGCAGGCGGAGGACAACCGGGCGGACCAGGCACGCCTGCTCTACGTGGCCATGACCCGGGCCCGGGAGTGCCTGCTGATGACCGCCTCGAGCAGCAGTCCTTTCGTGGAGCAGCTACAATCGCTCGCCGATCAACCGCCGGGATAGCCTCATGCAGCTTGTCACGCTCGACCTCGATGTCACCGCCGATCACGCCATTCTCTGGCACGACGATGCCTTGCACCTGCTGGATCAGCGAGTACTGCCGCAGACGGTACGTTTCGTGCGCTGCGCGGATGCCGCCGATACCGCCGAGGCGATCCAGGCCATGGTGGTGCGTGGGGCGCCGGCGATCGGCATCACCGCGGCCTATGGCGTGGCACTGGCCGCACGGGTGCGCCATGTGGCCTCGCCGGCCAGCTGGCGCGATGCACTGGAAGCGGACCTGGAACGACTGGCGGCGTCGCGTCCCACGGCAGTGAACCTGTTCTGGGCGCTGGATCGCGCGCGCGAGGCGCTGGACGGCATCGGCGAGGGCGAGGACCCTTTCCCGCCGCTGCTGGCGCTGGCGCAGGGACTGCACCAGGAAGACTGCGCCATGAACCGGCGCATGGGCGAACTCGGCGCGGCGCTGATCGAGGGGCCGACCGCGGTGATCACCCACTGCAACACCGGCGGGCTGGCCACCGGCGGCCACGGCACCGCACTGGGGGTGATCCGCTCGGCCTATGCCGCGGGGCGGATCACCGAGGTCTTCGCCGACGAGACCCGCCCCTGGTTGCAAGGCGCGCGTCTGACCGCCTGGGAGCTGGTGCGAGACCGCATCCCGGTACAGCTCATGGCCGATGGTGCAGCCGCGGCGCGCATGGCCGCCGGTGGCATCGGCTGGGTGATCGTGGGTTCGGACCGCATCGCCGCCAACGGCGACGTGGCGAACAAGATCGGCACCTATGCCCTGGCGGTCGCGGCCCGGCATCACGGGGTGAAGTTCATGGTCGCCGCGCCGACCTCCACCATCGACCCGGACACCCCCAGCGGGGCCGAGATCCCCATCGAGACCCGTGACCCGCAGGAGGTGCTGCACTGTGGCGGGCAGCTGGTGGCGGCCGAGGGGGCAGGCGCCTGGAACCCGGTGTTCGACGTGACCCCGGCGGAACTGGTGGATGCCATCGTCACCGAGAAGGGTGTGGTCGAGCGCCCGGACCGCGACAAGATCGCCGCCCTGCTGGCCGGTTAGTCCGCAGGTCGAAGGTTCGCGGCGAGGACGTCGTTCCTACCCGCAGGGGCTCGTCCCCGGGCCGGACAATTCGCGGCGGGGGCACCGCTCCCGGGTGTTTCTTGCGCATGGGAACTTGCCGTTTCTGCTGCGCTGGGCATGGTCGCATCGTTCACTGCCTGGTGCCCGCCAGGGGAACGGTCAGCACTTCGCAACGGGCATGGTGGATCACCGCACTGGCGGTGGAACCCAGCAGGCGCCCGAGTGCGCCGCGTCCATGGCGGCCGAGCACGATCAGGTCGGCCTGCCAGGCCTCGGCCTGTGACAGCAGCACCCGTTTCGGCGCGCCGGGGACCACCTGGCCGCTGACTCGCTCGTCATCGGTTTCGCGCAGCAGGTCCTGCATGCGTTTCTCTGCCACCTCGGTGAGCTGTTGCTCGATGGCGAGCGGGATCACCGGGTCGTAGGCCTCGTCCACGTAGATCGGGTAATCGATGGCATGCAGCAGTTGCACCCTGGCCTCCGGGTGATGTTCGAGGATGTCGAGCGCGCGCTGCACCACGCGCCAGCCGGTCGGTGTGAATTCCACCCCGACCAGGATGTGTTGCCAGGGCGGGGGTTCGCTATCGGTGGCGTGTTCCTGCAGCGCGCGCTGGCGCAGCCAGTCCCAGGCCTCGGAGAGCTGGTCTTCTTCGAAGAAGCGTACCTCGGCCTGGGTGAACGGGGCGGCCAGGGCGGTCATCCAGCGTTGCAGCCGGCCCTTGCCGACGATGGCGAAGCGTTTGAAATCCTGCGGATGGGCCTTGAGGAAACGGAGGTCGTCCGCCGCGGCCTCCAGTTCCCAGCCTCTGAAATCATGCAGTTCGAACAGCACCGAGAGCGGGCCGCGTTCGCGGATCAGCGCCTCGAGTTCGGGCAGAAAGGCCTGGTAGTCGGCATGCGTGAGCCGGCCAGTGAGGCGATAGGCGACGATGGTCTCGTCGTGCACGGGAATCGGGTGGATCATGGTGGCCTCCTGTCACTGTGTCATGAGGGCGGAAGCCGACACCTTCAACCGCGGGGATCAGGCGGCATCCGGTGCGGGGCCGCCTTCGGAGCGGATCTCGCGGATATGCACATCGCGTTGCGGGAAGGGGATTTCGATCGCCGCTCCCTTGAGCGCGTCCCAGATGGCGAACATCACCTTGGACTTCACGTCCATGCGGCCGAACTGGCTGACATCGACATAGTAGATGATACGAAAGTCCACCGAGGAATCACCGAAGTTGTCGAGTTGCACTTGCGGTGGCGGTTGCAGCATCACCTCGGGCTGCATGGTGACCGCCTCCTCGATGACCCGCGCAGCTTCGTGTGGGTCATCATGGTAGCTGATACCGACCTGGAGCACGGTACGCACCACCGGGTCGGAGCGGGTCCAGTTGGTAAATGCGTTGCTCACCAGTTCGGCATTGGGAATGATGACCTCCTGGTTGTCCCAGGTGCGTACCGTGGCCGAGCGGATGCCGATATAGGTGATCTCGCCCTCGTACTGGCCCACGGTCACCCAGTCGCCGGCGCGGATCGGGCGCTCGGCGAGCAGGATCACGCCGCTGATGAAATTGTTGGCGATATTCTGCAGGCCAAAGCCGATCCCCACGCCGAGCGCGCCGGCGAATACCGCCAGGCTGGTGAGGTTGATGCCCAGGAGGTTGACCGCCAGCAGCAGGCCCATTAGCACGGTGAAATACTGGGTGAACACCGCCAGGCTGTTGCGCATGCCGCGGTCGGCCACGCCCGCGTACAGCCAGTCGAAGCTCAGTCGGCGAATCCAGCTCCCGGCGGGGAAGGCACCGACCGCCACGATCAGCGAGACGATCAGGTGCGCCAGGTCGATGGTGGTGTCGCCGATGCGGAACAGGGGATGTCCCAGGGCGGTGCGCACCAGCTCGAGCACGGTCGACTGTCTGCCCAGGCCATAGACCGCCACCAGCGCGAGGATGGCGGCGACCGCCAGCACGAAGCGCGCCACCAGGTGCAGGGGGCGAATCAGGCCTTCGTACCAGAGGGCGCTGCGTTTTTCGTCGCGCGCCACATAGCGGCCCACGGCATCGGCCAGATCGCCCAGCAGACCGCGCAGCACCAGCCAGGTGGCGATGATGAGGATGGTGGCGATAAGGTACCAGGCGATGAGTCTGGCCAGGTTCATGTAGCCTGCCAGGCCGGGAATGGCGATGCCGAGCATGGCCAGTGGCACCAGCAGGGAGATCATGCGCACCACCCACAACCAGTATGCGCTGGTGCCATGGTCGCGCAGACGCTGGATCAGCAGGGCGCGCAGGCGGAATCCCAGATAGACCGCGGGCAGCAGGCTGAGCATGAACAGCCGCTTGGCGATCAGCGCCATCGGCTCGCTGAGCAGGTCCAGGCGGTCGAGGCCGGCGATCAGGCCGAATGCGCCACTGACCCAGATATTGATGCCGATCAGATGATGCAGGCGGATTTCGGCATCGGTGGCTGGCACCAGGGGCGAGACCAGGAACCAGTAGGCGACATCCCGCAGGAATCGGATGGCCACCCAGGTGCCGAAGAAGAGCAAGACCAGTGTCACCAGGCCTGCGGGAGCGTCGACCAGCCACAGGGCGCTGCCCAGTCCCAGCAGCACGCTGGCGGGGATGCTGATGCCACGCAGTACGTGCAGGGCGATGGCGCTGATGCGTGTGGCAAAGTTCTGTGCCTGCAGGGCGCGGCGGCGGGTGCCGCGCATGCGGTAGTGGTAACTGGTGCCGATGCCCAGGGGGATCAATATCAACAGCAGGGCGCCGAGTGTGTGTTCGGCGTTGCTGTTGCTGATCTGCTGGAGCAGGCGGTGGTACTGGTCGAGCAG
Source organism: uncultured Sedimenticola sp. (assembly GCA_964394235.1). Lineage (GTDB taxonomy): Bacteria > Pseudomonadota > Gammaproteobacteria > Chromatiales > Chromatiaceae > MONJU. The sequence goes on along the minus strand of CAYMWJ010000056.1, from coordinate 3,416 downwards.
CAGTTTGCCCAGGGTGCCTGGCAGTTGAACCAGTTCGCCCAGCAGCGCCTTCCAGAGGCCCGGCTTGCGGGGAAAGGACTGGCGCGCGGTCAGGTCCTGGTTGAGCAGTTCCCGGTAGGTGCGGGTCATTGCCGCATGGCGCTCCGTGAGCGTCTGGCGCAGGCTCTTTGCCTCGTCGAGCTGTTCGCTCAGGGCGCGTTCATCCTTGCGCAGCAGGTGATCGATGCGTGCGGCGATGCGTGCCGACAGCTCGCCGGCCTTGCGTTTCTGAGCGAGCACCTGGCGTTGCGATTTCACCAGGTCGAGCTTGCGCCCGAGCAGGCCGCTCACCGAGTCGAGTTCCTGCTGCAGGGCGCCGAGCTTTTTCAGGTCGCCAGCCAACAGCTCGATATCGCTGGTGCGGATCTCGCGGTTGCGCGAGGCCAGGTGCTCGAAGGCGCTGCGTGCGCTGGCCAGCTTGAGGCGCGTCTGGGTGATGAAGATGCCGTTCTCGGCGGCGTCGATGCGTGCCTGCAGCAGGGCGCGCTGCGCGCCTTTGTCCTCGCCCAGTGCGGCCAGCTGGCCGCGCAGTTGTTCCAGGGTGGTATTGAAGCGGGCGATTTCCTGTGCCGAGCGTTCTTCCAGGCGCTTGAGGTCGGCCAGCAGCGCGGCCTCCTGTTGTTGCGCATAGGCCTCGCGCAACCGCTCGGTCCAGCGCGCCAGCTCGCTGATGCGTGCCTGGGTGCGGGCCAGGCTCTCCTCGGTGTTCTGACGCTGCCGGCGCAAGGCGTCCAGGCGCTGCTGCTGGGTGTCCAGCGCCTTGCGCAGGACCTGCCGTTGCTCCTCGGTGGTCGCCGCCTCCAGCGAGGTCTTCATCCAGCCGAGTTGTTGCTCGGCCTCGTCCTCGCGTTGGCGTGCCCCGTTGAGCTCCAGGCGCAGTGACTCCAGACGCAGCTTCGCGGCCTTGAGTTCCAGCTCCGCCTGTTGGATGGTCAGGGGGGTGATGTGTGCGGGCAGGGCGCGTGACTCGGTGTCGCCTGGTGGCGCCGCTTCGCCGGGAGATTGCGCCGTGGCCATGGGGGCGATGAGCAGGATGATCGCAAGAACGAGGAAACGACTCAGGGCGTGCAACGGTAGGCCTCCAGGCCGACGACACGAACGCGATCACGTTACCCCCGGCGTGGCATGCTTGCAATCTTGCCGTATCCTCGGGGCCCGTCTTGCCAGCATGTGATGTGAAAACCGTCATGGATTTGTGCGAACGCGATGCCCGTTGTCTTTGGCACCCCTACAGCGCCTGGGGTGCCGATCTGCCGCTGTTCGGTGTGCGCCGTGCCGAGGGGGTACGGCTGTATCTGGAGGATGGTCGCGAGCTGATCGACGGCATGGCCTCCTGGTGGTGTGTGATCCACGGTTACCACCACCCGGTGCTCGATGCCGCGATCGAGCACCAGCTGCGGGACATGGCGCACGTCATGTTTGGCGGGCTCACCCACGAGCCGGCGGTCGCTCTGGCCGAGCGCCTGGTGGCGATCACGCCCGACGGGCTGGATGTGGTGTTCTTCGCCGATTCGGGCTCGGTGGCCATCGAGGCAGCGATGAAGATGGCCATCCAGTACCAGGTGGCGCGGGGCACGCCGCAGCGACGGCGTTTCCTCACCCCGCGCGGCGGCTATCATGGCGACACCCTGCACGCCATGTCGGTGTGCGATCCGGTCACCGGTATGCACGGCCTGTTCCGCGAGGTGCTGCCGCAACAGCTGTTCGTGGAGCGGCCTGAGCCGGCCTTCGGCCAGCCCTGCGAGGCGCACCACCTGGCCGCACTGGAGGCGGCCTTTGCCGAGCATGCCGACTCGCTGGCCGGGGTGATCCTCGAGCCCATCGTGCAGGGCGCCGGCGGCATGCGCTTCTACTCGGTCGACTGGCTGCGCGCGGTGCGCGCCCTGTGCGACCGCTACGATGTCCCGCTGATCGCCGACGAGATCGCCACCGGCTTCGGGCGCAGTGGGCGCCTGTTCGCCTGCGAGCACGCCGGAGTGACGCCCGATATCCTCGCCCTGGGCAAGGCGCTGACCGGCGGCTACATGACCTTGGCGGCCCTGCTCACCACCCCGAAGATCGCCGGCACCATTGCCGGGGGCGAGCCGGGTCTGTTCATGCACGGCCCCACCTTCATGGCCAACCCCCTGGCCTGCGCGGTGGCGCGTGCGAGCATCGAGCTGTTGCTCGACTCGCCCTGGCAGGCGCGGGTCGAGGCCATCGAGGACGCGCTGCGCCGCGGGCTGGCGCCTTGCGCCGACCTGCCGCACGTCGCCGAGGTGCGTGTGCTCGGCGCCATCGGCGTGGTCGAACTCACCGAGCCGGTGGACATGAAGACGGTCCAGCCGCGCTTCGTGGAGCACGGCGTCTGGGTGCGTCCCTTCGGCCGTCTGGTCTATCTGATGCCCCCATATGTGATCGACAGGGACGACCTGGCGCGGCTGTGTGGCGCAGTGGTCGAGGTGGTCGGCGAGCTGACGGTCCGTGGTGGGCGCTGCGTTCCGCGCAACGCTTCTATATAATTGCCGGCCGATCCAGCGCCGGCCCCGGCGCCTTTTCGTTTCATCGAGGAAGGAACATGCCTGTCATCACGTTGCCCGACGGTTCCCAGCGCACCTATGATCACCCGGTGACGGTCGCCGAGGTGGCCGCCGATATCGGTGCGGGGCTGGCCCGTGCCGCACTCGCCGGCAAGCTCGACGGCGAGCTGGTGGACCTCTCGCGCACCATCGACCGTGACGCCGAGCTGGCGATCGTCACCGCACGCGACGAGGAGGCGCTGGAGCTGATCCGCCACGATGCAGCGCACGTGATGGCGCAGGCGGTGCAGGAACTCTACCCGGGCACCCAGGTGACCATCGGCCCGGCGATCGAAGACGGCTTCTACTACGACTTTGCGCGCGAGGAGCCCTTCACCCCCGAGGACCTGCAGAAGATCGAGGATCGCATGCGCGAGATCGTCGGTCGCGACCTGCCCATCGTGCGCGAGGTCTGGGACCGCGAGGAGGCGAAGAAGGTCTTCAGCGAGATCGGCGAGCACTACAAGGTCGAGATCATCGACGCCATCCCCGAGGGCGAGGAGATCTCGGTCTACCGCCAGGGCGACTGGTTCGACGTCTGCCGTGGTCCGCACCTGCCCAGCACCGGCAAGCTGCCCAAGGCCTTCAAGCTGATGAAGCTGGCCGGCGCCTACTGGCGGGGGGACGCGAACAACGCCATGCTGCAACGCATCTATGGCACCGCCTGGCGCGACAAGAAGGAACTCAAGGCCTATCTCAGGCGCCTGGAAGAGGCCGAGAAGCGCGATCACCGGCGCATCGGCCGCCAGCTCGACCTGTTCCACACCCAGGAAGAGGCGCCGGGCATGGTGTTCTGGCACGACAAGGGCTGGCGCATCT
>CAYMWJ010000055.1:6966-13342 GCA_964394235.1 uncultured Sedimenticola sp. | reverse complement strand
TATTGTAGCACATAACAGCATGTTCTTCTATGAATTAGAGCAACAGCTGAAACCCTTGCTGCCGGTTGGATATGGAACAGAGGAGATTGTTCGCGACGAGGACGCCGCTCCTACAGGCAGGAAGCCTCAGAGCCGATCCAGCCCCCGCGCCAGATCGTTGCGGATGTCCTCGACGGACTCCAGCCCGACGGCGATGCGGATCAGGCCCTGCGTAATGCCCGCCTGCTCGCGCTGCTCGTCGCTCAGCCGTCCGTGTGTGGTGGTGGCCGGATGGGTGATGGTGGTCTTGGCATCCCCCAGGTTGGCGGTGATGGAGCACAGGTGGGTGGCATCGATCACCGACCAGGCGGCCTCGCGTCCGCCCTTCACCTCGAAGGAGAGGATGCCGCCGGGCGCCTCCTGCTGGCGTTGCGCCAAGGCGTGCTGGGGATGCGATTCGAGTCCGGGATAGTGCACCCACTCCACCGCCGGGTGCGCCGCCAGCCACTCGGCCAGCTGCCCGGCATTGCGGCTGTGCTCGCGCATGCGCAGGGCCAGGGTCTCCAGCCCCTTGAGGAAGATCCAGGCATTGAAGGGGCTCATGCTCGGCCCGGCGGTGCGCAGCACACCGTAGACCTCCTCGCCCACCCGCTTGGCGTCGCCGACCACCGCACCGCCCAGCGCGCGGCCCTGGCCGTCGATGTACTTGGTGGCCGAGTGCACCACGATGTCCGCGCCCAGCGCCAGCGGGCGTTGCAGGGCCGGGGTACAGAAGCAGTTGTCCACCACCAGGAGGCAGTCATGGGCATGCGCCAGCTCGGCCAGGGCACGGATATCGCCCAAGGTGGTGAGCGGGTTGGCCGGGGTCTCGAGAAACAGCATGCGCGTCTCGGGACGGATGGCGGCCTCCCAGGCGGCGAGATCGGCGAGATCGACGTAGCTGGTCTGGATACCGAAGCGCGAGAGATACTTGTCGAACAGCACCACGGTGCTGCCGAAGATGCTGCGCGAGCTGACCAGATGATCGCCCTGCTGCAACAGTCCCATGCAGGTGGCGAGGATGGCCGCCATGCCCGAAGCGGTGGCCACGCAGGCTTCCCCCCCTTCCATTGCTGCCAGGCGCTCCTCGAAGGCACGCACCGTGGGATTGGTGAAACGCGCGTAGATGTTGCCGGGCTGCTCGCCCGAGAAGCGCGCGGCGGCCTCGGCGGCGGAGCCAAACACGAAACTCGAGGTGGCGAAGATGGGCTCGCAATGTTCGTTCTCGTGCGTGCGCCGGTGACCGACACGGATGGCGCGCGTGGCGATGTCCCAGTCGTCGCTATCAGTCATGGTTGTACACCCCAATAATGTTGACGCTCTGCCCCCGGTCGCGCTTGCCCTTGGCCGCGTCGTTGCGCTGGCATTCCAGACGGTGCAGGTATTCCGGGGTCACGTCGCCGGTGACGTACTCGCCGTTGAACACCGAGGCGTCGAAGCGATCGACATGGGTGTAACCTTTCTTCTGTACCGCCTCGATCAGGTCGTCGAGATCCTGGTAGATGAGCGCGTCGGCACCGATCCACTCGCACACCTCTTCCTCGCTGCGCCCGTGGGCGATCAGCTCGGAGGCCGCCGGCATGTCGATGCCATAGACGTTGGGATAACGCACCGGTGGCGCGGCCGAGGCGAAATAGACCTTGGCGGCACCGGCCTCGCGCGCCATCTGCACGATCTGCTTCGAGGTGGTACCGCGCACGATGGAATCGTCCACCAGCAGCACATTCTTGCCCTTGAACTCGACATCGATGGGATTGAGCTTCTGGCGCACCGACTTCTTGCGCGTGGCCTGCCCCGGCATGATAAAGGTCCGTCCGATGTAACGGTTCTTGATGAAACCCTCGGTGTAACGCACCCCCAGGTGCGCCGCCAGGCTCATCGCCGAGGTGCGGCTGGTGTCGGGGATGGGGATGACCACGTCGATGTCATGCTCGGGCAGCATACGCTGGAGCTTGCGTGCCAGCTTTTCGCCCATGCGCAGCCTCGCCTTGTGCACGAAGATGTCATCGATGATGGAATCGGGGCGCGCGAAATAGACGAACTCGAACAGGCAGGGTGAACGCTGCCAGTTTTCCGCGCACTGGCGATGCAGCAGGCGGCCATCGAGGGTGAAGATCACCGCCTCGCCGGGGTCGATGTCGCGCACCCGATCGAAGCCCAGGGTATCGAGCGCCACGCTCTCGGAGGCGACCATCATCTCCGGTCCCTGTTCGGTATCGCGCACGCCGAACACCGCCGGGCGGATGCCGTTGGGATCACGGAAGGCGATCACCCCGAAGTTGGGAATCAGCACCACCGCCGCGTACCCTCCCCGGCAACGCCGGTGCACACCCGCCACCGCGCGAAACACGTCCTCCTCGTCCAGCTCCAGCGAACGGCTCTGGTTGGCCAGCTCGTGGGCGAAGACGTTGAGCAGGATCTCGGAATCGGAATCGGTATTGATGTGCCGCCGGTCCTGACGGAACAGCTCCTGCTTGAGCTGCTCGGCATTGGTGAGATTGCCGTTGTGCGCCAGGGCGATGCCATAGGGTGAGTTCACGTAGAACGGCTGTGCCTCGGCCGAGGAGGAGCAGCCGGCCGTGGGGTAGCGCACATGGCCGATGCCCATGGTGCCACGCAGCGAGATCATGTGTTCGTTGTCGAACACGTCGCGCGCCAGGCCGTTGTCCTTGCGCAGGTGCAGGCGCCCTGCCTCGCAGGTCATGATGCCTGCCGCATCCTGCCCCCGGTGCTGCAACACCTGCAAGGCATCATAGAGCGACTGGTTCACCGGTTGTCTGCCGACGATGCCGACAATTCCACACATCTCAGGTCAACCCCCGTTCGATGTCAGAGAAAGAGAAGCATATTGGAAGTGGCTGGCCAGGTCTTGCGGCAGCAGGTCACGCAACCACAAGGCCAGCTCCTGAAAATACGGAACGAGACGGGACTCGCGCCACCAGGTCTCCTGCGGCAAGGTGGTCAGGCCGGCCAACAGCACCAGTACCGAGACCAGCAGCACACCGCGCGCCGCACCGAAGATCATGCCGATGAAACGGTCGGTGCCGGACATGCCGGTCTTCTCGATCAACTGGATGACCAGGAAATTGATCAGCCCGCCGATCATCAGGGTGACCAGCATCAGCGCACCGAAGGCCAACCCCAGGCGCACCGTGGGCGAATCGACCCAAGGCTGCAAGTGCCCCTGAAGCTCACGAAAGAAGTTCCAGCTGACCCAGAAGGCAAGGATCCAGATAGCCAGGGAAAAGGCCTCGCGGACAAAGCCACGCGCCAGACTGATCAGCGCCGAGATCAGGATGATGCCGATCAGCACGATGTCCAGCCAGGGCATGCGGGGTCTCTCGGGTTGGATTTGGAAAACGACAATTCTAACAGGTTCGCGACCGGGATCGGGGCTTCAGGGATAGGAACGCACCCGCCCCTGGGTGCCCGCCACCTTGTTCACCTTCGGCAGCATCGCCTCGGCGCGCTTGCGGTCCAGCACCGGCCCCACCTGCACCCGGTAGAGCACCCTGCCACGCAGTTCGATGCGTTCGGGATCGAGCACCTGCAAGCCGGCCTTGCGCAGCCGGGCTACCAGCTTGCGGGCGTTTTCGAGACGGGAAAAGCTGCCGGCCTGTACCACCCAGGCGGCCAGACCGGGACGTGGCGCGGCAGGCTCGGAGTGGGCCGGCGTTGCCGGCTTGGGGGCGACCGGCACGGTAGGCACAGGGGCGGCCGGGACGGCAGGCGGCGCGGGCGCAGGGACGACCGGCTCCACCGCCGTCCTCGCCTGGGTCGGCGGCACGGCAGATGGCGGCAGCGGGACCTCTTCGCGCAACAGCGACGACTCGAAGGGCCTGGCCGGCGGAGGCTCCGGCACGGCCTCCAGCGGCTGCCTGTCGGCCGGCTCTTCCACCAGCATGGGTACGAAGATCACCGCGAGCGAGGCCAGCACGGCGGCGCCGATCAGGCGTTTCTTGAGCGCTTCGTCCAAAGCTCTGTTCCCTCTGGATGAGCGAGCGATTATAACCCGCTCGGATTGGCATCCTGCTATAACCCGCTCGGGTGGGCATCCAGCCAGGCCATCACCCGCCCGACCGTGACGAAGGACCCGAAAACCAGCACCTCGTCGTCCGCACCGAGCCGGGTGTCGAGCGCGGTCAGGCAGCCATCGACATCGGTACAACAATGCGCGCCGGCACGCGCGGCCGCTGGCAGGGCATCCAGCAGGGCCTGGGCAGACGCGCCGCGCGGCTGGTCGCCCAGATCCAGCAGATGCCAATGATCGACACGCGGGGCCAGCGCTGCCAGCACCTCCTCGATAGCCTTGTCGGCGAGCATGCCGACCACGGCGTGCCGCTCGCCGCTGACGAAACGTTCGCCCAGCTGCGCGGCCAGCACTTCCGCCGCCTGCGGATTGTGTGCCACGTCCAGGACCCAGGGACAGCGCCGCTGCCGCACCTCGAAGCGCCCGGGCAGCCGCGCCTCGAGCAGACCGGCACGCAAGGCGGCGGCATCGACCGGCAGCTCCGGCAACTGCGCGAGGACCGCGAGGACGCCTGCCGCGTTCTGCAACTGCGCGGCACCGCGCAGGCTCGGCAGCGGCAGACCCGGGCGCACTCCGGCCTCGCCATGCCATTCCCAGCCGTCACCACACTGTCGCCAGTCGTAGTCACGGCCGGCACGCAACAGGCGCGCACCTCGCTCCTCGGCGACCCGGGCCACCGCATCCGGCATCTCGCGCGCGCCATACACCAGTGGACGTCCGGGGCGCGCGATACCTGCCTTCTCGAAGCCGATGGCCTCGAGGTCATCGCCCAGCCAGTCGGTATGATCGAGCGCGATGCCGGTGATCAGGCCGACGTCGGCATCCACGATGTTCACCGCGTCCAGACGCCCCCCCAGGCCCACCTCGAGGATGGCGGCGTCCAGCCCGGCCTGAGCAAAACACCAGAGTGCGGCCAGGGTGCCAAACTCGAAATAGGTCAGCGGCGTGTCGCCCCGCGCCTGCTCGATGCGTTCGAAGGCCTCGCAGAGGATGGCATCGGGCACCGGCAGGCCCTCGATGCGCACCCGCTCGTTGTAGTCCAGCAGGTGCGGCGAAGTGTAGGCGCCGACACGATAGCCGGCGGCGCCCAGCATGGCCTCGAGAAAGGCCACGCTGGAGCCCTTGCCGTTGGTGCCGGCCACGGTGACGATGCGAGGGGCCGGTGCCGGAGCACCGAGCGCACGCCACACCGCCGCGACCCGCTCGAGGCCCAGCTCGATATCACGGGGATGCAGCCGCGACAGGTGGTCAAGCCATTCGGGGAGAGTTCGCGAGGCCAAGCGGATGATGGAATGTTACCTGGAAAACAATGGGCAGACGCTGCCGTCTCTGCCCGGAAGAACGCTATCGACACCGGGATGATTGCGGATCCGAGTGACGATTTCCGAATACAGGTCATCCGGGGTGTTCGAAGCAAACGTCAGGACAACATGCCCGGAGTCACTGACACTGTACTGGACAAACTCGAAACTGTCCTCGTAGTCCCAAAGCACTTCAGTGACGGCATCTTCCGCAGACGCCCGGTCTGCCACGGCAGCCGAGGCACAGGCCGCCATGCAGACCGCGACCGCGCGCCCGATCCATTGCGCCCGAAGATGACTGTTCATGCCACCCCTCATCGTTTTGCCTCCTTTCGACTGGCCCCATCCGATCTGCACGCAACCCGAGGAGGCGTTCTCAAACCCCATTCGCGCGACCGGTCATCATGCCCAGCAGCTTGGCGATACGATCACGCATTTCGCGGCGGTCGACGATCAGGTCGATCGCGCCCTTCTCGAGCAGGAACTCCGAGCGCTGGAAGCCCTCGGGCAGCTTCTCGCGCACCGTCTGTTCGATCACCCGCGGGCCGGCGAAGCCGATCAGGGCCTTGGGCTCGGCCACATTGATGTCGCCCAGCATGGCCAGGCTGGCGGAGACCCCGCCCATGGTGGGGTCGGTCATCACCGAGACGAAGGGCAGGCCGCGCCGCGCCAGGCGATTGAGCGCGGCCGAGGTCTTGGCCATCTGCATCAGCGAGAACAGGGATTCCTGCATGCGCGCTCCGCCGCTGGCCGAGAAGCACACCAGCGGGCATTCGCTTTCCATAGCGGCGCTCACCGCACGCACGAAGCGCTCGCCCACCACCGAGCCCATGGAGCCGCCCATGAAGGCGAACTCGAAGGCACAGGCGACGACGTCGCTGCCCTTCAGGCGCCCGCGCATGGCGATCAGGGCATCCTTCTCGCCGGTGGCCTTTTGCGCAGCCGCGATGCGGTCCTTGTATTTCTTGCTGTCCTTGAACTTCAGCGGATCAGCCGGTTCGAGCTCGGCGCCGATCTCCTCGCGCGG
>CAYMWJ010000055.1:0-6866 GCA_964394235.1 uncultured Sedimenticola sp. | reverse complement strand
CCTTGAACTTCAGCGGATCAGCCGGTTCGAGCTCGGCGCCGATCTCCTCGCGCGGTTCCGGGTCGAGGAAGATGTCCAATCGCCGGCGCGCGCCGATGCGGTTGTGGTGCGAGCACTTGGGACAGACGTCGAGATTGCGCTCGACCTCGGCACGATAGAGCACCGCGTCGCAGCTCGGACACTTGGTCCACAGCCCTTCGGGCACCGTCTTCTTGTTGCCGCCCTTGATGCGGATGCGGCTGGGCATCAGTTTTTCGAACCAGCTCATGGTGTTTCTGTCTCGGTGGAGATGCGGCGGAGTTTAACAAATCGGCCCTGCCGCCGGACGGCGCCAACGCCCCTGGCTTACCCTGGCAGGGTCCCGGACCCTGTCAGGGCAGGGCCGCTCGTGTCAGTCCGCGCCGTCCAGCGCGGCGCGCATCGACGCCACCAGGGCGCCCACGTCGCGGCGGATGGCCTCGGGGTCGTCGGCGTGGCGCTCGACCAACGAGACGATGGCACTGCCGACCACCACCGCGTCGGCGATCTCGCCCATGGCACGCGCGGTGGCCGCATCCTTGATGCCGAAACCCACGCCCACCGGCAACTCGGTGGCCGCACGGATCTCGCCCAGCTTGGCGCGCACCGCGTCCAGGTCCAGGTTGCCAGCCCCGGTCACGCCCTTGAGCGAGACGTAATAGACGAAACCACTGGCCGAGGCGGTGAGGCTGCGGATGCGTTCGGGCGTGCTGGTCGGCGCCAGCAGGTAGATGGGATCGATATGGCGCGCGCGCAGGGCGGCGAGCAGTTCCGCGCCCTCCTCCGGCGGAATGTCCACGGTGAGCACCCCGTCGACCCCGGCTTCGGCCGCGGCCTCGGCGAAGTCGTGGTAGCCCATGACCTCGATGGGGTTGAGGTAGCCCATCAGCACCACCGGGGTATCGGTGTCGGTCTCACGGAAGGCGCGCACCATCTCCAGCACGTCGTGCAGCGAGGTGTGATGCACCAGCGCCCGCTCGCTGGCGCGCTGGATCACCGGGCCGTCGGCCATGGGATCGGAGAAAGGCACCCCCAGCTCGAGGATGTCCGCGCCCTGTGTCACCAGGGTGTGCATCAGCGGCACCGTGTCTTCCTTGCGCGGGTCGCCAGCGGTGATGAAAGGAATCAACGCGGTGCGCCCCTGCGCGCGCAGGGCCGCGAAACGGTTCTCGATACGGCTCATAGCTTCAGGCCCTCGCGTGCAGCCACGGTGTGCATGTCCTTGTCGCCCCGGCCGGAGAGGTTGACCAGCAGGATGGCGTCAGGATCCATCTGCGGCGCCAGCTTGATCGCCTGGGCGACGGCATGGCTGGACTCCAGCGCCGGGATGATGCCCTCGGTACGGGTCAGGCGATGGAAGGCATCCAGCGCCTCCTCGTCGGTGACCGCAACATATTGCGCGCGCCCGCAGTCCTTGAGCCAGGCGTGCTCCGGGCCCACACCCGGATAGTCCAGTCCGGCGGAGATGGAATGGGTCTCGATGATCTGACCGTCGGCGTCTTCCATCAGGTAGGTGCGGTTGCCGTGCAACACACCGGGGCGACCGGCGCACAGGGGCGCGGCGTGGCGGCCGGTCTCCAGGCCTTCGCCGGCGGCCTCGACCCCGTAGATGGCCACCTGTTCGTCCTCGAGGAAGGGGTAGAACAGGCCGATGGCGTTGGAGCCGCCGCCCACGCAGGCGATCAGGGCGTCGGGCAGGCGCCCGGTCATGGCCTGGATCTGCTCGCGCGCCTCGCGACCGATCACCGCCTGGAAGTCGCGCACCATGGCCGGATAGGGATGCGGACCCGCCACGGTGCCGATGATGTAGAAGGTATCGTCCACGTTGGCCACCCAATCGCGCATGGCCTCGTTGAGGGCGTCCTTCAGCGTCTTCGAGCCCGAGGACACGGTGCGCACCTCGGCGCCCAGCAGGCGCATGCGGTAGACATTGGCCTCCTGGCGCGCGGCGTCCACCTCGCCCATGTAGACCACGCATTCCAGTCCCAGGCGCGCGGCCACGGTGGCGGTGGCCACCCCGTGCTGGCCGGCGCCAGTCTCGGCGATGATGCGGGTCTTGCCCATGCGCCGCGCCAGCAGGGCCTGGCCGATGGTGTTGTTCACCTTGTGCGCGCCGGTGTGGTTCAGGTCCTCGCGCTTGAGATAGACCTGTGCCCCGCCCAGCTCACGGCTGAGGCGCTCGGCGTGGTAGATGGGCGAAGGCCGGCCGACGTAGTGCTGCAGGTCGGCGTCCAGCTCGGCCAGGAAGTCCGGGTCCTGCATGTACTTCTCGTAGGCCAGGCGCAGCTCCTCGATGGGCGCCATCAGGGTCTCGGCCACGAAGACGCCCCCATAGGGGCCGAAGTGGCCGCGGGCATCGGGCAGTTCTGTCAGTTTCATCTCGTCTCGTCTCCACGTCGCACCGCCTGCACGAAGCGGGCGATCTTCTCGGCATCCTTGATGCCGGGTTCACGTTCCACCCCACCGCTCACGTCCACGGCGAAGGGGCGGACCTGACGCACGGCCTGTTCCACATTGTCAGGCGTGAGTCCCCCGGCCAGCACGATCCTTCCGGCCATTCCCACCGGGATGCGCGACCAGTCGAAGGTCTCGCCGGTGCCACCCGGCACGCCAGGTCGGAAGGCGTCCAGCAGCAGGCCGCGCGCCCCGGCGAAGCGTTCGGCCTCGGCGGCCAGGTCGATGTCGTCCTTCATGCGCAAGGCACGGATCCAGGGCCGGCCGTGCTCGCTGCAATAGTCCGGGCATTCGTTGCCGTGGAACTGGAGCAGGTCGATGCCGCAGGCATTCACCGCCTCGGCGATGGTCTCGGCATCGGCGTTCACGAACAGTCCCACGGTGGTCACGAAGGGCGGCAGGACTGCGGCGATGGCCGCCGCCTGCGCGAGTTCGACATGCCGCGGGCTAGGCGGATAGAACACCAGGCCGATGGCATCGGCCCCGGCCTCGACCGCCGCGCGGGCGTCCTCGACGCGGGTAATGCCACAGATTTTCACTCGGGTGCGCATGGAGACGCATTATGCCGGAAAACCGCTGCGCGACGGCGCTGGAATGGCAAACCTCGACGGGTACTCCACGGCCTCGAAATACAGCCCCTCTGGTGGGGCGGTCACCCCCCCCTGAGTACGATCGCGCAGTGCCAGCACCTCGCCGGCCCAATCCTCGGGACGGTCGCCCCGACCGATGGCCATCAGCACCCCGGCAATGTTGCGCACCATGTGGTGCAGAAAGGCATTGGCGTGCACCGACAGCACCACGAAGTCACCGCGCCGCTCCACCATCAGGGAATGCAGGGTGCGCACCGGGCTCTTGGCCTGACAGCCCAGGGCACGGTAGCTGGAGAAGTCGTGCTCACCCACCAGCGCCTGCCCGGCCCGGTGCATGCGTTCGGCATCCAGCGGGCGATGGGTCCAGGTCACGCGACCGGCCAGCACCGCGCTGCGTGCCGTGCGATTGAATATCACGTAACGATAGCGCCGCGATAGCGCCGAGAAGCGCGCATGAAAGTCATCCCCGACCTCGCGCACCCAGGCGATGGCGACATCGGCAGGCAGGTTGACATTGCCGCCGAGCAGCCAGTTGCGCTCGCTGCGCACCGCCTGCGTGTCGAAGTGCACTACCTGCCCCAGGCCATGCACTCCAGTGTCGGTACGTCCGGCACAGACCACCTGCACCGGGTGATCCGCCACCCGGGACAGTGCCGCCTCGAGCACCGTCTGTACCGTGCGTACGTCCGGCTGCTGCGCCTGCCAGCCGTGGAAGCGGCTGCCGTCATATTCGATGCCCAGTGCGATTCTCATGGTGGTTTCGGTCACGCCAACGAGAAAGGGCGCCAGCGGCGCCCCGGTCGGATCCAGCACAGGATGCTCGCCGGATCAGTTGATGTCGGAAAGCAGCGTCTCGGCCTCCTCGCGCTGGGCATCATTACCCTCCTTGCGGATCTCCTCGAGGATGTCCTTCGCACCCTCGGCATCCCCCATCTCCAGGAAGGCCTTGGCCAGATCGAGCTTGGTCTCGACCGCCTCGGCATCGACCGTCTCCGGGGCCAGACTGGAGATATCGAATTCCTCGTCCACCGCCTTGTCGAAGGCCTTGTCGATGGGCAATGGTTCGTCCAGCCCGCGCGGGGCCGACGAGGCGTCGAGATCGGAAGCAAGATCCTCGGTCAGACTACCCAGGTCTTCGAGCTGGACCGAGAGCGTGTCGCCGGCCCCCGATTCCTCGACATTGCGTTCCCCAATACTGATGTCCAGCGTAGGCAGGTCGACCACATCATCGGCACGCCCGGTCTCGCCCTCGACACTCTCCATGCTGGAGAGATCCAGATCCAGCGATTCCACCGGGTTGGCATCCAGATCGTCCAGCGCCTCGAGTTCCTTGAGCTCATCGAGATCCAGCGAAGGTTCATCCACCAGGCCCGGCTGGCCGGTACCAGCCGAGTCGTCCAGGCTCGCCAGGTCCGCTTCGATACGGGCGGTGGACTCGGCCCCCGCATCCATTCCCAGTGCCACCTGGCTCGACGTCTCGTTCTGGTAGAGGGCGTTGTCGGGCGCGATCTCGCGTCCCATGTCACAGACCCGCGCCCAGGCATCGGGATCGACGATATCCTGGCCGTTTTCCACTATGTTCCCGGCCAGCTCGTTGAAGGCCGCCACATTGCGCGTGGCATAGTAGACCTCGAGCAGCTTGTGCTTGAGTGCCAGTCGATCGGGATCGCGGGCCAGTGCCTGCTTGAGCAGATCCTCGACCTGCGGGTAACGACCATAGGCGATGTACACATCGGCCTCGGAGATCGGGTCCACCTCACCGGTCTCGTCGCGCAGGGCGTTCATGTCGCTCGGCGTGAATTCGCTGAGGAAAGAGGTCTCTTCCTCCTCCTGGCCAAACAGGCTGTCTTCGTCGACCTCGGCCTCTTTTTCGTCGGCAGCGACGGCGGCCACGTCGGCAGAGGCGCCCTCCTCGTCTGGCGGGGAGGCGAGCAGATCGTCGAATGCCTCGTCCTCTTCTTCCGCCGCCCGTTTCCTGCGGATCCCCAGCAGGACCAGCAACAGCGCCAGAATGCCCCCCCCGGCCGCCACGATCAGCAGGTTGTCATACAGCAGTGCGAGAAAGTCCAGGCCGTTGGACGCGGGAGGCGCTTCGACTGCCTGCGCTGCCGCTCCAGCCGGCGATTGCGCCGACTGCGTAGTCTCGACCAACGAAGGCGCCCTCTCCTCGGTGCTCTCCGCGGCCATTTTGCGCCTCGTCTCCCCGGCAACTCGCGTGGAACCGGCGCTCTTCGCGACCGCTTCGCCTCTGCTCTCCCCGACAGCTCGCGTGGCAGTGACGGCGGGTTCGGGCTGGGCCATCACCTGAGCCGCCCCCCCCTGAGCGTTCTTTTCCTCGACCACCGCATCAGCGGCCGCGACGAGATCGGCCGCAATCACGGAGGCCCCTTCGGACACGGCCTGTGCCGCACCTCCCATCCGTGCCTCCCCCGCTGTCTCCCCGGTGACCGCTTCTTGCGCAAGCGCCTGCCGGGATTCAGCGGTCTGCCCCTCTGCGCTGGTGTCGGGGTTCTCTCGGGTCTGCGCCTGGAGGCGTGCCAACTGTTCGTCTTTCAGCATCAGCAGGCGACGCATGTCGTCGAGACGCTTCTGCAGCTCGTCGACCTCGTTGCGCAAGGCCTCGGACTCGAGCCGCGAGGCCTCGGCGTTCTCACGCGCCAGCAACAGCTTGCGCTTGATCTCGTCGATCGTCTCGTCACCGCGAATCTCGCTGGCACCGGCCTCACCCTTGCCCTCGGGCCGGGCGGTGGCGATACGCAACTCGGACTGGGGTTCACCACCCGGGGGGGCACCGGCAGCCCCCTGCGCGGTCGCTGTCTTCCGGCCCGCCGCCTGCTGCATGCGCTCACTGCGCCGCGCCAGCCATTGCGCTTGGGCCTGGCGATAGACCCGGCGTGCCTCGGCGCGTGACAGGGACAACACCTCGTCGGCACTGGGCACACGCAATACCTGTCCGCGCTTCAGGCGGTTGATGTCGCCTTCGATAAAGGCATTGGGATTGGCCCGGTGCAGCGCGATCATCATCTGTTGCATACTGGCCCCCTTCGGGCGCAGCTTGCGTGCAATGCTCCAGAGGGTTTCGTTGGCACGGACCGGACCATATTCCCCCTTGCCTGCCACGACAGACGGTGTCTGGTCACGCGGTGTCGCGGCAGCGCGCGAGGTGGCCACACGCGCCGGCGCCGTCTGCACCCGGGGCGCCTGGCGCTTGGTGGTCACCGGCGGATCGAGCAATACGGTGTATTCACGGATCAGGCGCCCCTTCGGCCAGTTGATCTCGACCAGAAAATCCAGAAAGGGCTCGCGGATGGGGAAGTCCGAAGTCACCCGGATCACGGCACGACCATCCGGTAGACGTTTCGGCTTGAACTTCAGCAAGGTGAGGAAGAAGGGGCGTTCGATGCCTGCCTTTTCGAATTCGTCCGCACTGGCCAGTTTCACCTGCACACCGTCCAGCTCGCCCTTGGCCACCGACAGCAATGCGATATCGGCTTTGAACTCCTGATTCAGTGCGGAAGCCGTCTTGATGTCTCCCAGACCCAGTGCGTGCACCGGAATCGAGACGCTGCCCAACGCCAAGGCCACGGCAACCGCCAGACTACGAACCATGAAAGTCCCCCTGAAGCGACAAACCATCGCAGAATGCTCCCTGTGGTATTGCGTGGTACCGCATATCCCGTCCGGCCGGGCGAGATCCTCCAAGGCACCTGACAATTTGCGGCTAACTATAGCCCAGCAAAGGGTTTTACTTCTACTTTGTCATATTTCCGACTCTCGCCGCAGGTGGCTTGCCAGCGCTGCCTG
>CAYMWJ010000054.1:0-13657 GCA_964394235.1 uncultured Sedimenticola sp. | reverse complement strand
CGTGTGAGAAAGGCGAAAGCGCCTTTTAAGTTGGTTCTCGATTGGTGACGTGAATGTGTATTTCAGGATAAGATTGCTGCGGTTTTTCTGGCTCGGATACCGTGTCGCCTGACGCGTTGGAGCGGGTCGGAGAAATGGTGAGGAATGGCGGTCATCACCATACCCGCTGATGTGGGAAAGGTTGGAAGAGGGGCGCAACGGAGGTGGCCCTGCCTCCCGCTCCTTGCTCGCCAGGCTTGCCAAGGAAGAAGAACGATTCCCGAAAGCCACAGGGGCGTTCGATAGCCGTTTGGGAGTTCGAGGTTTGGGGGGAATATGCGGCTCGCGCTGGTAGGGATGGCCTTGCGTTTTCCTGGTGACCTTTCCAATGAAGAAGGTTTCTGGGAAGCACTCAAGGCACAAAAGGACTTGATCAGCCAGATCGATTCTCGACGCTGGCCGGTCGATGAGCTGCATCACACTGATCCGAACGAACCCGGTCGCAGCCTGACTTTTCGTGCCGGTGTCCTGTCCGACGTGGATCGTTTCGATGCGGCGTTTTTCGGCATCTCGCCCCGCGAGGCCGCGCTCATGGATCCCCAGCAGCGTCTTCTGTTGGAGCTGACCTGGGAAGCCCTGGAGGATGCCGGCATTCGTCCGGCCTGCCTGCGCGGCAGCAATACCGGTGTCTTCGTCGGGATCTCCGGTGTCGACTATGGCATGCGCAGCCTCGACGACCTGTCGGTCATGGGGACGCATTCCATGACGGGCAACACCCTCAGCATTGCGGCCAACCGCCTGTCTTATGTTTTCGATCTGCACGGTCCCTCGCTGGCCGTGGATACCGCCTGTTCGTCATCACTGGTGGCGCTGCATCAGGCATGCAACAGTCTACGGCTGGGTGAGTCGTCCCTGGCGATCGTGGGCGGTATCAACCTGTTGCTGCATCCCTATCCCTTCGTCGGTTTTTCCAAGGCCTCCATGCTGTCACCCCAGGGACAGTGTCGCGCCTTCGATGCGGGCGGACAGGGTTACGTGCGCTCCGAGGGGGGCGCCGTGCTGGTCCTCAAGCGCCTGGAGGATGCCGAGGCCGATGGCGACCGGATTCATGCGGTCATCCTCGGCACCGGGGTCAACGCGGACGGTGCGCGCAAGACCGGTCTGACCATCCCCAGCGTCGAAGGGCAGGTCGAGCTGATGTCCCGCGTGCTGGCCGAAGCAGGGCTCGAAGCCAGCGATATCGACTATCTCGAGGCGCACGGCACCGGGACCCCCGTGGGTGACCCGGTCGAGGCCAAGGCAATCGGCCGGGTCTATGGTCGGCAACGCGCCGACGGACCGCTGCCCATCGGTTCGGTCAAGACCAACCTGGGGCATCTCGAACCTGCTTCGGGGATGGCGGGGCTGATCAAGAGCGTGCTGGTGCTCAAGCACCGCGAGATCCCGCCTGTCCTGCACCTGGAGCAGCGCAACCCCAATATCGATTTCGAAGCGCTCAATCTCGAACCGGTCGACATGCCCCGGCGTCTGTCCGGCAAGGCGTCCCCGGTGGCCGGGGTCAACTCCTTCGGCTTTGGTGGCGCCAATGCACATGTCCTGTTGCGGGCGCACGATGCGCCCCGGACATCGCCTCCTGTTCGGTCCGAGGCCATGCCACCGCTGCTGCTGTCCGCGCGCAGCGATGCTTCGCTTCGCGCACTGGCGTCTTGCTACGCCGAGCGCGTACGCCAGGTGCCGGAACGTTATTACGACATCGCTCATGGCGCCTGTTTCCGGCGGGAACGGCTGGACAAACGCCTGCTGGTGCGTGCCGACGACCCCGCAGGCATCGTCTCGATACTCGACCAGGTCGCCGGTGGCGAGAGTGCGGCCGGCGCGGTATTCGAAGAGGCACTGCCCGAGCGCGGTCGCCTGGCGTTCGTGTACGCGGGTAATGGCGCCCAGTGGCATGGCATGGCGCGCACCCTGCTGAACGAATCCCCGGTCTTTGCCGAGGAGATGGAGCGACTCGATGCCATGATTGCCGAGTGCGCCGGGTTTTCGGTGCTCGAGGAAATCCACAGCGAGCCGGATGCCTCGCGCTTGGCCGATACGGAGGTTGCTCAACCTGCGCTGTTCGCTATCCAGGTGGCGCTGACTGAACTGTTGCGCGCGGAGGGGATCGTGCCGGAGGCGGTCTGTGGGCACAGTGTGGGCGAGGTGGCCGCTGGTTGGGCAGCCGGGCTGCTCGACCTGGAGCAGGCGGTGGAGGTGATCTGCAAGCGCAGCGCGGCCCAGGGACTGGCGCGCGGCAGTGGTCGCATGGCGGCAGTGGCCATGTCTGCCGATGCCTTGGCAACGCTGATCGCCGAGCGATTCCCCGGGCTTGAGATTGCCGGTGTCAACAGTTCGGGTAATTGCACCGTATCGGGCGCCGAGGTCGACATCCTCGCGCTGGCCGATCATCTGGACTCAAAGGGCACCTTCTGCCGTGTGCTGGACCTGGACTACGCCTTTCACAGCTCGGCTATGGACCCGATTCGCGAGTCGTTGCAGGCCTCCCTGGACGGGTTCACGCCGCAGACCGGTGCGCGCATCGATTTCTTTTCCACGGTCAGCGGTGCGCGCTTCGAGGGTCCGCTGGATACGGACTACTGGTGGCGCAACGTGCGCCGGCCGGTACAGTTCGCCAATGCCGTCCAGGGATTACTGGATAGCGGTTGCCGTATCCTCGTCGAGATTTCGCCGCATCCCATCCTCAAGCGCTATCTCTGCGAAACGCTGGAATCCGAGGGAAAGCGGGGTCGGGTGCTGTCGACTCTGCGCCGCGGCGATGATGGCTTGCAGGTGATCCTGGATACGGTAAACCGCATTCTGGCGCTCGACGAGCAACGCCTGGAGGCCTGCTTCCCGGTGACCGGGGCATGGATCGATCTGCCCCGCTACGCATGGGACAAGACCGCCTACTGGCTGCCGCGCACCCAGGAAGCGCTGGGGCTGTTCGACCGATACCGCGAGCACCCACTGCTGGGCTGGCGCATGCCGGGGCCGGACCTCGCCTGGGAGAACAGCATCGACCCGGTCAGCTGTCCTTGGTTGGGCGATCATGTCGTGGACGGTGCGGTGGTGCTGCCCGGTGCGGCCTTTGCCGAGATGGCGCTGGCCGCAGCGGCCTGCTGGCTGGATGGCGAGCAAGGGATCGATCTCGAGGAACTCGACATCGTCTCGCCCATGGTTTTCGAAGACGGGCAATCCCGGCAGACGCGGTTCGAGATCCATGCACGGGATCGTGGTTTCCGCATCCTCAGCCGTCCCCGCCTGGCCAACGAGGACTGGCAACTGCACGCGCTGGGCCGTCTGCCCGGCAAGCTGCCGTCCGGGCTGCCGACGCTGCCTGATTGGCCGGTCTCCGGCGACGCGATCGAACGGGATGCGGAATGCCACTATGCGCTGACCGATCGGGTGGTACTGCAATATGGGCCGGCGTTCCGCGGGCTGCGGCATTCCCGACGCTGGCCTATTGAGGGTGTGCTGGAAGGCGAGATCGCTCCCCCCCCCGCCATCCGGGACGAGATGGGCCAATATTGCCTGCACCCGGCGGTGCTCGATGTCTGTTTCCAGGCCCTGATCGACTTTTTCGAGGAACAGATCGCTGCCGACGAAGGGGTGCCCTTCGTGCCGACCCGTATCGGCCGCCTGCGGTTGTGGCGACAGGGGGCCGGTGTGGCCCACTTCGTGCTCAAGGTTCATCATATCGGGTTGCGCTCGATCCGCGCCGAGATCCTGCTCCGTGACAGTAATGGGCAGCTGGTAGGTTGGCTGGAAGACTGCCGTTTCCGGGCTGTGCCCGTACATCGTGCCGACCGAGGGCTGCCGGCCTGCTGGCACAACCGGCTCCACCTGCGGCCGTTGGAAGCTGATCAGCCGACGAGTGAGGTGCCGACGCCCGGGGAATTGGCGAGCCTGGCAGCCCGCTGCCTGGCCGGCGGAGACGGCCCGATCGACTGCCGGACCGTGCGTGAATACCTGCCATTGCTCGAGGGCCTGACGCTGGCGTTGATCGGAGAGGCCTTCCGGCGGTTCTCGGCAGACCGTCCGGACGCCTTTCGTCGCAGTTGCGAAGTACTCGATGAGACCGAAGGGACTGGCTCCACCTTGTTCGCCTGGGCCGCCAACCGGCTCCAGGAAGAAAAGCTGCTGCGCAAGGAAGGTGACGACTGGACACTGGACGAGCGCAACCTGCCGCCCGCTGCTTCGGTCTGGGAGGTGTTGCTGCGGGAGTACCCGGCCAGTATGCCTGAGCTGGCCCTGCTGGGTCTGATCGGCGATCGGCTGGCCGAACTGTTCGAGGGTCGCCTGGCGCACGAGACGCTGGCGCGGGCGGTGCTGGACAGCCCACATGGCGAGTTGCTCTACGATACCTCGCCCCTGCATGCCGAGGTCCTGGATACGCTGGAACGGCTGGTCCGCAGGGCCGGTGAGGCGTTGCCCGCCACGCGCCGTCTGCGGGTGCTGGAGATCGGTTGTGGCAGCCCGCGCCTGGCACAGGCCGTCATGCGGAACGCCACTTTCTCGCTCGACTATGTCGTGGTTTCGCTCGGTGAACAGGAAAATGTCAGCGGGGATCTGCCCGAAGATTGCTGGCGCGGGCGCTGGAACGACGAGGCCGACGCGCCGGTATTGCCGCCTGAGGCCCCGGCGGCCTTCGACCTCCTGGTGCTTCGCGATGCGGCGGTCTTCCTGTCGGGGCGCGACCGGGCCTTGTGCCACCTGAGGGACTGCCTCGCCGAGGGAGGCGTGCTGGTGATGGCCGACCGCTTCGCGGACGATGCCGTGCAACTGTTGGATCATGTTCTGGCACCAGAACAGGCGGGGGTGGCCGCGCGAGAACCGGGCTACTGGCGGGATGTCCTGCCACATGCCGGCTTCAGGGCGGTGGAATCCGTACAGCACGACGACGAGCTCTATTTGGGTGCCTGGCTGCTGCTGGCGCGGGCCTTGGAGCAGGAGGAGGCTCGTCCCGAGCCCCGGGTCGAGGCGGCGACATGGTGGCTCATGGCCAGCGATCCGTTGCAGGACGACTTCGCAGATGCCCTGGCCTCCGAGCTGGCTGGCCACAACCAGCAGGTCCGGCGGCTGGCTGGTGCTGCCCCGGAGGATGAGGTTGCCTTGCCCGACGGGGCGGGGCATCTCGTCTGGCTGGCGGGCGAAGCCGCCGATGCTCCGGATGAGGCCAGTGCGGTGGCCTTGTTGCGGTTGGCCCGGGCGTTGGCGATGCAGGAGAGGCAGGGGCTTCGCCTGTGGATCGTGACCCGAGGCGGAGAGGCGGTCGCCGGTTCCGAACGGGTGCGTGATGGCATGACTCCCCGAGCCGGTCACGGGGTCCTCTGGGGTCTGGGGCGGGTCATCATGAACGAACAGCCCGAGCTGTCGGCCACCCTGATCGATCTTGATCCGACGCTCGACTCGCCGCGGGCAATGAAACTGCTGGTGCGCGAATTGCTGTATGGCGATGGCGCCAACGAGGTACTGTTGTCCGCCGCGGGGCGGCGCATCGTGCAGATGGCGCCCGTCGAGCCACCCATTCCGGCGGAGGCGCAGCGGCCCAAGCGTTTTCGGCTCGACTTCTATGTTCCCGGTCAGCTCAGGAATCTCGTCTGGCTGGCGCAGGCACCCGCTGATCCTGGCCCGCACGAGGTCGAGGTCGAGGTGGTGGCCACAGGCCTCAATTTCCGCGATGTGATGTATGCCATGGGTATGTTGCCCGACGAGGCGGTGGAAAAGGGCTTTGCCGGTGCCAGTCTGGGGCTGGAGTTCGCTGGCCGGGTGACCCGGGTCGGGGCGTCGGTGAGCCGCTTCCGCGAGGGCGACGCAGTCATGGGGTTCGGCTCGGCCTGTTTCGGCAGCCATGTGGTCACCCGCGAGGACGCGTTGGCGCCCAAGCCCGCCGCCTGGGAGTTCGAACAGGCTGCGACGGTGCCAACGGTGTTCTTTACCGTCTACTACGCATTGCAACACCTGGCCCGCCTGCAACCGGGCGAACGGGTTCTGATCCATGGCGCGGCGGGTGGTGTGGGTATCGCCGCCATCCAGCTCGCGCGGCACCTGGGCGCCGAGATCCATGCCACCGCAGGCAGCGACGAGAAACGCGCCTTCGTGCGTCTGCTGGGCGCCGATCACGTCTACGATTCACGCAGCCTGGACTTTGCCGACCAGATCCTCGACAACACCGGGGGCGAGGGCGTCGACGTGGTGCTCAACTCCTTGGCCGGCGAGGCGATCCGCCGCAACCTGCGGGTGCTGCGGCCCTTCGGGCGTTTCCTCGAGCTGGGCAAGCGCGACTTCTTCGAGAACACGCCGATCGGCCTGCGCCCGTTCAAGGACAACATAAGTTACTTCGGCATCGATGCCGACCAGCTGCTGGTGTCGCGGCCGGAGCTGGCTGGTCGCCTGTTCCGCGAACTGATGGCCCTGTTCGAGGACGGGGTGCTCTACCCCCTGCCCAGCCAGGTCTTCGAGGCGACCCATATCGTCGATGCCTTCCGCGCCATGCAGCAGGCCCGCCACATCGGCAAGATCGTGGTCCGCATGGCCGGACAGGAGTTGCCGGTCGAGCCACCGCGGGGCGAGATGCCGCAGGCCCGGTTGCGTAGTGACGCGGCCTATCTGGTCACTGGAGGGCTGTCCGGGTTCGGCCTGGCGTCCGCGCGCTGGCTGGCCCGCCGTGGTGCCGGCGAACTGATCCTGGTGGGGCGCCGGGGCATGCAGACGCCGGGTGCCGAGGCGGCCGTTGCCTCGATCGAATCGCTGGGCGCCCGAGTCACCGTCAAGGCCTGTGATGTCAGCGACGGGGAGGCGGTTGCCCGTCTGGTCGATGAGGTGCGCCACGAATGTTTGCCGCTGGCCGGGGTGCTGCATGCGGCCATGGTGATCGATGACGGCTTCATCACCCAGCTCGACCTGGAGCGGCTGCACAAGGTGCTGGCGGCCAAGGCACAGGGTGCCTGGTACTTGCACAAGGCGACTCGCGAACTGCCGCTGGATCACTTCATCCTGTATTCGTCGATCACCACCTATATCGGCAATCCCGGCCAGGCCAACTACGTGGCGGCCAACGCCTACCTCGAGTCGCTGGCCGCCCTGCGTCGCGCCCAGGGCCTGCCTGCCGTCTGCGTCGGCTGGGGCCCTATTGGCGATGCCGGTTATCTCACACGTAACGAATCGGTTCGCGACAGCCTGGAGGCGCACCTGGGCGCGCCACCCCTGCCGGCGGAACGTGCCCTTTCCGTACTCGACCGTTTGCTGGAATCCGACACCACGGTGCTCGGGGTGGCCGACATGTCCTGGCCGACGCTGGCGCGTTACCTTGGGGCGGGCAACATGACCCGGTTTGCCCTCATGGCCCGCCTGTGCGGCGAGGCTGTGAGCGAGGACGAGGCAGATTTCCGCCAGCGGATTGCTGGCAAGTCCGGCGACGAGGTCAGTGATCTGGTCCGCGAGGTGATCGTGCGCGAGATCGCCGAGATCCTCGGGCTGGCCGAGGACAAGGTCGATCCAGCCCGTCCGCTGCGCGAGATGGGCCTGGACTCGCTCATGGGAGCGGAGCTGGTGGTGGCGCTGGAGGCGCAGGTGGGTATTCGCCTGCCCATGATGCTGCTGAGCCAAAGCCCCAGTGTGGACCAGATCGTCGAGCATCTCGTCGCCCGTCTGCTGGGCGACGGCGAGGTGTCCGATGGTATGTCAGAAGATGAGCTGGATGATATAATCGACACTCTTGCCGACCAGCACGCTGTGGACGTGGCCACGCCGGGTATGGCTGGGGTTGCCGACGAGATCAAGCAGGCTCTGCGGCTGGCACAGGATAAGGAAGCCGTACGATGAGCGAACGGAGCAAGGTGGACGCCAAGACGGAACTGAAGGATCGGCTGATCGGTCGCTTCCTGTCACGCCACCAGCGTACCAGCGGCGGCACCCGGGTCGCGCGGAACCTTCGCAATGCCGTGGCGCCCCAACACAAGGTGCCTCCGGAATATACCCGCTTCGATCTCTTCCCCGCGTACAAGAAGATTCAGGTAGCACGACTGGGCGCCGACAAGATGCGCCTGGACAATCCCTTCTTCCGGGTGCACGAGGGGGTCGCCGGTGCGACGACCCAGATCGACGGACGCAGCTACGTCAACTTTGCCAGCTACAACTACCTGGGGCTGGCCGGACATCCCCGGGTCAACCGCGCCGCGCAGGAGGCTATCTCGCTGTATGGCACATCGGCTTCGGCCAGTCGCCTGGTGGCCGGCGAGCGCCCGGTGCAGCGCAAACTCGAGGCGGCGCTGGCCGAACTTTACGGGGTAGACGACTGTGTGGTCTTCGTCAGTGGCCACGCCACCAACGTGAGTACCATCGGTCACCTGTTCGGGCCGAAGGACCTGATCGTTCACGACAGTCTCATTCACAACTCCATCCTGGAAGGCGCGAGGCTTTCCGGCGCCACCCGCCGCAGCTTTCCGCACAACGATCTGGGCGCACTGGACGCGCTGCTGACCGAGACGCGCGGCCGCTTCGAACGGGTGCTGATCGTGGTCGAAGGGCTCTACAGCATGGACGGCGATACCGCCGACCTGCGGGCGCTGGTAGCCATCAAGCGGCGTCACCAGGCCTTCCTGATGGTGGACGAGGCCCATTCCCTTGGCGTGCTGGGCGAGCGGGGCAGGGGACTGCACGAACATCACGGCGTGGACGGCCGGGATGTGGACATCTGGATGGGCACTCTCAGCAAGACTCTGGCGAGTTGCGGTGGTTACATCGCCGGTAGCGCCGCGTTGGTCGAGCAATTGCGCTACGGTGCGCCGGGCTTTGTCTACAGCGTTGGCATTTCGCCACCTCTGGCAGCCGCCTCGCTGGCGGCGTTGCAGATCATGCTCGAAGAACCGGAACGGGTGGCGCGCCTGCGCAGGCGCAGCCGGGAATTTCTCGAGATGGCCCAGGAGGCTGGCATCGATACCGGCCTGTCCGAGGGCTTCGCCATCACGCCGGCGCTGATGGGTGGGTCAGTCAAGGCCACTCGCCTGTCGCAGTGGCTGTTCGAGAAGGGCATCAATGTGCAGCCCATCATCTACCCGGCGGTCGAGGAAAAGGCTGCGCGGCTGCGGTTTTTTCTCAGCGCCATGCATACCGACACACAATTGCACCTGGCGGTCAACGTGTTGCGGGAGGCGCTTCAGTGCAAGTAGCTAGCCAATCTCCGGGACATCGCGCCGACGGGGCCAGAAATGACTGGGCCATCACGCGCTCGGTGTGGAAGGCTCTATTTCTGCGGGAGGCGCTGGTGCGACTCTTCTCCAAGCGTGCGGGGACGCTGTGGTTGTTTGCCGAACCGGTAGTCAATGTGCTCATACTGGTATTCATCTTCGCAGTGGTGCGAGTGCGCAAGCTCGGTGGCATCGAGACGGCGGTCTGGATCATGGTCGGCATGCTGGGGTTTTTCATGTTCCGGCGTACTGCCATGCTGGCCATGCGTGCGGTAACCGTGAACAAGTCCTTGCTCACCTATCGCCAGCTCAAACCTGTGGATACGGTGCTGGTGCGGGGCTGCGTTGAGGGTGTGATCACGGTGTTCGTGATCTTGATCATGCTGGCGGGGGGAGGGCTGGCGGGGCTGTCCGTGGTGCCAGGCGATCCTCTGCTGGCGCTGGGTGAGCTGGTCTCCTTGTGGCTACTGGGCATGGGATTCGGGCTGGTGACCTCGGTGGCGGTCGAACTCGTTCCGGAGCTGGGCGAGATCATTACCTTGGCCATGATGCCGCTGTATTTCCTGTCGGGCGTGATCTTTCCCGCCTCGGCCATACCACAACCCTATCGAGATTGGGTGTTGCTCAATCCTGTCATACACGGGGTGGAGGGATTGCGACTGGGATTCGCTCCACATTACCATCCGGTCGATAGTCTGGATCTCTGGTACCCTCTGGCCACCGCCTTGGTACTGATCGTGCTCGGTTTGGCCTTGCATCGCCGTTTTGCTGTGAGGTTGATCGCGAGATGATCGAGATCGAAGCCCTGTCCAAGCGGTATCGCACCCTGCACGGTCCGGGTCGGTGGGTGCTGCGTGACGTGTCGATGACCATTCCCGCGCACGTCAACCTGGGCCTCATCGGTCGCAACGGCGCGGGGAAGTCCACCCTTCTGCGCCTGATCGCAGGCGTGGACCATCCTACTTGGGGCGAGATACGGCGGCATTGCCGGGTCTCCTGGCCACTGGGACTGACCGGCGGACTGCACGGTAGGATGACGGGGAGGCAGAGCGTGCGTTTCGTCTGCCGGATACATGGCGTGCCCGAGGCAGACATACGTGACATCGAGGACTATGTGCTCGGCTTCTCCGAGTTGGGTGAATCCTTCGACGAACCGATCCAGACCTATTCCACGGGCATGAACGCGCGGCTCAAGTTTGCGCTGTCGCTGGCATTCGATTTCGATGTCTACCTGACCGACGAGCTGACGGCGGTGGGCGATGCTGTCTTTCGCAGGAAGGCGCAACAGGCCTTCCGTGACCTGGTCGATCGGGCCGGTTTGATCATGGTCGCGCACCAGGACAACGTGCTGCGCCAGTTCTGTCAGGCTGGTGTCTGGTTGCACGAGGGGCGTGCCTACTGGTTCGACGACATCGACGATGCCCTCAAGGCCTACCACGAGAGTAATGCCCGATGAACCAGGCAGTGGAAAAGACCGTGCTTCCCGAGGTGTCTGTCGCGCCGCCGCACCGTCGCCCTGCCTGGCGTCGTCACCCCCTGTTGAGCCTGGCGCTGCTGACGGCCTTGCTGGGTGTGATCTACTGGACTTTCGTCGCCTCGGACCGATACGTGTCCGAGACGCATGTCATCGTGCAACGTGCGGACCTCAACGTGGCACCCTCGCTGGACTTTGGCTCCCTGTTGAGTGGTATCGCAGGCGGTGGCTCGCAGGAAGACCAGATGCTGTTGCGCGATTACCTGTTGTCGGTGGACATGCTGAAGAAGCTCGATGTCGAGCTGGGCCTGCGTCAGCATTACAGTGACTCGTCGCATGATGCGTTCTCGCGCATGTGGGACCAGGATGAACCCATGGAAGAGTTCCACCGGTATTTTCTCGACCGGGTCTCGGTCGAATACGACGACTATGCCGGGGTGCTGGTGATTCAGGCGCAGGCCTTTGATCCCGGCGTGGCGCAGGCGATTACCCGCAGGATGGTCTCCGAAGGCGAGCACTTCATGAACGACCTGTCCCAGCGCCTGGCGTTGGAGCAGGTGACCTTTCTCGAAGAGCAGGTCGAGCGCTTGCGCAAGCGCGCCCACGCGGCGCGCGACGCGCTGGTACGGTTCCAGAACAGGAAGGAACTGGTCTCGCCGCAGGCGGCCGTCGAAAGCCGGGTGGCGCTGATCGCCAAGCTCGAGTCCACTCGCGCAGACCTGCAGACCAAACTGAATGCCATGCGGGCGTACCTGGTGTCGAGCAACCCGGCGGTCGTGCAGATCAAGCAGCAGATTGCCGCCATCGAAAAGCAGATCGAAAAGGAAAAGGAGGGACTCGCCTCGACGCGCTCCGACGTTACCCTCAACCGGGCCCTGGAAGAATACCAGCGCCTCGAACTCGAGGCCGGTTTTACCGAGGAAGCCTACAAGTCGGCCCTGGCGGCCTTGGAAAAGGGGCGGGTCGAGGCCAGCCGGAAGCTGAAGAAGGTATCTGTGCTGCAGTCGCCGACATTGCCGGAGTACCCGGAGCAGCCGAGAAGACTCTACAACAGCATCGTGTTCGTGTTGTTTTCGCTCATCGTCGCGGGCCTGATCCACCTGATGCTGGCGGTGGTGCGAGACCACAAGGATTGAAGCAGAAATGATGATCGAAAAACCACAGGTACGGGTGTGCCTTGTCCTGTTGCTCATGATCTGGTGGGCAGGCCTGGCCTGGTCAGCCGATTTCCTGGGTATCGACAAGGCGCTGGGCATTGCAAATGCGGGTGGACAGGAAGGCACGCAGGTGACCACTCAGCCAGCCACTTTCCAGGATACCAAGGTCGCGAAGACGGCACCGCAAGGGTTCGATTATGGTGCCGTCCCGGAAAGCGACGTCTTCGGCGCGCAGTTGTTCAGCGGGGCCTTTACCCGGGGGGGAGCTACTACCTTCAACCCCGACTACGTGGTGGCAATCGGCGACAAGGTGCACATCCGCCTGTGGGGCGCCTTCCAGTTCGATTCCACGGTCACGGTCGACCCGCGGGGGAATGTCTTTCTGCCCAATGTCGGGCCGGTCAGGCTGGCCGGTGTGCGTAGCAAGGCCATCCAGCAGGTGGTGCAGAATGCGGTGCGCAAGGTGTACCAGAAGAATGTGCTCAGCTATGCCAGCCTCGAAGCTGCGCAGCCGGTTCGGGTGTTCGTCAGCGGTTTCGTGCGGAGGCCCGGGCTCTACGATGGCACCAGCATGGACAGCCTGTTGCACTATCTGGACCAGGCCGGCGGCATCGATCCCGACCGCGGCAGCTTCCTGGAGGTTCTGGTCAAGCGCGGCGAGCGGATCCGGCAGCGGGTCAACCTGTACGAATTCCTGCTGGATGGCACCATCCCTCTTGTGCAGTTCGCCGATGGGGATGTCATCTTCGTGCCGCCACGCAAGCACACGGTCAAGGCCGCCGGCCTGGTGGAGAACCCCAACCGGTTCGAGTTTGCCGGCCAGCGGCTTCGCCTGGCCGGCCTGATCGGCCTGGCCAAGCCGCTGGCGAATGCCACCCATGTGCGGGTGGTGCGCAACACCGGCACGGTGCGTAATGTCGAATATTACTCGCTGGCCCAGGCTCCGGACGTCGAGTTGCTCGACGGCGACGAGGTCGAATTCGTCGCCGACAAGAAGCCCGGCACCATCACGGTGCGGGTGGAAGGCGAACACGAAAGCGCGCAGGAATACGTGTTGCCCTACGGCAGTCGGCTGGGCGACCTGCTGGGCCGCATCGAGTTTTCGGACCGGTCCGATATCGACAGCCTGCAACTGTTCAGAAGGAGCGTGAAAGAACGCCAGAAACGCATCCTGCAAGACACGCTGAAGGCCCTGGAAAATGCCGTGCTCACCGCGCGCTCGGGAACCAGCGACGAGGCGCGGCTGCGCAAGGAGGAAGCGGCGCTCATTCTCCAGTGGGTGGAACGGGCACGGCAGATCGAACCGCTGGGGCAGGTCATCATCACCCGCAAGGCCGACCGGGACCGCCTGCTGCTGGAAAACGGCGACATCATCCGCGTGCCCACGCGTGATGGCCTGGTCGTGGTCAGTGGGGAAGTACTGTTTCCCACCGCCATCGCCTACAGCGCCGATTACGGCCTGGAAGACTATATCAAGGCAGCAGGCGGCTACAGTCAGAACGCCGATGCCTCGCGGGTGGTGTTGGCGCACCGGGACGGGACCTTCGAGGAAGTGGAGCACCACGCCATATCGCTGCTGGACGTGACAGGCGCGAGTCGACACCAGGTCCGCGATGGCGACCAGATATTGGTGCTGCCCAAGATCGATGTGAAATCGCGCCAGATCGTCAAGGATCTCAGCCAGATCCTCTATCAGATTGCCATCAGTGCAAAGGTTGTGTTGGGACTCTGATGATGATGTTGAATGGTTGGGAAAAGGCACGGATCCCTGTGTTTTCTGCGTTACACCTCCCGCCACATGAAGACACTGTCTCCGATCGTGC
>CAYMWJ010000053.1:0-14318 GCA_964394235.1 uncultured Sedimenticola sp. | reverse complement strand
AACGATGTGCAATGGCAGCGGATATGGCATGCGCCCAGCATACTGAGACAACCCTGAGTAAAGCAACGCTCAGAGCGCTCTGCCTGTTCCGGATCAAGGCACGGCCCGCAGGCAATGGCAGGCCATTGGCAAGGGCCGCAACACGGAGCCAGGACAGGCAGAGCGCAAGCGGGAGCGGGACCTGATCCGGGACTCCTGGTAGTAGAATCGGGCGGAAGTCCAATCAACCGAATCTATCCGATGCCAGGGAAGGCCGGATTCTTTCTGCTGGGTTGCTGGTGGCTGCAACGGGCCGCCGTATTGCCTGCCTGGGGCGCTGTCGCGCTGGTCGCAGGCATGGCGCTGCTGCTCGCTGTCGTGCTGCGCGATCGCAACGGCAGTACCTGGCTGCTCTGGGCGCTGGCCGGCTGGTTGATTGCTGCGACACAGGCCCGGGTGAACTGGCCGCCCGCCTTGCCCTGGCCGGTGGAGCGTGCCGACTGGCAGGCCGAGTGGGTGATCGAGCGTCTGCCGGTGGTGCGTCAGGGCATCACCCGGCTGGTGGTGCGCATCGACTGGCTCGAACGGCAGGGCGAGGCCCAGCATGGCGACTGGCGCGTGCGCCTGTCGTGGCGCAGCGCACCACCCCTGAAGGTGGGACAACGCTGGCGCACGACGCTACGCCTGCGCCCCGCACATGGTCATCGCAATGCCGGCAGCTGGGACTATGCCGGCTGGCTGTACCGGCAGGGCATTCGTTACCGCGGATACGTGTCGCGCGGCGAACGGCAGTTGCTGGGCGAGGCCGCCTGCTGCTGGCTGGAACGCCTGCGCCAGGGGTGGCGCGAGGCACTGCTGGCGCATACCCGTGAAGGCGCAGGACAGGCACTGCTGCTGGCGCTGACGCTCGGGGACCGCAGCGGGATCGACCACGCCATGCGCCAGGTCCTGCAACGGACCGGCACCAGCCATCTGCTGGCCATCTCCGGTCTGCATATCGGCCTGATCGCTGCGCTGGCCGGTGGGCTGGCGGGTTGGATCTGGCGACGCACGCCGGCCTGTCGGCGCATCCCGGCGCGCCTGGTGGCGGTCTCGCTGGGACTGGCATTCGCTACCGCTTATGCCCTGGTCTCGGGGTTCGGCGTGCCGGCGCGGCGGGCCCTGCTGATGCTGGCAGTGAGCGCCTGGCTGCTGTGGCGGCGGGAGCGCATGACCCTGCCGGACGCCTTTTCAGTGGTGCTGCTGGTGGTGCTCGCCAGTGAGCCGACCGCCTTGCTCGATGCCGGTTTCTGGTTGTCTTTCGTCGCGGTGGCGGCAATTCTGGCCATGCTGCCGCACCTGCGGGGAAGATCTGCCTGGCGGCAATGGCTTGGTGTACAACTCGGGATCAGCCTGGCCCTGTATCCGGTGCTGCTGGCCTTCGACATGCCGCCGGCGGCCCTGTCGGTGCCGGTGAACCTGTTGCTGGTGCCCGTGTTCAGCCTGCTGCTGATGCCCGCGCTGTTGCTTTCCCTGGCGCTGTCGGGCTGGACCGACCTGCCGCTGCTCGGCGTGCAGGCCCTGCTCGAATGGCTCTGGACGGCCCTGCAACAGGCCGCGGTGCTGGCCACTCCCTTTCCGCGACCGCCGGGTGAGCCGGCGACGATCGCGCTGCTCTCCCTGGCGGTACTGGCGCTACTGGCCCCGCCAGGCTGGCGGCTGCGCTGGCCTGGCCTGCTGTTGTTGCTGGCATTGCACCTGCCGCGCGTGCCCGATCTGGCCAACGGCGACTTCGAGATCGACGTGCTCGACGTGGGGCAGGGTCTGAGCGTGGTAGTGCGCACTGCCGGGCACCGGCTGATCTACGACACCGGGCCGGCCTATCCGGGGGGCTTCAACCTGGCCGATGCAGTGGTCCTGCCCTGGTTGCATCATCACGGGGTGACGGCCATCGACCGCCTGGTACTCAGTCATGGCGATCGCGACCACGCTGGCGCAGCCGCCGCCCTGGTGCGTGGTATCCGCGTCGATGAGGTACTCAGCGGCGAGCCGCGGCGAGTCGCCGTGCCGGCACGCCGCTGTCTTGCCGGCGAACACTGGGCCTGGGACGGGGTGTCTTTCCGCTTCATACAACCGCCTTGGGCGGCAAGACGACGCGGCAACAACGCCTCCTGCGTGCTCGCCATCGAGGGGCAGGGCAGGCGGGTGCTGCTGATGGGCGACGCCGAAACCGCGGTCGAACAGGCATTGCTGCCCTGGGCGCGCTCCCGGGCCCCCTTCGATCTGGTGGTGGCCGGACATCATGGCAGTACGACCTCGTCCTCGGAGGCATTCGTGAAGGCGGTGAGTGCGCGGCACGTGGTCTATACCGCCGGCTATCGCAACCGTTATCGCTTTCCGCGTTCCGAGATAGACCGGCGCTGGGCCGCGGTCGGCGCCGTGCGCTGGCGCACCGATGGATGTGGCAGCCTGCACATCCGTCTCGCTGCCGGCGCCATGACGATTGTCCCGCGCACGCAGGAACATCGCCGCTACTGGCAGGTGCGGGATGTGGCTTGCCGCCGGTCGCCGCCGTAAGCCACCCGGGCGCTCCGGCACGCGGGATGCGCATGTTGCCGGCGCATGGCCTTGGGGCCGCTCTTCCCATCCAGTATGATTCGTGCCTGTCCAACCATCACGACGAGAGAAGACGCGTGTTCGAACTGGTAAAGGCCGGTGGTTTGTTGATGTGGCCCATCATCGCCTGCTCGGTGATCGCCATGGCGATCGTCGGTGAGCGGCTCTGGGCCTTGCGCACCCGCCGGGTCATCCCCGAGAACTTGGTGACACAGATCTGGCAACTCTACAAGGAGGGTAATCTCGACACAGCGCAAATCACGGCCATTCGTGACGGCTCACCGCTGGGCCGGGTGCTCGTGGCCGGGCTGATCAACCGCCAGCACACGCGCGAGGTGATGAAGGAGGCCATCGAGGAAGAAGGCCGTCAGGTGGTGCACGAGCTGGAGCGCTATCTCAACACGCTGGGCACCATCGCCGCCATCACCCCCCTGCTGGGCCTGCTGGGCACCGTGATCGGCATGATCAAGGTCTTCACGGCCATCACCACCGCCGGGGTGGGCAATCCGGCGGTGCTGGCCGGCGGTATCTCCGAGGCACTGATCACCACCGCGGCCGGTCTCAGCGTGGCCATCCCGGCACTCATCTTCCATCGCCATCTCAGTGGTCGGGTCGATCAACTGGTGATCGGCATGGAGGCCCAGGCCATGAAGATGATCGAGGTCATGCAGGGCGAACGGGAGCACTGATTCATGAACATGCGTCCCCGCCGTCCCGAGCCGCCGCGCGTCGACATCACGCCGCTGATCGACGTGGTGTTCCTGATGCTGATCTTCTTCATGGTCTCGACCACCTTCGACAAGCAGTCGCGACTGAAGGTGGACCTGCCTTCGGCCGAGGCGGT
The DNA here is from genome assembly GCA_964394235.1 of uncultured Sedimenticola sp. Classification (GTDB taxonomy): domain Bacteria; phylum Pseudomonadota; class Gammaproteobacteria; order Chromatiales; family Chromatiaceae; genus MONJU. Next base: position 10,900 of record CAYMWJ010000053.1, on the reverse strand, counting down.
GGAGCAGAAGTCCCCACAGCCGGACAAGATCGAGGTCACCATCGACGCCAGGGGACATTTCTACGTCAACGAGCAGGAGCTGGTCGCGCACGATGCGGCGACCCTGCGGCGCGCCATCGAAAAGGTGGCCAACGGCCGTCTCGACATCCCGGTGATCGTCACCGGCGATCGCAAGGCACCCCTGCAGGCCATGGTCACCGTCATGGACGTGGCCGCCCAGCTCGGCATGCGCAGGCTGAGCGTGACGGCCAATGGATCACCGGACAGCAAGACGCAACCCTGAACTTGTCCCGCTGCCTGCAACATTGGGTCGAATCGCAATGGCGGCGCACCGGGCCGCTGGCGCTGCTCGGCCTTCCCTTCGCGTTGCTGTTTCGCCAGCTGGTCGCGTTGCGGCGTGCCGCCTGGCACCTTGGCCTGCGGCGCAGCTACCGCGCACCCTGCCCGGTGATCGTGGTCGGCAACCTCACCGTTGGCGGCAGTGGCAAGACCCCGCTGGTACTCTGGCTGGCACAGTGGCTGCGCGGGCAGGGCTGGTGTCCGGGCATCGTCTCGCGCGGCTATGGCGGTCGTGCCCGGCACTGGCCGCAACAGGTCCGGCCCGACAGCGACCCTCGGGTGGTTGGTGACGAGGCGGTCCTGCTGGCGCGCCAGGGGGACTGCCCGGTGTGCGTGGGGCCGGACCGGGGCGCGGCGGTGGAGGCATTGCTGATGCACAGCGATTGCGACATCGTGATCGCCGATGACGGCTTGCAGCATTACGCCCTGGCACGTGACATCGAGATCGTGGTGATCGACGGACAGGGGGGCTTCGGCAACGGCCTGATGCTGCCCGCCGGGCCGCTGCGCGAACCGGTCTCGCGCCTGCGTTCAGTGGACCTGGTGGTCTGCAATGGCGAATGCCGGACCGACGCACACCGGATGCGCATGCGTCCGACCGGGGCAGTGGCTCTGCACGACGAATGCCGGGTGCGTCCGCTCGAGGACTGGCGCGGGGAGCGAGTGCGAGCCATCGCCGGCATCGGTCGGCCCGAACGCTTTTTCGATATGTTGCGCCGCCAGGGGCTGCGGGTCGAGGCCGTGGCCTTTCCCGATCATCATGACTTCAGTGCCGCCGATCTCGCCTTCGACGACGATCTGCCCTTGCTGATGACCGAGAAGGATGCCGTAAAATGCCGTCGCCTGATCCACCGCGACGATACCTGGGTGGTGCGTATCGAGGCGGTGCCGGAAGCGCCCTTCATCCAGCGTCTGGAACGGCTGCTCGACGAGCGGCCGGCACGGGCCGCACAGGCGCACCGCTGACACTGCCGTTTTCGCCGGACTTGCCGGCCCCGAGGAGAATCCCATGGACAAGAAACTGCTGGAAATCCTGGTCTGCCCGCTGTGCAAGGGCAAGCTGGTCTATCGCAAGGAGGCGGCAGAACTGATCTGCAAGGTCGACCGCCTGGCCTTTCCGATCCGCGATGACATCCCGGTGATGCTGGTCGAGGAAGCGCGCGAGCTGCCGGCCGACGAAGAGGTCGAAGACTGAGCATGCGCTACCACGTGGTGATCCCGGCGCGTTTCGCCTCGACGCGCCTGCCGGGCAAGCCCCTGCTGGAGATCGCCGGGCAACCGATGATCCGCCACGTCTGGGAGCGAGCGCAGGAGAGCACCGCGGCACGCGTGGTGGTGGCTACCGATGATTCCCGTATTGCCGAGGCCGTCCACGCCTTTGGCGGCGAGGTCTGCCTGACCGCGGCCAATCATCAGAGCGGCACCGATCGCATCGCCGAGGTTGCCGAGCGCATGGGGTGGGACGAGGACACCCTGGTGGTCAACCTGCAGGGCGATGAACCGCTGATGCCGCCGGCGCTGCTCGATCGCGTGGCGGCCACCCTGCATGCCCATCCCGATGCGGCGATGGCCACCCTGGGGGTGCCCCTGCACGCCGATGAGGTGTTCGACAGCAATGCGGTCAAGCTGGTCACCGACCGGCACGGCATGGCGCTGTATTTCAGCCGCGCGCCCATACCCTGGAAGCGCGGCGTCTTCGAACAGGGCGAGGTCAGACCGGAGGGTATGTACCGCCACCTGGGGATCTATGCCTACCGGGCGGGCTTTCTGCAGCGTTACCAGGAATGGTCACCCGCGCCCATCGAGCAGGACGAGGCCCTGGAACAGCTGCGTGTGCTGTGGGCCGGTGAGCGTATCGCGGTGGGCATCGTGGACGAGCCCCCGCCGGCTGGCGTGGACACCCAGGAAGACTACGAACGCGTCTGCGCCGCGATCAGCCGCCTTCGCTGAACAGCAACAGCAGTTCCTCGGAATAGGTGTCCGGATCGTCCGCGCTGGAGATGGGCAGGGTGAGGGTCTCGGGCACGCGACGTCGTGCCAGCCCGTACTGGTCGGTCTGCAGCGGGTCGGGCTCGCCGCCCGGCAGGCGTTGCAGCACCACACAGTCCTCATCGCCCAGTATGTCGATGAGCACCCAGTCGTCCGACAGGTAACGATAGCGCCGGCCGACCAGCTTGCGCAGATTACGATGCAGGGGCGATGTCATGAGGCAATTCCCGTTCGCTGCTTCTGATCAAATTATACATCCCCCACATTCCCTCTCCCCAAAATTATTCGGCACACTTCTTGATATCGGGAGAAAGAGAAGAAAAGAATCCTGATGTTTTTAGCTTGAATGGTTTGGCAGTGAATATGGGGGTATGTATAAAAAGCCCGTGCTAGAATAGAACGGACAGAGAACAACTCAGAGGCCTGCAATGCCGGACAACAACGTGATTTCTAAGGCTTCGGCACTGAAAGGAGCCAACACGACAGCGGCACTGGCCGTGCTGCGCGCCGATGCGCTCAAGGCGTGGAACGACGAGGTCCACCAGGTATCCGAACTGCTGGAGCAGTGCCACGCCTGGGGCAAACGGGAAGTACAGCAACGCTGAGGAATCACGATGTCGAGATCCACCGCGCTGGAGCCTGTACTCGCCGACGCCATGCACCGTCTTGAGCAAACCCTCGAGGCGCTTGCCACCCGTCTGCGGCAAGAAACGGACTACCCGATCTGGGGCTGGAAAACCGAGGACCCGGCCGAGGCCCGCCGTCGCGCCATCCAGCTGTTGATGGCCATCGACTACGTGGACGGGCAACATCCCTCGGAATCCCGGATCTACCCGGCACTGATCGGCACCTCCCGCGAGACCCTCGAGGTGGCGTACCAAGTCAATGTGGCCAAGCGCCAACTCGAGCAGGCCCTGCGGGCCTTCGGGCGCGACACCGTGCCGGTCACCCGACCGGACGGATCCGTCGTACGTATGGATCGCCTGCGGCATGCACTGGCCAACCTCGGTCACCTGCGTCTGCACAAAGTGCAGGCCGTGCGCAAAATCGTGATCTGCGATACCTCCCCCTATCGGGTCGGTTATACCTGGGCTGTCAGAACCGCACGGGTTGAACGAACCGACCGGGAAACCCTGATCGCGCAACTGCAACGCCGTATCGATCCCGAGTATCCAAGCGACCCAGGTCTATTCGAGGATCTGGAACGCTTACGCAGTCTGCCGCCAGGAGAGCCGCTGGCCATCTACCGCAGGCCGCAATGCCATCCCCGGGTCAACCTGGCTTTCCGAATCGATGGAGAGGTGGTGAGGAAGCTCCGTCCCGCCGTGATGCCAATACTCTATCCGGCCACACGGGGCGCACCGCTGCCGAAACTGCGTCCCCTGGAAGTAGATCCGCCGAACCGGCGCCGCGCCCGGCGCTCGGACCGCCGGGTCAATGAGGAGCGCTTCCTGCGCACCGAACCGGTCCATCGCTACTTGCCTGCAACCGATATCCGCTGATTCGCAACATGGAAAAAAGTAGTTCATCGGACGGCCAGGGAACTGATACAGGATCGGAATCCGCACCACCACGTCTAGGCTTTGCCGGTGCCCTGATCGAGTTGCATGGTGTCCCAGACGGAGTTGAGCAAAGCTCATTGTGTATCTAATCGATATACACTACACTCTCTTCCGACCATGCGGAAATGGAGAACTTTCATGCCCAGAACCGCCACGAGAACCGCTCCCATCAACCTTCGAACCCGGGAATCCCAGCGGAACCTGATCGACGCGGCAGCACAAGTGCTGGGGAAAAACCGCTCGGATTTCATCATCGAAACGGTCTGCCGGGAAGCGGAAAGGGTGTTGCTCGACCAGCGTCTCTTCAATTTGGACGCCGAGGCATTCGATGCGTTCTGCCATGCCTTGAACGCGCCGACCGGTGACAACGAGGCCCTGCGGGCGCTGCTCTCCAGGAAGGCGCCTTGGGACTGACACCGCCCGCTCCCCTTGGGCCGGAACACGAAACCGCCCCTTTCCGGTGCGGGGAACCGGTGCTGGACGAGTGGCTGAAGCAGCGCGCCGCCCGGAACGAGAGAAGCGGGGCGTCACGGACCTTCGTGGTCTGCGAAGGTGGTCGTGTGGTGGGATACTACGCCCTGGCCGCCGGCGCAGTGCTCAGGAACGAGGCTCCAGGCAAGCTGCGCCGCAATATGCCCGAATCCATCCCGGTCATGGTTCTGGGCCGCCTGGCCGTGGACCAGGGATGGCAAGGTCGCGGCATCGGCCCGGCCATGCTGGCGGATGCTTTGCGCCGCACTTTGGTCGTCTCCCGACAGGCTGGCATCCGCGCTCTTCTGGTTCACGCACTTTCCGACCGGGCACGGGACTTTTACATGCGGTGGGGATTCCGACCTTCTCCCATAAATGACAGGACACTCATGCTCGGGCTGGAAGAAGCGCAGCGAGTGCTGGAGCAGCCTTGAGGGCGGCTTCCCTCCTCAAGGCCGGTTGTCCGCAAACAACACCGGCACGCCAAACAACCGGCCGATACCCAATAGAACGCTATCAGCAGCTGTGCCCGCAGCAGCATCGAAGGCGGGAGTGCCTGGCAAGCCTGCCACGCTTTCGATCGAGCCGGACAGAAGATAGACTGGCTTGCGGAAAATCCAGGAAAGGCACCCGGAAAGGCAATGGATTGGCCCTTGGAAATACTCGATCGTTTTCCCGCCTTGTACCGGCTGCGTTGGACGCTTTGCTTCGCACAGCCCTTCGATGCCCCGCCGTATCTCGGTTCAGCCCTGCGTGGGTTGCTTGGACATGGTCTCCGGCGAACAGTCTGTGTGACCCGCCGCAAAACCTGCGTTGACTGTCCCCTGACCGCTTCCTGTGTCTATACCCGGCTGTTCGAGCCCACAGCGCATGCCAGCGGCTCGGCCCGGATCCCGTACGTGTTGAGCGTTGTGCAGGCCTTCCAGGCCGGTGGTCGCCTGGGGCTTGGGCCAAGGCGGGTCGGATTCGATGTCGATGAGCTGGCCACGCTTGGCGCCCTGGGCGGAGACGACTGGCGTCCCGTCTACGATGGAAACCTGCTGACCGCTCGAAAGATTCAGAGGGGAGCATTCACAATGGATAAGGACTCGATAGCAAGAGCCAGCAGCCGGGTGGCCCTGGCCGGACTGCTGCACGACCTCGGAAAGTTTGCCGAGCGGGCACGGATCGAGGTAGCCCCCGATCGCCTGAACAGCCATGTGAGCCAATACTGCCCTTTCCGGCAACAGGGGGGGTATCACACGCACAAGCACGCGGCCTATACGGCCCTGGCCTGGGACCTCATCGATCAGCATTTTCCCGAACTGGTCGGCGAAGATGTTTTTCCATTCGCGGCCTGGAATGAATCGGATGTGGACGATTCCATCGTCAATGCCGCCAGCCGACATCACAGGCCCGAGACATTCTTGCAGTGGATCATTGCCACCGCCGACAGAGTGGCTTCCGGTTTCGAACGCGAGGCCTTCGATGAGTACAACCGCGCAGAAGACAAGGGGCACTACCGGGCACGCCTGTTGACACTGTTCGAACAGATCGATCCTGCGGGTGAACGAAAAACGAAGACACAGAGTGACTTGGATTGGCGTTATCCACTCAAGCCACTGTCGGTAAAGGCCCTCTTTCCAGAAGCCGCAACCAAATGCGAACCAAGCAACAACGAACAGGGCCAAGGCGAATATGCCGAACTGTGGCACGCCTTTACCCAAGCGCTCGAGCAGATCCCTGCGAGCCACCGTGCCAACTGGCCTCTTTGGCTCGACCACTTTGAGTCGCTCTGGGGCTGCTACACCCAGGCGATCCCGTCGGCCACCGCTTTCGGCGCGCGACCCGAGGTTTCGCTCTACGATCACAGCCGTGCCGTTGCCGCGCTGGCCGTGGCGTTGTGGCGTTATCACCATGATCGCGGCGATGATTCCGAAGCGGTGCGCCAACGTCTGGCCAACTACCATCGCCCGGACTGGGACGAGCAAAAGTTTCTGCTGGTGCAGGGCGACTTCTTCGGCATCCAGGAGTTTCTGTTCGCCACCGGCGGCGAGACCCAGAAGCGTGCTGCACGACTGCTACGCGGTCGTTCGTTCTACGTCTCGCTGCTGACCGAATGCGCAGCCCTGGCCGTGCTCGACGCGCTGGCGCTGCCACCCACCAGCCAGATCATCAATGCTGCCGGTAAGTTCCTGATCGTCGCGCCCAATACGGAAGAAACGCGGCAAGAACTCGACGAGGTGCGGCAGCGTTTCGATCGTTGGTTCCTCGATCACAGCCATGGGCAGGCGGGCATCGGTCTGGCGGCCACGCCTGCCTGTTGCAACGATTTTGTCGATGACGGCGGCAAAAGTGATCGTAGTCGCTTCGGCAAGCTGGTCGATCGGCTCTTCGATGCGCTGAACGATGCCAAGGCGCGCCGCTTCGATCTCTGTGGCGCGGCGCCGCCTGCACCCGTGTTCGAGGGTTTTCTGAATGCGTTCAACAACGACCTCGGCGTCTGTGCCATCGATGGCCGCTCGCCGGCGACGCGGCGCCTCGATGGTGGTGACGTGGCCGTTTGCGACCTGGCTGCCGACCAGATCGCCATAGGGAAGCAGCTCGCTCACAAGGAGCGGGTGCTGATCAGTCGTGAACCACTCGGCAGAGGCGAACTGCGGGTGCCGATCTTCGGTTTTCACGTGATGTTTGTCGGCGGCGACGAGTCGAGAGAGCGGGTCGGTCCGGTTGCTAGCGAGAGCAGCCTGTTGCGCATCTGGGACTACGCCTTGCCCGAATCGGAGGATGCGCCGCTGTTCAATGGCTACGCCCGGCGCAACATCAATGGTTACGTGCCGTTGTTCGGTGAACTCAACGCGTGGGAGAAGGGACGCTACCAGAACGCGGGCGAGCCGGTGGACGGCAAGGATCCGAACGAGCCCAAGACTTTCGAATTCATCGCCTGCGATGACCGCTCCCTTGACGAACAGGGCGAGTGGATCGGCATCGAGGCGTTGACCACCCTGAAGGGCGACGTGGACAACCTCGGTGCCATCTTCGAGCGCGGCCTGGCGCGTCCGACCTTCGCCAAGATGGCGGCGCTCTCGAGGCAGACTCTCGTTCTGGGACTGCGAACTTGATCAGACCTGGGCAGACTACGTTAAGAACAATGGTCAATTGCTTACCGAAGTAAAAATGGAGACGGCGATCGACAGGATAGCTGGGGTGGCTGCACAGGGGTCTCTGCGTAACACCGAACGTGTCCCCGCCGGAGCGCGCTTCGATTTTCGCCTGACGATGCGCATCCACGATGGTGAGGATCTGCTCGATGAAATCCTGCGCGGCCTGCGGTTGCTGGAACTCTCCGGTATCGGCGGCTCCGGCTCACGGGGCTACGGCAAGCTGCGCTTCCTCGATCTGAAGCTGGGACAGGAATCCCTGATGGATCGCCTGGCCGCCATCGACGTTTGATCGGAAGCGACGCCATGGAGACCCTGCATCTTGTCATCCGCCCACAGACCGCCTTTGGTGGGCCGATCCGGGGCGATACCTTGTTCAGACAGCTCTGCTGGGCAGTGCGCAACCGCTTTGGCGAGGCACGTCTGAAAGAACTGCTGGTGGACTATCACGACCGTCCTTTCGCGGTCTGCTCCGATGCCTTCCCGCGCGGCTTCCTCCCTCGGTCGGCCTTGCCGCTGCACCGTTACGACCGGGTGGGAGAAGAAGACCGCAAGGCGGTGAAAAAGCGCCACTGGCTGCCGACGACCGAGGTGGGTCGGCCAGTGCGGGAATGGCTGGCGCATTGCGTCACCGACAGCGAGGCGGCCAGTCGCGCGGGCGCCGATCGATTGATCGAGGAGCACCCACAGCCCCACAACAGTATTCACCGGGGGCTGGGTACCACGCACGGTGGAGACTTCGCCCCCTATACGCTGCCGCAGCACTGGTACGGCCCGGGGCTGAGCCTGGATCTGTGGATCGTGCATCAGCCGCAACGTTTCGGCGCGGATGAAATCCACGCCTGCCTGACCGACATCGGCCAACTGGGTTACGGGCGCGACGCCAGCGTTGGTCTGGGCAAGTTCGAGATTGACTCCTGTGAACGGGCAAGTCTGCCCGAGGCGGTTGATGGCGATGCCTGCTATACCCTGGCCCCTTGTGCGCCCCAAGGGATTGGTTGTGATCCCGAACGCAGCTTCTATCAGCCCTTCACCCGCTTCGGCCGCCACGGCGATCGGGCGGTGCTGGCGGGCCGGCCGTTCTCCGCCGACGATATTGCGCAGGCCTGCAACCGTTTCTATCGGCCAATCTTGCAGAGAGAACTGGATCTGCTCAGGCAGCGAGGCCTGGTGGACCAGGACTGGGCGGAACGGATGGAATCCCTGCTGCAACAGCTGCAACCAGCCTTCGAGGGTGGCAAGGCTTTTCTATTGCGCGTGGGACGTCACAGCGGCGCCGAGTCGGTCACGCTGGACGGAGTACGCAGTATCAAGATCATGAAAGGAAAGGGAAAGAAACCCGATTGGTCGGATTCACCCAAGACCGTCTGGCTCGCCGGCCACGAACGTCAGGCCCAGCATGGCCTGCTACCCTTCGGCTGGCTGCTGGTCGAACTTGCGCCCGAGGAGGAGGCATCGCTGTTCGATGGTTCAGGGGAGCAGGACAATCTTGCATCCTGGCAGCGTAAGGTCCAGGCGCGTATCGATGAGCGGCGCGAGGCCGCGGAGCGTGAACAGGCCGAACGGGAAGCGCAGCGACGGCGTGAGCAGGAAGCGGCCGCACGCCAGGCGGCCGAACTGGCAGAACAACGTGCCCGCGAAGAGGCCGAGCGCAGGGCGCGGGAAGCGGCGCTGCAGCAGATGGACCCTGTCCAGCGGGAGGTGGAAGAATTCGACAGGGTGCTGGATGCCATCCATGCCCTGGAATCGAACCATTGGGGGGACAAGCAGGGGGAAGCAGCGCGCTATTTGCGCGAGCGCATGCAGCGCGAAGGGGTCTGGGTGGAGCAATCCAAGAAGAAAAAACCGGAAAAGGACAAGCCTTATCAGAGAACCCTGCTGGTCCTGAAGTACCTCGCATGAGAGGTCAGGCAATTGACGATGGGCATTCCAGCAACACAAATTGACGAGGCCCCCATGCCCCACACCCTCATCACCTTTCTCGGCCGTACCCCCCGCGGGGAACATGGCTACCGCACTACCTGTTACGACTTCGGTGACGGCGCCGATTGCGAGCCACTGGCCTTCTTCGGCTGGGCGCTGCAGCGGCGGCTTCGGCCGAACCGGCTGGTGGTGCTGGGCACGCCGGGCAGCATGTGGGATCACCTGTTCGAAGGCGATATCGCGCTGGGCGATGCGGCCGAGGAAGACCGCCTGGCGCTGGTGGGTGAGGCCGAGCGGCAAGCCGTCACCCAGGAGAGGCTCGACCGCCTCGCCCCGGTGCTGACGGACCGTCTGGGCTGCGAGGTGCGCCTGCGTCTGATCTCGTACTGCCACTCCTCCCGGGAACAGGAGGGGCTGCTGCGGGATCTGGCCGAAGAAGTAGGGCAAGGCGACCGGGTGGATCTGGACATTACCCACGGCTTTCGCCACCTGCCCATGCTGACACTGCTCTCGGCCCTGCACCTGCGCAAGGTACGGAGCGCGAAGATCGCGCACATCTGGTACGGCGCCTACGATCCGGATACCGGCCGGGCGTCCGTGCACGATCTGGCCGGCCTGCTCGATATTGCCGACTGGCTCGAGGCGCTGTCCGTGTATGGCCAGACCGGCGATTACGGGGTCTTCGGTCCCCTGATCGGGGGCGAGACGGGCGAACTGTTGCGGCGGGCGGCCTTCCTCGAAACGGTCAACCGCATCGGTCAGGCCAGATCGCTCCTGAGACAGGTGCTCGAACGCCTCGAACAAGGCACGGACGACCCGGCACTAGCGCTGTTCCGCGAAGAACTGAGCCGGCGCCTCGCCTGGGCCCGCCAGGACAACTACTACCTGCGCCAGCGCGAACTGGCCCTGGAATATCTGCGTCGTGAGCGCTTTCTCGAAGCCGCCCTGACTGGCTGGGAGGCCTTCACCACCCGCCTGCAACGCGAAGAGGACAAGAGCCTCGACCCGGACAACATGGCACACCGTGAAAGTGTCCGGGAACGCTTCGAAGCAAGGGAAAGGGCGATACAACCCCGCACCCCGCGCTACCGGGCCTATGACAGCCTGCGGCGCCTGCGCAACGCCGTGGCCCACGGGAGCCAGCCCAAGGGCGACGAGGTCCAGCGGGCGCTGTCCAGCCCGCAGGCGATGCGCGATCTCCTCCAGAGCCTGTTCGAACAACTCCTGCCACCAGAATCCCCGCAATGAACATTCTTCTGTGCACCCTCGGCCAGACCTGGGCGGTGATCCCCGAGGCCTTCGGGCTCCTCGATCCCGTGCGCTGCCCCATCTATCGTGATCACCCCGGCCACACAGCCATCGAAGACTTGCGCCGGAAACACGAGCTGCGCCCGGTGGACGAACTATGGGTCTGCACCACCTTCGATCCCGGATTCCGCTGCGCTCCATCCGGGCTACGCTGTATCGGCACAGGCC
>CAYMWJ010000052.1:0-15280 GCA_964394235.1 uncultured Sedimenticola sp. | reverse complement strand
TCATCGGCATCATGGTCACGGTGCTGGCACTGGGGGTGTTCCTGCCCCTGTGGGATCTGGCCTCCGTCGCACGGCCCTGACGCCCGGCCCGGATATTTCATCTGACACGGGCCGAACCATTCGCGGCGAGGACGCCGCTCCTACCTGTAGGAGGCCCGTCCCCGGGCCGAACCTTCGCGGCGAGGACGCCGCTCCCACCGTAGGAGGCCCGTCCCCGGGCCGAACCTTCGCGGCGAGGACGCCGCTCCCACCGTAGGAGGCCCGTCCCCGGGCCGAACCTTCGCGGCGAGGACGCCGCTCCCACCGTAGGAGGCCCGTCCCCGGGCCGAAGCGTTCGCGGCAGGGACGCCATCCCCATTGTAGGAGGCCCGTCCCCGGGCCGAACCCTTCGCGGCGAGGACGCCGCTCCTGCGGGCCATTGATGGGCACGGCGCCATGCGCCTTTGCCCATCCTACCCATCGTTCAACCTACCCAACACCGTAGGATGGGCAAAGGCCCGAAGGGCCGTGCCCATCGATAGCCTGAATTCTGTCGCCCCCCAGACTTTGCCCTATTGTTTGTGAGCTATGCGGGCCAGCCTCATTGCTGCCGCAGGTAGATGATGTCCGAGCTGCCGCTGCGGATACCGAAGCTGATCAGCGCTGCGGGATCGGCCTTCCCTCCTCCGCTCCAGTCGTATCGCAGCCAGGCCGGAGCCGCCATGCGCAGGCGCAGTGCACCGGCATGGTTCACCCCCGGCGGCGCGAGGTGCAGGTTGAAATCCGCCTGCTGGGGCGTGGCACGCAACTGCCAGGCGGACTCGCCGGGATCGGCACAGGCTGCCGTACCGCTCGGGCGTGCGCTGTCCCACACGCAGGTATCGGTCGGGGCCAGGCTGTCGTCGGTATCGACGTCTTCGATCACGATACGGCCGACCGGCGTGCAATGGTCGTCGGCATTGGCCAGGAAGCCCAGCGCGCTGCCCGCGTAGTACTCGACACGTGCCGGCACCGCCAGGGTCTGCAATTCCGGCCCCTCGGCATTGCCCAGCGCCAGACGCCCGTAGCGCAACGGCACGCCGTTCGGTGCAATCGCCAGATCGATACGGCCCGAGGTCACGGCATCGGTATCGGTGACCGATTGCAGAATCAGGCGAATATCACTGGTAAAGGGCGCGATCTGCGCCAGGGCGTCGTGCGCATAGGTGAAAAGGTCCCCCACCAGTGACAAGGTCAGGCTGCCGTCGCCGTTGTCCACCAGCACCCGCGAGCCGGCCTGCATGGTCAGTGCCAGCGGGCTGCTGCCATCGGCGCCGAGCGCCGAGGCGTCGGCCACCGGCTCGATGAACGCCAGCCCGGCCACGTCCAGTTTCATGTAGTCGCCGGTGTAGTTGCGCGTGACCGTCCCGGCGCGGTTGCGCGCCTCGATACGCACACTGGGCGGCAACGCGTAGCCGATGGTCTGGCCGATGTAGCTGAAGCTGCCGCAGGCGTTCGCCAGGCGTCCCGGGTCGTTCACCGACACGACCAGACTGGCCGGCACGAAACGCCCGATCCAGACCGAGGGATCGGTATTGGCGATATCGCAACCCATGCGCCCGGTGGCGTCCTCCTGAGTGGTGCTGCTGCCGGTCAGGCAGTCTCCCCCCGCATCCACGGCAGTGAAATCGCTGTCGCGGATGGTACCGGCGCGGAAGCGGAAGGCCCCCACCTCGTCGTAACGGAAATCACTGCCGGTGGCGCGCCCGCTCGCCGGGTCGGCCGGCGCGAAGCCTCCTTGCAGACGACCGCGGGTCACCGCACCGACATGCGCCTCGACCGGGTCGGCGCTCAGCACCGGGGTGCCGTCATAGCCGGGACCGCCACTCACCACGAGCACGAAGGCATCGCCGGCGACCGCCTTGGGCGCACCGGTAGCGGTCGCATTGTCCAGTGCCGGAGGTTCGAGCACGAACCCTGCTGGGCGCACGGCAAAGCGGTCGGCCGAACAGGCAACCACCGGAGCGTCACCGCTGTCGTCGCGCACCCGGCAGCGCAGCGAGCGCCAGGCACGATCCACCCGGAAGGCAGGGCTGCGCACGCGCCCGCCATCGGCCGGGCCAAACACCAGGGGCTGTGTGCTACCGGTGAGCGCCGGCAGGGTGGCACAGGCGCCACCACCCGAGGCATCCACCAGTTCGATGCTCACCCGGCGCTCGCCGTCGGCGGCGTAGTCTTCCGCCACCGCATCGACTGCACCGTCGCCGTCACTGTCGCGCAATGCGACCACATCCAGGTTGAAAGTGGCGCCTGCCAGCCGCGTGAACAGGCGACCGGTGAGCGCATCCTGCCCCGGCTGCACGCAATTGAAGCCATCGGCCCCGGCGCTCGTCGGCTCCTTGCCACCGGTGCAGATCCCGGGCACGTCCAGATCGACCAGGGCCTTGGCATCGTAGCTCACCTGGCCCTTCACCTTGATGTCGTCCTGTGCCGAGATGGCACCGAACCACTGTAGCCACTCGTCCAGCTTGACCTCACCTCCCCCGTGCAGGAAGGCCGACACCGTGACCCGCTCCTTGAGTTCGATCTTGTCGTAGGCAAGGATGAACAAGCGCGCCGGATCCCCCCCGCTACCGGCCGCAGGAGAGTTGATCAACACATCCTTTTCCAGTGTCAGCTTGTCGCCTATGTACAGGCGGGCAGTGCCCTCTCCCTCCACCAGCATGCGCGCCCTCTCCCCGGCCTCCAGCTCCTCGATCCAGTAGTCCACTCCGGCACGCAGCACCAGTACCGCCTCCTTTTCCAGCTTGAGCTTGTGGAGGCGATAACGGGTGTATGCCGCATCGACTTCCAGGTGGGCACGCCTGCCGACCGCCACCTCCTTGTAATCGGCGTGACCGTCACTGCCGAGCCGGAAGCTGCCGTCGGCAGGCACATCGATCTTGCGCTCACTGCTGCCGCGCTGAAAATCAGGGGCCGCCGGGGCCGGCGCCAGGCTACCCGAGGCCTGGCAATCGGTGTTGCCGCAACTGGGCACCTCGCCCTCGTTCTTCACTTCCTCCGTATCCAGCAAGCCATCGGCATCACCGAGCAACTGCCCCCGATCCTTGAATTCGATCTTCCCCTCATCGCTGGTGTTCTGCAGGCCGCTGGGCCAGAGCAGGGCACAACTTCCGGCATCGGCCAGGGCCGGTCGCATCGACAACCACAGGAAGCACAACAATCCCAGGAGACACGTCTTCATGGGCCCTCCAGGGTGGCACGCAGGGTACGCGAGACATGGTCCACATGGCCGAAGGCATTGCGCTCGGCAGTGACCGTGACGTCATAGACGGTGTAGTGCAAGGCGCCCTCGGTCACCGGCCAGGCCTCGCAGCGCACAATGCGCACGCTGAAGCCCTCGATGGCCAAGGGGGCTGCCAGTACCGGACAAGCAGCGTCGCGGCGCAGGCGATGCGCCAGCCATTCCAGGCCGCTGTGGGCAGCATATTGCGCACGCAGGCCCTGCGCCGACATCGCCACCTGGAGGTGCTGGGCACTGCCGATCTGCACCATGTAGGCACCCAGCAGGCTGACCACCACCAGCACGAACAGGGTGCCGATCAACGAGAAGCCCCGTTGTCGCGGTCTGGTGTTCATGGCCGGTTCACCACCTGCACCTGCTGGCTGAGCGCAATCCGCTCACCGTCCTGTTCGATCACCAGGTACAGCTGCAACACCCCGTTACGCGCAGCCGCCCCCGTGCGGTAAGCGAAGCGACAATCGGTCACATGATCGGCAAGCAGGGCCGGCTCCGCCGGGTTGTCCAGGGCCGCCAGCTCGGCGGCACTGTCCACGGCCGTCTCATCGGCCACGATGGGGTAGCCGGCATAGCGGGTGAGCGTCCCCGCCGACAGGTCACACAGGTACTTCAGGGGGCCGTCCACCAGGAAGAAACGCCGTGCAGGCGAAGGGGCCGGAAAGGCACGCTGCCCCCCGGCAAAGCCGCCGTTGTCGAAACGGATGTGCAAGGGCGCGCGTTCGATGGCCAGCAAGGTGGCGATGTTGTCACCGGCCCAGGCGTTGCCCCCGCGAAAGCCGGTGTTGTAGATGGCGACACAGGCCGCACGCCCGGCACGGCAGTCGTCCGGACCGCTACCGGTGAGCGGGGGCTCGGCCGGGTCCAGTGGCCCGATCACCGCGAAACGCTGATCCGCATCGGCGGGATTGAAGGACAGCACGTCGCCCGGCGGCGCACTGCGGTAACGGCCTCCCGCCACCACGTGCAGCAGCTCGACGCAACGCCCACCACAGCCAATGCGCAGGCTGTTGGGCAGGGCCTGAGCCACGTCGCGCGCCAGGCGTGTCATGGCGATTTCCGCTATACCGACCAGCTCGGCGCGCCGGCTCACCGCCACATAGGCCTCGATGGGCGCGGTGATGAAGCGCGAGGCCAACCCGGCGAGGATGCCGGTGAGCACCAGCACCACCACCAGTTCCACCAGGGTGAAGCCCTTTTGCCCTTGCCACCGCACCATGCCCCACCTCATTCGAAGCGCCAGGCCGCCAGGCGCAGGGTGAAATCGGGATCGGCCGCATGCCCCACCTGCACCTCGATGCGTTGCCCGTTCACCCCTTCCAGTGTGCCGGGACGCACCGAGACGTTCACCCGCCAGGCCGAAAGCCCGGCCACCGGCTGGCCGTTCTGGTCGATCACGCCCTGATCCGCGAGACCGTCATAGTCATTGACATCGTCGTAGGTGGCGCGCTGCTCGCCGGCCTCGGGTCCGCCGATATCGCCGCCCGCAGGATCGGTGGGCGCACGTGACAGGATCTCTTCCATGTAGGCCTGGGCGATGGCATTGGCCTGGGTCAGGCGCATGGGATCGGCGCTGTACCGTACGGTCTGCGCGATGACCATCAGGATGCCGGTAATACTCACCGACAGCACCACCACCGAGACCACCAGTTCGGCCAGGGTAGCGCCACACATCCGCCGCCGGGGAACGAGCATGCCGTTCATCGGTGGGCAAAGCCAGTGACCGGTTCCACCCACAGCACCAGATCCCCGATGGTGACGGTCTGCGCGCTGCGCAACGGCTGGCCGGTGGCCGTCTGCCAGGGTCGCCCGCTCCTGTCGAAATACAGATCCAGCGCACTGCTGGACACCCCGGCCGGGGTGCGCCCCGACCAATGCTCGCCACCGGGTCGGGCCAGCGGCCTGGTGAAATCGCCCACAGTGCAGCTGGTGGCACGCTGCCAGAGATCGAAGCCATCGGCCCCCACGCGGATGCGGGTATCACAGCCGGTGGCCACCGCCGTGCGCTGGGCGAAACGCAACGCCGAGAGCACCGCATCGGCGTGCCCCATGGCGGCGAAACGGTCGGTAGTGAAAAAGCGGGGCAAGGCCACCATGGCCAGCACTCCCAGTATCGACAGGGTCACGACCAGTTCCACCAGGGTGAACCCCCGGTGGATACCGCTCGCATACATGCCCCCGTCGCCAGCCATGGTGACTGTGCCTCGGGAAATGCGGCTCAGGGGTTGGTAACGATGACCGTACCATCCTTCGCGTGATACACGAATTTTCTGGTGGTCGTCGTATCGCCCTGGTAGATATAGGTACAGGTCTGAGCCGCCTTATTCACTCTGGCCCAGTAGTCCGGCTTGCCGATACCATATGCTTCTACCGATGGTGGATTCTGCATCACCCCATTCCATACCCCCACGCAGTCCGCGTTTGCATCTAGCTTGTTGATTCCCCGGGTAGCGACGGGCCAGCCCGCGCTGTTGGTACGAATATCACCAGACCCGAATCCGGTCAGCCGTTTGGAACCCACGCCACCTTCCGCAATCCACTGGGCATGGGCCATGGCAACACCGGACGTGAAACTGCCCGCCACACCAGCCACCGCCGCCTGGTGGGCCTGCTCCTGCACATTCATGAACTTGGGCAGGGCCGTGGCGGCCAGAATGCCCAGGATGATGATGACCACCACCAGCTCGATCAGCGTAAAACCTGCCTGTCTTTTCATAATCCTCGTCCTCACAACAAAGTACACAAGACCGACGACCGCGCTGGCGCGATCATCGCCTGCTACCAGTAACGGCAGGCGACGAACAGACTTTAGGGTTTCATGCCGGGCAAAGCGAAACGTGCCTGATATTCGGGGTTCCTCCGACTCTGGTTGGAATGACGAAGGTATCGGTTCCTGCCCCGGTATTTCACCCTGACAGGGCCAAGAGCCCTGTCAGGGTGAAGGCTGTATAGGCTCCCAGCAGGCGAGAGCGGAAATTGCCAGGAAGTCGCTCCGCGACCTCCTCATTGCGGACGAAAATCCGGCGGGGTTGCGGCACCCTCACCGAAGAAATAGTTCTCCATCTGCTCCTCGAGGAACTTGCGTGCCTTGGGATCGATGGGACTCAGGCGGTACTCGTTGATCAGCATGGTCTGGTGCCGCAGCCATTCCTGCCAGGCCTGCTTGGAGACGTTTTCGAAGATACGCTGGCCCAGCTCGCCCGGGTAGGGCTGGCGGTCGAGGCCCTCGGCCTCGCGCTTGAGTTTCACGCAGTTGACGACTCTACCCATGGTATTTCCCCTGTCTCTGGTTGTTCGATCTCGCGCAGCAGGCGGGTAACCGGCGCGGCCAGTCCCAGCGCCGCCAGCTCGCTGGCATGATACCAGCGCAGTCTATCGCCATCGGCTACCCGGCATCCCGCTTTCTCGAGGCGGATTTCACACGGCAGGATCTCGAGATGGAAATGGCTGAAGGTATGGCGCCGTGACGGCAGAGTGCGTACCGCATTGATCGGCTGGTGGCCCTGCTCCCGGCACCAGGCCAGCGGATCAGCCTCTGCGGACAACTCGGGCAGCCCCCACAGCCCCCCCCAGATCCCTTCCGTGGGGCGTCGCTCCAGCAGCACTCGGCCCTCGGGATCACGCACCAGCAACATCTGCACCCTGCGCTCCGGCAAGGGGCGGCGCGGCTTGCGACCGGGGAAATCGGCCTGACGTCCCTGCCGGCGGGCTTCGCAATCGGTGGCCAGCGGGCAACGCTCGCACGCCGGTCGGCTACGGGTGCAGAGGGTGGCCCCCAGGTCCATCATCGCCTGGTTGTACTCGGCCACCCGTTCATCCGGCGTGAGTGCCTCGGCCAGGCCCCAGAGCGTGCGCGCCACCGCCGCCTGTCCCGGCCAGCCCGGGACGGCGTGGTGCCGGGCCAGCACACGCTTGACGTTGCCGTCGAGAATGGCATGCCGCTGGCCCCGCGCCAGCGACAGGATGGCCCCGGCGGTGGAACGTCCGATGCCCGGCAGGGTCTGCAAGGTGTCGATGTCTTCGGGCAGGCGGCCCCCGTGTTCGGCCACGGCCAGGCGCGCGGCACGATGCAGGTTGCGTGCCCGCGCGTAATAGCCCAGCCCCGACCAGTGCGCCAGCACCTCGTCCTCCGCTGCCGAAGCCAGGCTGGCCAGGTCGGGGAAGCGCGCCATGAAGCGCTGGTAATAAGGGATCACCGTGGCCACCTGGGTCTGTTGCAACATGATCTCGGAGACCCACACCGCGTAGGGATCGCCGGGTCGCTGCCAGGGCAGGTCGTGACGACCGTGCACATCGAACCAGGCCAGCAGGCGCGCAGCAAAATCATTCATGTCGAAGTCCCAGCACGGTCGCGCGGACCGGCGAGACTCTCAGCCAGTCGCACAGCGGCTGGGCATCGATCTCGTCTTTTGCCTGGTAAAGTGCCAGCATGCACGCAGTGTAACCTGTCTCGCCCCCCTCTCGACCAGGGTGATACCCAGGAAATGAGGTTCGGAGGTTCGACTGGAAGGGAGAGACCCTGTAACTGACGCAGAGGCAAAAGGGTGAACTCTTCGCTCCCCCCGAAAACGTGCAGATGCAGATGCCAGGACAAGGACGCGGGATTGGACGGCTTGCGAGAGAAAAACGAGGTCGGCTGGAGCCTGCGGCGTGTCCTGATCTGGTCGCTGGATGGTGATCTCGAGGCTACGACAGGCACCCGGATTGATTCAGGAAACAAGGAGGTTGGACGGATGGTAGAAAAAACCGATATGGCGAGATTGCGCGGCGAAAGGTGGCGACTGGAGCGGATGCTGGAGAAGTTGCCCGAAGAGCGCGTTATCGACCGCCTGGGACTGGAGGAACGGCTGGCGCAGGTGGCGAAAGCCTTGGCAGGCAGTGAACCGCAGTTGCGGGCTGTTCCACAACGCCGACTAAATACCGAACAGGGAGGTTCGACATGAGCGAAATAATGATTTTCGAGGGTGATACCCAGAAGGTGGAGGTTCGGCTGGAGGGGGAGACCCTGTGGCTGACGCAGAGGCAAATGGGGGAGCTCTTCGATACCACCCCCGAAAATGTGCTGATGCACCTGAAAAACATCTTCAAGGACAAAGAGTTGGACGAGGCGGCAACGGCTAAGGATTTCTTAGTGGTTCGCCAGGAGGGCAAACGGCAGGTCAAGCGGCGGCTGAAGCACTACAACCTGGACGCCATCATCTCGGTGGGCTACCGGGTCAATTCCACCCGCGCCACCCGCTTCCGCCAGTGGGCCACCCGCGTGCTGCGCGAACACCTGACCAAGGGCTACAGCCTCGACGAACACCGACTGGCCCAACGAGGGCTGGAGGAGCTGACCCAGGCCGTCGAGCTGCTGGGCAAGGCCCTGACCCGGCAGGCGCTGGTGACGGATCTGGGCCGGGAGGTGGTGGGCCTGATCCTGGGCTACGCCAGGACCTGGCGGCTGCTGCTGGACTACGACGAGGACCGATTGGCCGTGCCGCCGGGCGCACGGCCGGCACGGGGCGTGCTGGGCTATGACGAGGCCCGCCGGGCGCTGGATGCCTTGGCCAACGAACTGCGCAGCCGGGACGAGGCCAGCGAACTGTTCGCGCGGGAGCGTGGTGAGGGGCTGGCGGCCATCCTGGGCAATATCGAGCAGACCATGTTCGGCGAGCCGCTGTACAAGACCCGCGAGGAGCGCGCCGCGCATCTGCTCTATTTCGTCATCAAGAACCATCCTTTCTCGGATGGCAACAAACGCTCCGGCGCCTTCCTGTTCCTGCTCTATCTACGCCAGGAGGGAATGCGCTTGCCGCTGGACGAGAACGGCCTGACGGCGCTGACCCTGCTGATCGCCGAGAGTGACCCCAAGGCCAAGGACTTGATGGTGCGGCTGGTGATGAACCTGCTGGCGGGACCACAAGAGCCGGGGTGAGAAGCAGCCTGATCGTCTCATTCCATCACGGATCAAAGCCGTTAAGGCATGAAACAAGGCATCACATGATGTATTGTTCGATGCATCCCTGAGCCTTGCGAGATGACGTCATGCGAACGACCCTGAATATCGACGATGAGCTGTTGGCAGAGGCCCAGCGTATGTGTGGCGTGACCGAAAAGACCGCGCTGGTACGTGAAGGACTGAAGGCACTGATCGAGCGCGAAAGTGCCCGGCGCCTCGCTCGGCTGGGCGGAACCGAGCCGCAGTTGCAACCGATTTCGCGCCGGCGCTCGGATAGCAAATGATCCTGGTCGATACCTCGGTCTGGATCGATCACCTGCGAGACGGCGATGAAGGCCTTGTGGCGCTGCTCAACAGCACACAGGTGTTGATGCATCCTTTTGTTTTGGGTGAACTGGCCTGTGGCAACCTTCACCAGCGGGCCGAGGTGCTGACGCTGTTGAGGGATCTCCCTCAAGCCAGTGTGGCCCACCACGACGAGGTTCTGTTCTTTATCGAACGCCATGAGCTGATGGGGCGCGGCATCGGCTATGTGGATGCCCACCTGTTGGCTGCCGTCGCGCTCGACGGCGGGGCGCGTTTGTGGACTCGTGACAAACGCTTGCGAGCGCTGGCCGGCGAATTGAACATGGCGTATGAGTCTGCTCGGAAATAGCCAGGCCACACCCTCGGCAGAATGCCCCGGCAGGCGATAGAATCAGGGTCTTCACGCAAGACAGGTAGAGCAGCATGAGCATGGACACCCAGGCCTTCGGCGGCTATCCCGCCACCCGCATGCGGCGCATGCGCCGCGACGACTTCTCGCGCCGCCTGATGCGCGAGACCACCCTCACCCCCGACGATCTGATCCTGCCGGTGTTCGTGCTCGAGGGCGAGGGCCAGCGCGAGGCGGTGGCCTCCATGCCCGGCGTGGAACGCCTGAGCATCGATCTGCTGGTGCGCGAGGCGCGCGAGGTCGCCGCACTGGGCATCCCCGCGATGGCGATCTTCCCGGTGACCCCGCCCGAGGCGAAGAGCGAGGACGCGGCCGAGGCGTACAACCCCGACGGCCTGGCGCAGCGCGCGGTGCGCGCGCTCAAGGACGCGGTGCCGGAGCTGGGCGTGATCACCGACGTGGCGCTCGACCCCTTCACCACGCATGGGCAGGACGGCCTGATCGACGAGCGCGGCTATGTCATGAACGACGAGACCGTCGAGGTGCTGGTGCAACAGGCGCTGTCGCACGCCGAAGCCGGCGCCGATGTGGTCGCACCCTCGGACATGATGGACGGGCGCATCGGTTCCATCCGCGAGGCGCTGGAGGCGGCCGGTCACATCCATACCCGCATCCTCGCCTACTCGGCCAAGTACGCCTCGGCCTACTACGGCCCCTTCCGCGACGCGGTGGGCTCGGCCGCCAACCTGGGCAAGGGCAACAAGTTCACCTACCAGCAGGACCCGGCCAACAGCGACGAGGCGCTGCGTGAGGTGGCCCTCGACCTGGCCGAAGGCGCAGACATGGTGATGGTCAAGCCCGGCATGCCCTATCTGGACGTGGTGCGCCGGGTGAAGGACCAGTTCGGCGTGCCCACCTTCGTCTACCAGGTGAGCGGCGAGTACGCCATGCACAAGGCCGCCGCCCTCAACGGCTGGCTGGACGAACGGGCGGTGGTGATGGAATCGCTGGTGTGCATCAAGCGGGCCGGCGCCGACGCCATCCTGACCTACTTCGCAAAGCAGGCAGCGGAGTGGCTCCATGAGTGAACAGCAACGCCAACAGGAAGAGACCACCTCCATCCCCTGGATGCGGCGGGTGCTGATCTCCGGCCGCTCGGAACGCCGCCGTTACCACGGCCAGCGCGTGCGCCCCACGCCGGCGCAATTGCTCGCCGCCTGGCTCGGCGCCTTTGCCGGCATCGGCCTGCTGGCCACCGCGGTGGCGCTGTTTCCCGAGCTGGACCTGCTGGTGATCGGCTCCTTCGGGGCCTCGGCGGTACTGCTCTATGCTGCGCCGCGGGCGCCCTTTGCGCAACCGCGCAACCTGATCGGCGGACACCTGGTCTCGGCACTGATCGGGGTCACCTGTTACCGCTACCTGCCCGATCTGCCGATGTTGCAGGAGGGGGTCGCGGTGGCCACCGCCATCGCCGCCATGATGCTCACCCACACGGTGCATCCGCCGGGCGGGGCGACCGCGCTGATCGCGGTGATCGGCTCCGAGCACATCCATACGCTGGGCTATGGCTACGTCATGCCGGTGCTGACCGGCGCCCTGGTGCTGCTGGCGGTGGCGCTGGTGAGCAACAACCTGCTGGAGCCCGGCAGCTATCCCGACCGCTGGGACTGAGCCATGAGCGACCGTTACGCCGTGATCGGCAACCCCATCGAGCACTCGCGCTCGCCCGAGATCCACGCCCTGTTTGCGCGCCAGACCGGGCAGGACATGGAATACGGCCGGGTCCTGGGCAGCCTGGACGACTTCGCCGGCGATGTGCGCCGCTTCATCGCCGAGGGCGGACGCGGGCTCAACGTCACCGTGCCCTTCAAGGAACAGGCCTTCGCGCTGGCCGACGAGCGCACGGAACGCGCGCAGCGTGCCGGCGCGGTCAACACCCTGGTCTTCGACGGCGAGCGCATCCGCGGCGACAACACCGACGGCGCCGGGCTGGTGCGCGATCTCGGCTGCAACCACCGCTTCGCCTTCGCCGGCAGCCGCATCCTGTTGCTGGGTGCGGGCGGGGCCTCGCGGGGCGTGCTCTTCCCCCTGCTCGCAGAGGGGCCGGCCGCGCTGGTGATTGCCAACCGCACCGCGCACAAGGCACACGCGCTGGCCGCCCTCGCCAACGACCCGCGCGTGACCGGCTGCGGCCTGGACGCGCTGGCCGGGCAACGCTTCGATCTGATCGTCAACGGCACCGCCGCGGGACTCGCCGGCGGTGTGCCCGCCATTCCCGACGACTGCCTGGCCGAGGGCGGCTGGACCTACGACATGATGTACGGTCGCGAACCTACCGCCTTCGTGCGCTGGGGGCGTGCGCACGGCGCCGCCCGCGCGCTCGACGGCCTGGGCATGCTGGTCGAACAGGCGGCCGAATCCTTCTTGCTGTGGCGTGGCGTGATGCCCGACACCGGCCCGGTGATCGACGCCCTGCGCCGCTGAAGCGGGACGCGGCGTGACCAGGCCGGCACACAGGGACAAGGCCAGGGATCGCTGCTGGCGTTGGGCCGCCCTGGCGGCGCTGCTGCCGGTCGCACTCTTTCTCACCCCGATACGCAACCTCGACCTCTGGTGGCACCTGGATGCCGGCCGCTGGATGCTCGAACATGGCCGCTACCTGGACCAGGAGGTGCGTTCCTTCAGCCAGCCAGGGGCGCACTGGGCCAATTTCTCCTGGCTGTTCCAGGTGATGGTGGCGCTGGTCGAGCGCCTCGGCGGCAGCTGGGGCCTGCTGGCCCTCAAGGGACTGACCTGGTGGGGCATCTTCACCCTGCTGTTTCGCGCCATTGGTGGTCGCGGTGCCCCCCTGGCCTGGTGGCTGACGCTGGCCCTGTTCTCCTGGCAGTTGTTTCCCGCCATGCACCTGCGCCCACACCTGTTCGAGGGCCTGAGCCTGGCGGCAAGCCTCTGCTTGCTGCGCCAGCCCCCCTCCCGGCGCTGGCTGGCCAGCGCCGCCGGGCTGGTGCTGTTCTGGGCCAATGTGCACGCCTCGGTGGTGGTCGGGGCCTGCGCACTGGCATTGCACTGGCTGCTGGGTCTGCGCTGGCACTGGCCGGGCGGCAGCGCCCTGGCCCGCCGCCTGCCCGGCGCCCTGCTGCTGGGCGGGCTGGTCTTTGTCACCCCCAACGGACTGGGCCTGCTGCAGGTGTTGCTGGGCCACGCCAGCGCCGACTACATGGCCCTGTATATCCGCGAATGGCTGCCCACCGCGGCGATGCCGCCATTCCTGTTCCTGGCCCTGGTCGCCACCGCCCTGGCCCTGGTGCTGCGGCGCGGCCTGCTGGCCCCTGGTGAGGCCCTGCTGATCGGCCTGTTCCTGGTACTCGCTGGCAGCAACAAGCGTTTCCTGTTCGAACTGTCACTGCTCACCCTGCGCCCGGCGGGCGCACTGCTCGGCCTGGGCCTGGCCCGACTGGGCGCCCGACACCCGGGATTCGGTCAGCAGGGCTGGATCGCCGGCCTGGGCCTGTTGCTGCCGCTGCTGCTGCTGTTCCCTCCCCCCTGGACCTGGCGAGCGGTACAGGCCGACGACTACCCGGTGATGAGCCGACATTACCCACACGTAGCCTGGTCGGTACTGCGCCCAATCGCCAAAGCGGACGGACCGCTCAGGGTCTGGAACGCCTATGGCTGGGGCGGCTGGTTGGGCTGGGTCTCACACGGGCAGCTGCGCATCTACATCGACGGGCGCACGCCCACGGTGTTCGACGAGGAACTCATGCTGCAAGGCCACCTGGCACGCCAGCGACCAACCATGCTGCGTACCCTGCTGGATCAGTGGCAGGTGGATGCGGTGATCCTGCGCCATCAGGGGGCCATCCCCATAGCCCCCGGCGATCCCGAATGGTGGCTGGTGGCCTACGACGCCGACTCGGTGGTCTGGCTGCGCGCCACACTGGCCGCGCGATACGGGCTGGCCGATCTGGGTTTCGACCCCTTCCGGCCACTGTTGCGGGTACCGCCTGCGGCACTGCCGCAGGCGATCCGCCACCTGCGCCACCTGCTCGCCGCCGACCGGCGCAACCCCCTGGCCTGGACCCACCTGGCCGAACTGCTGATTCGTCGTGGCGATCCGGCCGCGGCCCGTGAAATCGAGGTCGCCCTGGCGCTCGCCATCGCCCAGGACCCGGAACAGGCACGACCGCGGCTGCGCCTGGCACAGTGGCGACAACGCCGGGGACGCCCCGCCGACGAGGTGCTGGCCTCCCTCCTGCCCTGGACGCTGCAGACCCGGGCACGCAATCTGGCCGGCTACGAACCCGCGATCGCACGCCTGCTGCTCGAGGCGGGACGGCCGGATGCCGCGCTGCAGGTACTGCGTCCGGACGACTGGCAGCGGGTACAGGAGCTGAACCGTCATGCCGATGTCTGGATGATCCGGGCCCTGGCACATCACCGCCTGGGTGACCGGGTGCGTGCCGAGCGGGCCACGCGCATCGCCGGCTGGCTGGCCCTGGATGCCGGCACGGCGGCACAGGCACGCTACCGACACCTGCTCAAAGAGCTGGCCTCACCGCAGAAACAGAACCCATGAGCCGACGCGCGCCGATCAGCACATCACCGATCACGGTACTGCGCGCATCCAGCCAGGCATCTCCGGCAATACTCGGCTGCTTGTCTCCAAAGGGGCGATGTCTGCCATGCACGCATCTCCGGGTTACACTGGAACCTTGATTGAACCGCAAGGTTGTGCGGCTCACCTTGTTTCATGGCGAGTGTAGGCGAGGAGACTGGACAGGTGGACACTTCGACGTTGGTGATTCTCGGTGTACTGGTCGGCTATGCCGCGCTCATCTACAACAACCTGGCGTCGCTCGCGCACACGCTGAGCCAGGCCAGGGCCAACATCGAGGCGTTGCTCGGGCAGCGCCACGACGCGCTGGCCAGGCTGGTCGAGACCTGCAAGCCATACCTGGGGCACGAACACGAGGCCCTCGAGGCGGTACTGCACGCACGCAGCGCGGTGGCCGAGGCGGGCGAGCGCGGCAACATGGGCGCCCTGGGCGAGGCCGAGGGCCGGCTGCGCATGAGCCTGGAACGACTGTTCGCCCTGGCCGATGCCTGTCCCGAGCTGAAGGCCGACCCAAGCTTCCAGCCGCTGCAGACACGCATCAGCGCGCTGACGGACAGCATCGCCGACCGGCGCGACTTCTACAACGCGGCGGTCAGTGCCAACAATGTGGGCATCGAGCAGTTCCCCGACTTGCTGATCGCGCGTGCTTTTGGTTTCGGTCCGGCACAGCCGCTCGCGTTCGCCGATACCGAGAAGGCCGACGTGGACGCGAAGCCCCTGTTCGACACCTGAGCCCTTGCAGGAGCGAATCGCGCAGTTACCGTTCCTAGCAACATAGAAAAATATTCCATGTTGCGGCATGGAAGGGATTTC
>CAYMWJ010000051.1:0-15324 GCA_964394235.1 uncultured Sedimenticola sp. | reverse complement strand
AGTGGCAGGACACCAAACCAGGTGGTGTTGCACTTATTGGTTGAATTCGGGCTCCAATTCGACAACCGTTTCAGCCAACCCTTGCCGCAACAGGGTGTCCAGGAACTCTGATCGGGATTTTGGCGGGTTTTTGAGTGACAAGCGCTGCTGCTTCGCGGCACTGACTACGGCGGTCGCATTGAGATCGATCAGGTGCCGAATGAACTCATCGGGATGTTGTGTCTCTATGCCAAAGCGGGCAAGGGTGTCTGGTGGAAAGTCCCCCAGATTGAAGGTGACGATGACACCCGCCTGACATCGAATGGCAGCCGCGAGCACATGACGATCATCGGGGTCGGGAAGCTCCAGGCTCTCAATGAGTTCTTCAAAGCCTGTCACCAGACAATCCGGGACCGCCTGGTTCATCAGCTCTCGGGTTCGCTCGAGCTGGGATGCTGCAATATCCTGTCGATGGGACAGTACGCCACGAATCCACTCATCATGGATGCGGTTGGTCCAGCGCGCACGGAAAAGCTCTGTCATGGCCAGGCGCAGCAGAAAATCTCGAAGTGGCGCTGGATAGAGCACACAGGCGTCATAGAGCGCAGTGAAAGCCATCCTCAGTAACCCATGTCGAGTTCCTGCGCCTGTTCGGCCAGTTTGTTCAACGCGTTTTCACTGCGGGTGAATTGGCGTTTCTTGTATTCCACGAGGTCACGAAACAGCACCCTGCGCCGGGTGCCAACTTTTCGATAGGGAATTTCCCCCTGTTCCAGCAGCTTGACCAGGTAGGGGCGGGAGACGTTCAGAAAATCGGCGGCTTGTTGCGTGGTCAGCTCGGCGTGCTGCGGCACCAGCGTTACCGCATCGCCTTGTGCCATGTGGGCCAGTATGTCCACCAGCATGCGCATGGCCGACAAGGGGACAGTGATGTCCTGATCGCCATCAATCAGACGGATGCGGGCGGTATCCCCCTGGCCGAGACAGGCGGCGAGCAAACGACTGCTTTGCGCGGCCAGCTCGGCTTCGTGTTCCGAAGGAGAAAAGCCCTGGTAGGGGTTGTTCGTCACGACCGACATGGTTGGCCTCCTGAGTTTCTCTGTAGTCCAGCAGGATAGCATGCAAACGAAACAATCGAAATATAAGAAATGAAAGAATTCCTGGTCAATGCCTACATAAAAAACCGCCCACCGCGGGTTGCGCGGTGGGCGGGGGGCAACTCCGGGGCGCTCCCCCGTGGAGCCCCCCCTCGGCCAGGAGCCGGACAAAAAAGCTGCGAGATGCATGCGGCAACCTCGAAGGCGCCGCCGGCCTGGCCCTGGTGCTGGCCCTGTATGGCCTGATGCTCTTTTTCCTGGTACGCAACGGCCCGCGGTGGGGCCGGTTCTCCGAGCACATGGACTTCACCCTGGACGAGAGCGTGGTGCGCGAGCTCACCCGGCGGTTCATCGAACAGCACCCGGCGGTGCGCTGGCACGGGGACGTGGCGGCCTTTGCGGCCCGCTTCCCCGACATTTCGCCCTTTCGATGAGGCCATGCGCGAGCTGGAAAACGCCGAGGACGAACTGGTTCCGGGCGAGGTAGTGCATGCCCTGGTGGCTGGCGAGCCGCCGGTGCGGGTATGGCGCGAGTATCGCGGGTTGACCCAGGCGCAGTTGGCGGAACGTGCTGGCGTCATCCAGGGCGCGGTTGTGCAGATCGAGAATGGTCAGCGGCAAGGCAGTGTGGCGATGTTGTGCAAGCTGGTTAGGGCGCTGAATGTGGATTTGGACGATCTGGTGTGGGGATTGAAGGGCTGCCGCCTCCCTTTCGGGCCACCGTTTCAGTCCCGCCGTTTACGATGTGATTTCCAGCACCGCCTGCCGGGTTGCGGTGTGGTTGACGGCAGTCGATGATGGCGGTAGTCAGTCAGAGGAGGAGCGGCGCGTGAGCGAGCAGGTGCGGGTATTGCGACCGGAAGAGCACTACATCACCGAAGAACCCTACTACGAGCCGGTCGGCGAGGAGATCGCGGTGTTCGAGGCGGCCTGGCGGCACGGCCTGCCGGTGTTGCTCAAGGGGCCGACCGGCTGCGGCAAGACCCGCTTCATGGAGCACATGGCCTGGCGGCTCGAACGGCCGCTGATCACCGTGTCCTGTCACGACGACCTGACCGCCTCCGACCTGGTCGGCCGTTTCCTGGTACGCGGTGGCGAGACGGTATGGGTGGACGGCCCGCTGGCCGCAGCGGTGCGCGCCGGGGCCATCTGTTATCTCGACGAGGTAGTGGAGGCGCGCAAGGACACCACCGTGGTGATCCACCCGCTGGCCGACGACCGCCGCGAGCTGCCGATGGAGAAGCTGGGCGAGCTGTTGCAGGCGCCGCCCGAGTTCTGTCTGGCCATGTCCTACAACCCCGGCTATCAGTCGGTGCTCAAGGAACTCAAGCAGTCCACCCGCCAGCGTTTCGTGGCGCTGGAGTTCGACTATCCCTCGGCCGAGCTGGAGGCGCGTATCGTTCAGCGCGAATCCGGTGTGGATCGGGAGCTTGCCGAGCGGCTGGTGAAGTTCGCGCACATGACCCGCAACCTGAAGGGCCAGGGGCTCGACGAGGGCGCCTCCACCCGCCTGCTGGTGCACGCGGCCAAGCTGATCGCCGGCGGTGTGGCGCCAGTGACGGCCTGTCGCGCCGCGGTGTCGCAGGCGCTCACCGACGAGCCGGACATGCTGGTGGCGATCAACGAGTTGTCGTCCTCGCTGTTCTGAGATGGCCGCGCGCGCGCCACTCGCCTACGAGGCCATCCTGGCCGAACTGGACCGCTGCCTGGAGGTGGAATTCACCTTCCTGCACAGCGAGGCGCTGGCCGCGCCGATCGCCGAACTGCCGGCGGATGCCCAGCACTTCCTGCTCGACTGGACGCGCCGTGCCGCGGCCACCAGCACCAACCTGGCCTTCGAGTTCGCACAGCGCGCGCTGGATATCCTCGGCAAGGTCGAGCGCGAGGTGATCGCCAGCTGGTGCCTGCACGCCATGGACAGCTACGACCGCAGCGGCCTGCACGCGGCCATGTCGGTGATCCGTGATCTCGATGGTTTTCTCGCCCTGGGGCATCAGCGTGCGGCCGGCGCCCTGTTCGAGTCCTCGGTGAGCGTGCTGGGCCACTTCGTGCAGGGGCTGGATGGCCGGCAGCTCAAGATCGAGCGCGACGAGGTGGCCTGGACCGATGGCGAAGTGCTCTACCTGCCCGAGATCATGGCGCACTTCGACAACCCCGAGGACAACTTCCAGCTCTACAAGGCGCACGTCGCCCAGCTCTGGGCGCAGACCCGTTGCGGCACCTTGAACATCGAGCTGGCGCCGCGTTTCGCGGCCCTGCCCGACCCGGCGCGCGCCCAGGCCCTGTTTCACCGTCTCGAGGTCCTGCGGCTGAACGCCTTCATCGCGCGCGAGCTGCCAGGGCTCTACCGCACCATGCGCCGCCTGTCCGAGACCCTGGGCGATGCCCCCCTGCCCGCCGAGTGGCGCGAGGCCGAACAGGCGCTCGGCACGCCGGGGGTCGGCGTGGAAGACAGCCTGGCCTGGATGGCACGACTCTACGAGGCCCCGTTGCCCGCGCCGCTCTGTTACCAGGGACAATTGCGTCCCGAGGCCGCCTGGGCGGCGCGGCAGGAGCGTCTGGCACGCGACCGCGACTGGTTGCGGCAGATGCTGCGCGTGGTCGCCGACGAGATCCTCGGCGAGCCGGAATCCCCGCGCGAGGCCTTGCCCGCCTTCGAGCTGAAGGAAAAGGAGGAGGCCCGCGAGGACGAGCTGCTGCCCTTCGAGATCGCCCTGCAGGACGCCCCGGTGCCGGTGCCCGAGGCGGTGCGCGAACGCCTCACCTCGGTGATGCTGGATCTCGGCGAGATCCCCCCCGAGTACCTCACCCCCGCCGGTGACGGCGAATACGATCCCGATCTGTTCAAGGAAGAGGAGAATGACGGCCTGGATGTCTGGTCCGGTACCTACCACGAGGAAGGGGCCTTCTTCTACAACGAGTGGGATCGCGCGCGGCAGGCCTACAAGAAGGACTGGTGTGTGCTGCGCGAGATCGAGGTCGAGCCGACCGACACCGGTTTCTATCACGCCACGCTCGACAAATACGCGGGGCACGTGCGCTCGCTGCGCCGCACCTTCGAGATCCTGCGCGGCGAGGACAAGCTGCTCAAGCGCCAGCGCCATGGCGACGACATCGACATCGATGCTCTGGTCGAGGCCTGGGGCGACATCCACCAGGGCCTGGAGATGTCCGACCGGGTGTTCACCCGCCAGCACCGTGAGGAGCGCAACATTGCGGTGATGTTCATGGTGGACATGTCGGGCTCGACCCGTGGCTGGATCAACGAGGCGGAGCGCGAGGCCTTGATCCTGCTTGCCGAATCGCTGGAGACCCTGGGTGACCGCTATGCCATCTATGGGTTTTCGGGATGGACGCGCAAGCGTTGTGACGCCTACCGCATCAAGGACTTCGACGAACCCTGGAACGACACCGTGATCGGCCGGGTGTGCAACATCCAGCCCAAGGACTACACGCGCATGGGTGCGCCCATCCGCCACCTGGTACGCAAGCTGGGCGAGGTCGAGGCGCGCGCCAAGCTGCTGGTGACCCTCTCCGACGGCAAGCCTGACGACTACGATCTGGAATACCGCGGCGAATACGGCATCGAGGACACCCGCCAGGCGCTGTTCGAGGCGCGTCGCGAGGGCGTGCATGCCTATTGCATCACCATCGACCGCGAAGGCCCCGACTACCTGCCGCACATGTACGGCGCGGCCAACTACACGGTGCTCGACGACATCGCCCAGCTGCCGCTGAAGGTGTCCGACATCTACCGGCGTATCACCAGCTGAGCCGCTGCCGGCACTTCACGGTGGCGCCTGTGAGGGTGGCGTCCCCGCCGCGAACCTTCGGTCCGGTGAGGTTCGGCCCGAGGGCGGGCCTCCTACGGTAGGGGTGGCGTCCCCGCCGCGAATGCCCGGCGGGCTCAATACGGGGGCGATTCTCGATCGAGACCGGACGGGGGCGGAGGCGGACGTCTTGCCCAGGTGCGCCGCGCCATCTCGCGCGCCAGCATCTGTCGGTAATAGACGACGGCGCTGCTGCCGTTGGCGGCGATGTCGATGATGCGCCAGCCCTTGCCCGGTTCACGCGCCAGGCGGAAGTCGATGCGCGCCGGGTAGCGGTCGGGGTTGAGAATGGCCATGCCGATCACCGCCTCGCTGCCGTCCGGCGAGAAGCGCGCGGGCAGGAAGCGGACCCGTTGTCCCCGATACAGGGTCAGGCCCTGGGTGAGGCGGGTGAGGAACAGGCGCTTGATCTCCTCGGCCATGGCGCTGCGTTGGTGCGGGGAGAGCGTCAGGTAGAAGCGGCCGGCTGCCGCACGGGCCATGGTGTCGAAGTCGAACAGCGGCGCGATCTCGGTATCCAGAAAGCGTGCGATGGCCGAGGGGGCCGGGCGCGGTTCCTGGTTCATGAAGGCCATCAGGCTCTGTACGCCGAGACGCAGGCGCTGCGCGGGATCGAGGGGCTTGGCGGTCGGTGCAGGTGCGGCGGTGGCCGGTACGGTCGGCGGCGTGGACGGCGGCGGCAGGGCGCTCGCGGTGCCGGCACACAGCAGGGCCAGGAGACACAGAATGCTACGCATGACGGGATCCTCGTGTTGGTCGCCTGCATCATGCCTCAGGTGAGGCACCGAACACCAACAGTAGTCGCTGATGGGCTTATCGGTCGCTGGTCAGTTCGACGATCGAGGTGTGCATGGGCTCGTCACTGTCGGGGGGCAGGCCGCCAAGCAGCTGACGCAACCGGATCGATGGCGGCAGCAGGCCGAGCAGGCGTTCGAAGGCAGGACGAAAGCCCCAGACATGGGGTCGTGGACATGGACGAGCACAGGATGGTCGGACATGATGGCAGACACAATGGGACAACAGGGGCAGCATGGATCAGAAGTCGGGAAATGACAACGACAGGCTGGCGCGGGGCATGGTGCTGCTCGCCTGGGCGGTGGCCCTGCTGTTCGCTGCCTGGCTTTTCCAGCAACAACTCGACCGGCGTAACAATCCCAACCGTGATCTGTCCACCGAGCCGGGCGTCGGTGGGGTGCGCGAGGTGGTGCTGTTGCGCAATGCGCAAGGGCATTACGTGGCCGACGGATTCATCGACGGTCATCCCGTCTCTTTTCTGCTCGATACCGGTGCCACCACGGTGGCCATTCCCGAGGCGCTGGCGCGGCGCTGGGGGTTGCGCCTGCGCCCGGGGGGCTACAGTCAGACCGCCAACGGTGTGGTCCCGGTGTGGCGTACCCGGCTCGCTTCGGTGCGCCTTGGGGCGATCGAGTTGCATGACGTGAGTGCGGTGGTGATGCCCTCGATGGCAGCGGAGGCCGACGTGCTGCTGGGAATGAGCTTTCTCAAGCACGTGGAACTGGTACAGCGCGACGGCCGGCTGTTGCTTCGCCTGCCGTAAAAACGAAAGAACGCCGCGCGGGGCGGCGTTCCGGGAGTGACGATCAGCGGTTGATCGTTTCCTTGAGCGCCTTCAGCGCGGTGATCCGCACCGCGGTGGAGGCCGGCTTGGCCGGGATCTTCATCGGCTCGCCAGTGGCCGGGTTGCGACCCATGCGTGCCTTGCGCGCAGGCTTCTTCACGCGGCGGATCTTGACGCCGGTATCGGGGATGGTGAACTCGCCGGAGCCGCGGCGCTTCATGTGCGCAGTGATCAGGTCGCTCAGCTCGGAGAACACCTCGGCCACCTGTTTCTTCGACAGCCCGGTGGACTCGGCGATATGGGCGATGATCTGGGTCTTGGTCATCTTCTTGGCGATGGCCTTGATTTTTTTCTCGGGCGCAGCTGCCTTCTTGGCCGCCTTTTTCTTGGTGGCCTTTTTCTTGACTGCCATGTTTCGACTCCTGCTGTTTGAGTGTAAAAGCGCTCGAAAACATAGCACAGAAAATAATGGTGCCGAACAATGCCGGGCGTGATCCGGCGGTGTTTTTGCCGAGAGGTTCGCAAAAATTCGCTTGATCGAGGGGTAACGTGTCATCCTTGCCCGGCCAATGGGTGAGTATGTCGGGAGAAGCCCGGATGAACCCGAACTCTGGAGTCGTTGCCTGATGGCGTCCGTCAATCCCCTGAAGTCTGGTCAGTACACCAACCAAGATATTGCCACCCTGCGCAAGGTCGTGCCGCTGCACACCTTGCCGGACGAGACCTTCAACGAACTGCTCGCGGAGCTGGTGGTCGAGAAGCTGCCCGAGGGGGCCTTGCTGTTCCGGCAGGGGGATACCGATCATGTCAGCTTCTACCTGCTGGAAGGCAAGGTGGCCCTGCTCGACGGCGAGAAGCTTGCGGATACGCTCGAGGCCGGGTCCGAACATGCCCGTTTCCCGGTGGCCCATGTCCTGCCGCGCAAGGTGACGGCCCGTGCTGCCGAGCGCGTGCGCGTGGCCCGCCTCGACAGCCGTCGTGTCAGTGAGCTGCTGGCACGTACCCATAGTGTCGACTATCAGGTCGATGAGCTCGAAGAGGCCGATGCCGACGACTGGATGAGCCTGCTCCTGCGTTGCCGGGTGTTGCAGCAGCTGCCGGCATCCAACATCCAGCGTGTGGTGATGAGTGTCGAGCAGGTGGAGGTGGCCAAGGGGCAGGAACTCATACGCCAGGGGGACCCGGGCGATTACTTCTACGTACTCGTCAGAGGGCAGGCCCTGGTGTGCCGTGAGCAGGATGGTGCGAAGCCACTGGAACTGGCGCGGCTGGGGCCGGGCGATGCCTTTGGCGAAGAGGCGCTGCTCTCCGATCGTCCGCGCAACTCCACGGTGCGCATGCTCAGCGACGGCCAGGTGCTGCGCCTGGGCAAGCAGCAGTTCATCGAGCTGATCCACACCCCGCTGTCCACCCGTATCGATTTCGACGAGGCAGTACGCAAGGTCGACCAGGGGGCGGTCTGGGTGGACCTGCGTACTCCCGAGGAATACGAGGTCGATCATTTTCCCGGCAGTATCAACGTGCCTGTGGAGACCCTGCGGTATCAGCTCTCCATCCTGGCGCCGGATCGCCACTATGTGCTCTACAGCAACAGCGGTGGCCGCGCCGCGGTGGCCGCCTTCCTGATGATCGATCAGGGCTTCGAGGTCTCGATACTGGAGGGGGGGCTCGATCGCCTGCGTGCCGAGCAACCCGTGGAAACATTGCCGCCGGTCTCCGAAGTGTCGAGTTCCTCGTCGGATGCGCCATTGCAGGAAAGCTCCGAGCTGCACCGCCGGGTGCTCGAGGCAGAACAGCGTGCGCACGAGCTGGAGCAGCGGCTGAAGGTTGCCGAGGCCACGGCGCAGGGGGCCGAGCAGCAGAAGCAGGAACAGCTGCAGGTGGTGAAGTCCGTAGTGGATCAGGCACGCGAGCGCCTGCGGGCCAGCGAACGGGAGCGTCAGGCGGCATTGGCCGAGCGCCAGAAGGCCTACGAGGAAATGGAGGCCCTGACCTCGACGCTGGAAAGGCTCGAGTCCGAGCGTACCGAGCTGGCCGAACGCATGCGCGAGATCGAAGGGCTCGATCAGAAGCTCCAGGCACGGCTGGAAAAGGTCGAGCGCGAACTGGTGGGCGAGCGCGAGCGTGCCGAATCGGCCAGCGAGGCCCTCGAAGAGATCAGCGAACGGCTCCATGCGGTGATGGAGGAACGCGCGGCCGAGCGGGAAGCGCATGCACGTGAAACCGGCGCGCTCAAGGAAGAGATCACCGCCTTGCAAATGGAGTTGGAGCAGGCCCAGCTGGATCTGCAAGAGCTGCGCCTTGCCCAGCCGGCCGACAAGGCCGCGGAACAGGCCGAACTCACACATCGTGTTGTGGAACTGGAAGAGGCCCTGGCGCGGAAGACGACGGAAGTCGAGGCCTTGCAGCAGCAACTGGCCGAGGCCGGTGAACAGTGTGAGGCGATGGAGAGTGCCGACGGACAGGCAGCCGCCTTGCAGGAACGTCTGAGCCAGGTAGAGGTACTCGCCCAGACGCTGGAGCGGGAGCTGCAACAGGCCCGCGAGGCCCTCTCGGCTCGGGACGAGGAGATGGAACGCGCGACCGCCGAGATCACGCAGCTTCGGTCCAGCCTGGAGGAAGCGCAGCAGCGGCTGGCCGAGGAGAGCCAGGCGCGGGGTGGGCAGGTCGCTGCGCTGGAGGCCGAACTGCGCGAGTTGCACGAGGCGTTGATGGTCTCTGCCGAAGAGGCCGAATCACTGCAAGAACGCCTTTCCCAGGCGCAGCAGGATCTGCAACGGGACCAGGAGCACGAAGCCTTGATCGTACAGTTGCAGCGTCAGCTGGAAGAGGCGCAGGCCGCGCTCGATCAAAAGGGCGAGAGCGAGGAGGAGTTGCGGGATGAGCTGACCAGGCTGCGCGATGCAGCGGCCGGGTTCGAGCAGGAAAGGCGATCCCTGGCCGAGGCGCTGGCGGCGCGCGAGGACGAGATACGGGAATTGCGCGGCGTGATGGAAACCTATGTGGAACAGATCACCCAGGCGAAATTCGGCGAGGCGGAACAGCTCGAGGCCCTGAAGAGTGAGATGGCCGTGTTGCGCGAGGAGTCCGAGCGCGAGGTCGCCCGCTTGCGCGAGGAACTGGCCGCGGCACGGGAACAGCGCGAACAGTCGGGCGGCGATCCCCAGGCCGAACAGTCCCGGCTCGCCGATTTCGAGGCCATGCGCCAGGAGTTGCACGACGCACAGCGTGCGCTGGAAGAACGCCAGCATGATCTGGCTTCGGCCGAAGAGAGCCGGCAGTTGCTCGAAGATGCCCTTGAGGACGCCAATGCCGAGCTCGATCGCGTGCGGCGTGAACTCGATCGCCTGGCGGTGGAGACCGAGGAGGCCGGGTTCCGTGCCGAAGAGGCCGAGAAGGCGCGTGTCCAGCTGCAACAGGAACTCAAGCGTATCCAGGAAGAGTTCGAGCAGGCCAAGGTTGAGGACCTGCGTGACGAGCGGGTGCGGGGCGGCAGGGTGCCACTGGATATCGATGCGGTATGGAATGGCACCTGGACCTCGCGCCTGATCTCCATGCTCATCGGCGGTGGCCTCATCCTGGCCCTGCTGGAGGGGTTGTCCTTGTTCGCCGGCCGTGGAGAGCTGATCGGTGGTCTGCTCGAACGGCTCGGCCAGTAGCACGATCGGAGCGCCCATGGTCCGCATGCTGTGCGTGGGCATCGCCACGCTCGATATCGTCAGCACGGTCGAACGCTACCCGGCCGAGGATGACGAGGTGCGTGCCAGCGCCCAGTCCTGGCGCACCGGCGGCAATGCCGCCAATACCGCGGTGGTGCTGGCGCAACTGGGTCACCGGGTGAGTTGGGTGGGCAATCTCGGCGACGGGCCGGGCAGTCGGCTCGCCGAACAGACCTTCGCCCGTCATGGGGTGGAGTACGCGCGGGCCAGCCGTGTGCATGGCCATGATCTCCCCGTCTCCTGCATCACCCTCGCCGAGGGGGGCAGCCGCACCATCGTGCATTACCGTGATCTGCCCGAGTACACGGCAGCGGCCTTCGAGGCGATCGATCCGGGGGCTTTCGACCGCGTGCATTTCGAGGGTCGGGCGGTCGACCAGTTGCAGGCGATGATCCGCCGGGTGCGAGAGGCCGGGGTGCCGGTCTCCCTCGAGGTCGAGAAGCCACGCGAGGGCATCGAGGCCCTGTTCGGGCAGGCCGAGCTGCTGCTGTTCTCGCACCACTATCTGCGACACCATGGCCATGCCGATCCCGCCGCATTCCTGCGTTCACTGCCCAGCGGGGTGGTGGCCACCTGTACCTGGGGGCAACGCGGGGCCTGGGCGCGCGATGGCGAAGGGGCGGTTCGGCACCTGCCGGCGTATTCGCCGCCGGCGGTGGTCGATACCCTGGGGGCGGGTGATGTGTTCAATGCCGGGATGCTGCACGGCCTGGCCGTCTTCGGCGACCTGGATCGGGCGTTGGCCAGTGCGGTGCGCCTGGCCGGCGAGCAGTGTGGGCGGCCGGGGCTGGAGCTGGCGACATGAGCCGTTGGTTCGATGCCGGCCCGCTGGAGGCCATCCCGGACCCCGGGTCACGGGGATTCGAGCACGAGGGTGAGGCCTTCTTCGTGGTCCGCAAGGACGGTGAGGTGTATGCCTACCGCAATCGTTGCCCGCATACCGGGGCGCCCCTGGAATGGCTGCCGCACCAGTTCCTCGACATGGACAACAGTTTCATCCAGTGCGCCATTCACGGGGCCCTGTTCCGGGTGCGCGATGGCCTCTGTCTGCGCGGCCCTTGCGTCAACCAGTCCCTGCAGGCCTTGCCGGTCGTGGTGCGCGAGGGCCGCGTGCAGGTGGATCTGGCCGCAGACTGAGCGGTGGCGCTGCGACTCAGCGCCGGGACTGTGCGCTCACGAAGCTGTTGGCGTCGACCGTGAGCAGGTCGGCCGGCAGGCCGGGCTGCGCGGGCCCAGCTTCTCGGGCTTGCAGCACGACAGTCGGGGGGATGCAGGCATCCGGTGTGCCGGGTGCCTCGCAGTCCCTGTGCTGTTCGGGGAGTTCGATCGGCTGGCCGGTGGCCATGTCGTATTGTGTGATCATGCGACACCTCCAGGTTGCGGCTTTCAAGATGCTTGACGGCACGCAAGAGGCTTTCTTGATCGAGAGGGTGGCACCGCCTGCGCGCCGTTTCCGCAGATCGGGATGGTGGTTTACACTGCTGTTTTCAATATTGGCAATTCAGCAACTGCTCATGGAATTGTCCGCGCAACTCTTTTCTTCGACCCTGCTGTGGGTGTTGGGCCTGTTGCTGGTGCCGGTCTATGGCCTGGCCTGGCGCTGGGCCGATTTTGCGCGCCTGCAACGCGAGGCGGTCTCCGGGGCCTATTTCGGCGGTATCGTCACTCTGATGGTGCTCTGGCTGTTACGTACCGACATCCAGACGGGCATCGTCTGGCATTTGGGGGGCATGGTGTTCCTCACCCTGGCCTGGGGCTGGTCGCTGGCCTTGCTGGGCGGTGCGGTGGCGCAACTGGCGCTGGCCACGGCAGGGGTGCACGACTGGGTGTCGGTGCTGCCCACGCTCTGGGTGCTGGTCGTGGTGCCGGCCTCCATGACCCAGGTGGTACTGGGGCTGGTGCGTGCCTTCCTCCCCAGGCATTTTTTCGTGTACGTGTTCGTCAACGCCTTTTTCTGCGGTGCCCTGATGTCGGTGGTGATGGTCGTCAGCACGGTGATCCTGCTGTTGCTCGCCGGGCAGCCCTGGGCGGTGTTGCGTGATGGGGTGGTGTCGCTGGTGCCGCTGATGCTGTTTCCCGAGGCCTTCCTCAACGGTGCTATCGTCACCGTGCTGGTCGGTTTTCGGCCACAATGGATCTGGTCGTTCCGCGACGAGGAATACCTGAAGGGCTGAGGGAGAGATCATGAGCTGGTGGGGCAAGCTGGTCGGTGGTGCACTGGGCTACATGCTCGGCGGTCCCCTGGGGGCCGTGCTGGGAGTGGCCCTGGGGCACAATTTCGACAAGGGCCTGGCTGGCGTGCCCGACCAGGGCTTCGATGCCGGCGAGCGCGAGCGGGTGCAGACTGCCTTTTTCACCGCAACCTTCAGCGTGATGGGGGCGGTGGCCAAGGCCGACGGTCGGGTCTCGCCCGAGGAGATCCGCCTGGCCGAGTCGGTGATGGCGCAGATGGATCTGTCACCCGAGATGCGCAAGACCGCCATCCGTCTGTTCAACGAGGGCAAGAAACCCGACTTCCCACTCGAGGAGGTGGTGCGCCAGTTCCGCAGCGAATGCCACCGGCGCACCACCCTGATCCAGATGTTCCTCGAGATCCAGTTGCAGGCCGCCTTTGCCGACGGTCGCCTGGACACCGCCGAGGACGCCCTGCTGCTGCGCATCTGTCACCTGCTGGGCATCCCCGAGGCGGAGTATCGGCGCTTGCAGGCCATGATCGGCGGCGCCGCGGGCGGGGGCTGGCAAGGGGGCGCCGGGCGCACGCAGCCGGATACTGGTGAACCGGATCTGGCGCGTGCCTATGAGATCCTGGGCGTGGACCCGCAGGCCAGCGACGCGGAGGTGAAGAAGGCCTATCGCCGCTTGCTCAGCCAGCATCACCCCGACAAGCTGGTGTCCAAGGGCTTGCCGGAAGAAATGATGCGCCTGGCCGCGCAGAAGACACACGAGATCAAGCAGGCCTGGGAACGCATCCGGCGCGAACGGGGCCTCAAGTAGGCGACAGGCATTCGGTCGCGGGCTTGAATGCCCTGGGGCGAACATCTATCCTCGAAGTTCTGTCTTTCCGGCGGATGGTTTGCCGGCTCGATCAGGCAATTTTCCGGAGGCGAGATGAGCGACGCTATCGATCCGCTGGTCCTGAACATCCTCTACGCCTGCATGGGTGGCCTTCTCACCCTGCTGTTCATGTGGCTGGGTTGCAAGTTGTTCAGCCATATCGTCAATTTCTCGATCCCTGAACAGCTCTCCAATGGCAATCAGGCCGTGGGGCTGATGATCATGGGCATGTTCATTGGCATCGGCACGGCCATGGGGCTGGTGATCGGACTGGGGCTCAATTGAGTGCACGGTCATGTGGCGTGTCTGGGGCTGGCTATTGCTGATCCCGGTGCTGGCCTGGGCCGGCTCCGAGAAACACGTGGATCATCGCCACTGGCCGGATATTTACGATCATCTGTTCCGCAAGTACACCAAGCACTATTTCGGGCCGCACGTGGACTGGCGCTGGTTCAAAGCCCAGGGTATCGCCGAGTCCGGTCTGAATCCCCAGGCGCACAGCCGGGCCGGCGCCGTCGGCATCATGCAGATCCTGCCCTCGACCTACCGTGAGATCCGCCGCAAGAATCCGCTCATCCGGGACATCAGTGAGCCGCGCTGGAACATCGCGGCCGCGATCTTCTACGACCGCCAGCTCTATCGGAAGTGGAAGCGCAAGCTGGAGCTGAACACCGGCGACCGCCTGAAATTCACCTTTGCCAGCTACAACGCCGGATATGGCCGTATCCTCAAGTCCTACAGTCGGGCACGCAAGCGGCGCGGCAAGATCCGTCGCTGGGAGCACGTGGCCCCTTTCACCCCGCCGGAGACGCGCGCCTATGTGGCGCGCATCCAGCGTCTGATGGGTTTGGCACCCTGAATCCCCCCGTTGCAGGAGACGTACCCGTGACGCCTTGTCAGGGGCGCGTGCCTGCCTCGGGATGTGCCCGACACTGCTGGTCTCGCTTCAGTACCAGTAGCTCGGTGGTGCCGGCGGGTAGCCGGGCCAGGCCGGGGGATGCTGCGGGGGATAGCCCGGCCAGGCAGGTGGTGCCGGCCAGGCCGGAGCCGGACGGGCGGGGAGCGGTGGCCGGGTGGATTGCCGACGCTGTTGCTCGCGTTGCCAGCGAGCCGCCTCGCGTTGTGCGCGGGCCAGGGCTCGTTGCTGTCGGGCCAGTTCCCGTTGTCGACGGGCCTGCTCCTGGCGCGCACGTCGCTGCGCCATGAAACGCTCGAAGCGTTCCCGCATCTGTTGCTGGTACTCCCGGGTGGCGATCGATGCCTTGGTCTGCGCATCGTCTGGTGAGGTGGTCGCTTCCCGACTGGCGGCTTGTTCGATCACCTGCCGGTGTTTCTCCACCTGTTGCGGCATGCTGCTCCTGGCCGTCGTCTGTGAGTCGTCCGCAGGGGCGCTTTCGGGGGAGGTGGCCGCCACCTGTATCGTTTGTGGTGGAGCGGCGGGGGCTGCCTGGGCGGGTCGCGGGTTCGTGCTCCAGGGCGGGGTCTCGGGCATCTGGTAGCCGTGTGCGCGTGCGCGCTGGCGCAGTGCCTGCCAGACCTGGTTGCGGTAGTCCTCGCGAGCCTGTCCCTGGAGGCTGGCCAGCTGTGCCTTGTGACGGGCCATCTCGGCCTCGTCCATGATGCGAAAACCCTCGTCGGCTGCCGCTGCGGAGCCCAGCAGGGTGAGCAACAGGGCGAATCGGTGGAACGGGTTCATGTGCGTTTCCCTCGGTCCGTGGGTGATGCCGGCCATTCTACTCCACACCGCTGTTTGCCGGGTGTGCAGCCGATGGCTTGCACACGCGTTTCTCGTCTCGGGTTGCTGTGCAGGAAGTCACCACTTGAAACCACAGAGTACACAGAGATCACAGAGGAGGTGAAGCTGAGGCCTGTCCTGGCGGGGCTGCAACCCGACCGATGGGCCGACCGGTGGTCCAGCGGCAGGAAGGTCTGCCTTGCCTGTTGTGAGCGTTGACCTCTGTGCACTCTGTGTCCGCAGCCGTTTTCGTCCTGCTAGAATGCCAGCGGAATATTTCCACGGAATGACCACATGGCCGACAAGAACGAACAGGTGGCCATTGCCGACC
>CAYMWJ010000050.1:0-15731 GCA_964394235.1 uncultured Sedimenticola sp. | reverse complement strand
TATCAACCGCAGGAAATCGAACGCGAAGCCCAGGAATACTGGGCGCGCCACCAGACCTTCAAGGCCGTCGAGGACCCGAAGCGCGAGAAGTTCTGCTGCCTCTCGATGTTTCCCTACCCCTCGGGGCGGCTGCACATGGGGCATGTGCGCAACTACACCATCGGCGATGTGATCGCCCGCTATCAGCGCATGCTCGGCAAGAACGTGCTCCAGCCCATGGGCTGGGATGCCTTCGGCCTGCCGGCCGAGAACGCCGCCATAAAAAATGGCGTGCCGCCGGCAAAGTGGACCCGCGAGAACATCGCCTACATGAAGGGCCAGTTGCAGCGCCTGGGCTTCGGCTACGACTGGGACCGCGAGCTGGCCACCTGCGACCCCGACTATTACCGCTGGGAACAATGGCTGTTCACCCGCCTGATGGAGAAGGGCCTGGTCTACCGCAAGACCGCCACGGTCAACTGGGACCCGGTGGACCAGACGGTGCTGGCCAACGAGCAGGTGATCGACGGCCGCGGCTGGCGCTCGGGCGCCCTGGTGGAGAAACGCGACATCGAGCAATGGTTCCTGCGCATCACCGACTATGCCCAGGAGCTGCTCGACGGACTCGACACCCTGAAGGGCGGCTGGCCCGAGGCAGTGATCACTCAGCAGCGCAACTGGATCGGCCGTTCCGAGGGCGTGCGCGCGGTGTTCGGCATCGCCGACTCCGACGACACCCTGGAGATCTTCACCACCCGCCCCGACACCATCATGGGCGTGACCTACATGGCGGTGGCCGCCGAGCACCCGTTGGCGAAGCGGGCGGCCGAGAACGATCCGCAACTGGCCGCCTTCATCGAAGAATGCCGCCGTGGCGGGGTCTCCGAGGCCGAGCTGGAGACCATGGAGAAGAAGGGGCACCCGCTGGGCATCGACGCGGTGCACCCGATCAGCGGTGAGCGCATCCCCGTGTATGCCGCCAACTTCGTGCTCATGAGCTACGGCACCGGCGCGGTGATGGCCGTGCCCGCGCACGACCAGCGCGACTGGGAGTTCGCGGAGAAATACGGCATCCCCAAGAAACAGGTGATCTTCTGCCCCGATGGCCAGGAGTGCAGCATCGAGGAGAGTGCCTATGTCGAGAAGGGCGTACTCGCCGACTCGGCGCCCTTCGACGGCCTGACCTCCGAGGCCGCCTTCGACGCGGTCGCTGCCTGGCTGGAACAGCACGG
Source organism: uncultured Sedimenticola sp. (assembly GCA_964394235.1). GTDB lineage: Bacteria > Pseudomonadota > Gammaproteobacteria > Chromatiales > Chromatiaceae > MONJU. The sequence goes on along the minus strand of CAYMWJ010000050.1, from coordinate 14,520 downwards.
CAAGGGCGGCCGCCAGGTCAACTACCGGCTGCGCGACTGGGGCGTGTCGCGCCAGCGCTACTGGGGCTGCCCCATCCCGGTGATCCGCAAGGCCGACGGCTCAGTGGCACCGGCCAGCGAGCTGCCGGTGCGCCTGCCCGAAGACGTTACCGTGGACGGCTCGGGTTCGCCGCTGAAGAAGATGCCCGAGTTCTACGCACTGCCGAGCGGCGACCAGCGCGAAACCGACACCTTCGATACCTTCGTCGAATCGAGCTGGTACTACGCCCGCTACTGCTGCGCCGACAACGACCAGGCCATGCTCGACGAGCGCGCCAAGTACTGGCTGCCGGTAGATCAGTACATCGGCGGCATCGAGCACGCCATCCTGCACCTGCTCTATGCCCGCTTCTTCAACAAGCTGATGCGCGACGAGGGCCTCATCGACAACGACGAACCCTTCGCTCGCCTGCTCACCCAGGGCATGGTGGTGGCCGAGACCTGGTACCGCGAAAACCCCGACGGCTCGAAGGAGTGGTTCAACCCGGCGGACGTCGAGGTCGAGCGCGACGAGCGGGGCCGGGTGGTGCGCGCCGTGCTCAAGACCGACGGCCAGCCGGTCACCCCTGGCGGGATCGAGAAGATGTCCAAGTCCAAGAACAATGGCGTGGACCCGCAGGCACTGATCGACCGCTACGGCGCCGACACGGTGCGTCTCTACACCATGTTCACCGCCCCGCCGGAACAGTCGCTGGAATGGTCCGACGCCGGCGTGGAGGGCGCGCACCGCTTCCTCAAGCGGCTGTGGAACCTGGCCGCGCGCCTGGCCGAGGCCGGCGAGCCCGGCACGCCCGACGACTCGGTGCGCAAGGCGCGCCTGGAGCTGCACCGGCAACTGCAAAAGGCCCTGTTCGACTACGAGCGCCACCAGTTCAACACCGTGGTCTCGGCCTGCATGAGCATGGTCAACGTACTCAACAAGCTGGACGACACCCCGGCCGGCAAGGCCGTGCTGCGCGAGGGTGTCGGCATCGTGCTGCGCCTGCTCGCGCCGATCGCCCCGCACATCACCCACCACCTGTGGCGCGAACTGGGCTATGGCGAAGACATCCTCAGCGCCGGCTGGCCGCAGGTGGACGAAGAAGCCCTGGCCTGCGACACCATCGAACTGGTGGTGCAGGTCAACGGCAAGGTGCGTGGTCGCGTGCAGGTGCCGGCCGAGGCCGACCGCGAAAGCATCGAAGCAGCGGCGCAGGCCAACGAGAACGTCGCCCGCTTCATCGAAGGCAAGACGGTGCGCAAGATCATCGTGGTGCCCGGCAAGCTGGTCAACATCGTCGCCAACTAGGAGCCTGCCATGAGCCTTCCCACCTACCGCCTGTCGCTGCTGCTGGTGCTGGCCCTGCTGCTGACCGCCTGTGGCTTCCATCTGCGCGGCGCTGGCATCGATCTGGGCCATCTGCCTCAGCCGTTGCAGCTCGTCGGGGTGGACCCGTACTCTGCCCTGGGGCGCGAACTGCGCCGCCAATTGCGCGAGGCCGGCGTGCGCCTGGATGAACACGCGGACGGCGCGGGCAGCGTGTTGCGCATCGCCGATGCGCGCAGCGAGCGCCGCCTGCTCAGCCTGGACGCACGCAACCGTGCCGCCGAGTACGAGCTGAGCGAGATACTGCGCTATTCGCTGCGCAGCGGCGGTCGGACCACGCCACAACAGACCCTGCGGGTCACCCGCATCCTGCGGCAACCGAGCAACGAGCTGCTGGCACGCCAGCGTGAGGAACGCCGCCTGCGCGAAGAAATGCGCCGCGAGCTGGTACGCCAACTGATCCAGCAACTGGCCGCCCGTTGAGCGCCATGCGCCTGCGGCTCGAACAGCTCGAGAGCCAGCTGCGCAAACCCCTGCTGCCGGTCTACCTGATCACCGGCGACGAGCCGCTGCAGAGCGGCGAGGCGGCCGATGCCATTCGTGCCGCCGCACGCGCTGCCGGCTTCATCCAGCGCGAGGTGTTCGAGGTCGGCCCCGGCTTCGACTGGAACGGGCTCACCACCGAAGCGGCCAGCGTCTCGCTGTTCGCCGAGAAGAAGCTCATCGACCTGCGCCTGCCCTCGGGCAAGCCGGGACGCGAGGGTGGCAAAGCGCTCGCCGACTACTGCGCCGCCCCGCCGCCCGACACCCTGTTGCTGCTCACCCTGCCCAGGCTCGATCGCCAGCAGCAATCCGCCAAGTGGTTCAAGGCGATCGAAAAACTCGGCGCAGTGGTACAGATCTGGCCGATCGGCCCACGCGAACTGCCACGCTGGATCGAGCAACGCCTGCGCAGCGCCGGCCTGCAACCGACCCGCGAAGCAGTGCAACTGCTGGCCGACCGCGTCGAGGGCAACCTGCTCGCCGCCCGCCAGGAGATCGACAAGCTGCTGCTGTTGCACGGCCCGGGGCCACTCGATGCCGATGCCCTGCTCGGCGCGGTCGCCGACAGCGCCCGCTACGACGTGTTCGAACTGGTCGATAGCGCGCTGCGCGGCGAAACCGGGCGCGCCCTGCGTATCCTCGAAGGGTTGCGCAGCGAAGGCACTGCCGCCGCCGTGGTGCTGTGGGCCCTGCATCGCGAGATCGCCCAGCTGGCCGGGATCGCCCTCGCCAGCACCAAGGGCGTGAGCATCGACCATGCCCTGAACCGTGCCAAGGTCTGGGACAAGCGCAAACCCCTGCTGCGCCGCGCGGTTTCCCGCCTGCGGCCTGCACAATGGCTGGCCCTGCTCAGCGACTGCCAGCAGGCCGATTGCGCGGTCAAGGGCGCCGACCCGCTCGACCCCTGGCTGCAACTGGAACGCATCACTGCGCGCATCGCCCATGCCTGAGGCCATGCCGCCACTGGTTCCGGCAGCCTGCCGCGGGGCCACCGGCCCGGTGATGCGCCTGTTCGGCTGACACGCCTGGCGGCGTCATCGGCAACAACGCCAGTAGCCGGGAAATTTGCACGACTTCGAGGCGGTGCGCGCCAGCCTGAAACTGCATTGAGCGCTATAATGCGTGCTTTCGTGCCGTCTCACGGGAGCCGCAGATGCCACAGACCCAGCCCATCGATGACATCGACGCCTACCTGCGCGACCTGGGCGAGCGTGCCCGCGCCGCCTCGCGCGTGCTCGCCGCAGCCGACACCGGGGCCAAGAACCGCGCGCTCGAGGCCATCGCCGACGACCTGGACGCCCACCGCGACACGCTCGCCGAGGCCAACCAGAAAGACCTCGAGGCCGGTCGCACCAAGGGGTTGGACGCCGCCCTGCTCGATCGCCTGGAGCTGACCGAAGCCCGTATCGACGCCATGATCGAGGGCCTGCGCCAGATCGCCGCCCTGCCCGACCCGGTCGGCGAGATCTTCGACATGAACTACCGTCCCTCCGGCATCCAGGTCGGGCGCATGCGCGTACCGCTGGGCGTGGTCGGCATCATCTACGAGTCGCGCCCCAACGTCACCGCCGATGCCGCCGCCCTGTGCCTCAAGTCCGGCAACGCCACAGTGCTGCGCGGCGGCTCCGAGGCCTTTCATTCCAACCAGGCGATCGCTGCGAGCATCGCCCGTGGCCTGGGCGCGGCCGGCCTGCCGGAAGATGCCGTGCAGGTCATCGCCACCACCGATCGCGCCGCAGTCGGTGCCATGATCACCCTGCCCGAGTACATCGACGTCATCATCCCGCGCGGCGGCAAGGGCCTGATCGAGCGCATCTCGCGCGAGGCCCGGGTGCCGGTGATCAAGCACCTCGACGGCATCTGCCACGTCTACATCGACGACGAGGCCGACCCGCAGAAGGCCTTCGACGTGGCGCTCAACGCCAAGACCCAGCGGCTGGGCACCTGCAACACCATGGAAACGCTGCTGGTGAATGCCACCGTGGCAGACGACATCCTGCCCCCGCTGGCCGAGGCCTACCGCGAGAAGGGCGTGGAACTGCGCGGCTGCCCGGCCACCTGCGCCATCCTCGGTGAGGCCTGCGTGCCCGCCACCGATGCCGACTGGGACACCGAGTACCTGGCGCCCATCCTCTCGATCCGCGTGGTCGAAGACCTGGATGCCGCCATCGCGCACATCAACACCCACGGCTCGCAACACACCGACAGCATCATTACCGAGAACATCACCAAGGCGCGGCGCTTCCTGCGCGAGGTGGACTCCAGCTCGGTCATGATCAACGCCTCGACCCGCTTCGCCGACGGCTTCGAATACGGGCTGGGCGCCGAGATCGGCATCTCCACCGACAAGTTCCACGCCCGCGGCCCGGTGGGGCTGGAAGGGCTCACCTCGGTGAAATGGGTGGTGCTGGGCGACGGCCACATCCGCACCTGACACCGCCATGATCGGCATCCTCGGCGGCACCTTCGATCCGGTTCACCACGGGCACCTGCGCATTGCGCTGGACGCGGCCGAGGCGCTGGGGCTGCGCGAGGTGCGCCTGCTGCCGCTGGGCCAGGCGGTGCACCGCGAACAACCCCGGGCCACGGCACAGCAACGGCTGGCCATGCTGCACCGCGCCGTCGCCGGGCGCCCGCAGTTCATCGTCGATGACCGCGAAATCGCACGTGGCGGCCCTTCCTACATGGTGGACACCCTCGCCTCGCTGCGCGCAGAACACCCCGACACCCCGCTGTGCCTGCTGCTGGGCGGCGATGCCTTCGCGGGTTTCGCACGCTGGCGCAAGCCGGAGCGCATCCTGCAACTGGCCCACCTGGCCGTGCTCACCCGCCCAGGCGAGCCGTTGCGCGACGATCCCGCCCTGACCGCCCTGACCGCCGACCGTCAGCGTCCCCCGGAGGCACTGGCAGCACACTCGCATGGCGGGCTGACGCACATCGAGGCCACCCAGCTCGCCATCGCCTCCAGCGACATCCGCGCGCGCATCGCCGCCGGTCGCGACCCCTCCTTCCTGCTGCCCGACCCGGTACTGGAATACATCCGCGAACAGGGTCTCTACCGGGTGGTTTAGAATGTGCGCAGACCCAACCCCATCGAGTACGAAATGCAGGTAGAAGCACTGCGCGACCTGGTGGTCGCCACCCTCGAAGACATGAAGGCCCACGACATCGTGGTCATCGATGTGCGCGGACGCACCGTGATCGCCGATTACCTGGTGATCGCCTCGGGCAACTCCGACCGCCACGTCAAGTCCACCGCCGAAGCCGTTGCCTTCCGCGCCAAGCAGGCCGGCGAGCGCCCCCTGGGCGAAGAAGGCGTGCAAGAAGGCGAATGGGCGCTGATCGACCTCAACGGCGTCATCGTGCACGTGATGCAGCCACGGGTAAGGGATTACTACCAGCTCGAAAAGCTCTGGGATCTGGACCCCGACGCGGCGGAAAAACGGATGCGCGAACGCGAATAGACCACACACCCACGAGACATGGACCGTTTCGACCGCATCTACCAGCTCCACCACCTGCTCGACGGCCTGCGTGTCCCGCGCCCCCTGAAGTGTCTGGCCGAGGACATGGAATGTTCCGAACGCACCGTCAAGCGCACCATCCGCTACCTGCGCGACTTCCTCCACGCCCCCATCGTCTACGACCGCGAACGCTGCGGCTATCGTTACGACCCCCAAGGCGAACGCTTCGAACTACCCGGCCTGTGGTTCAACGCCAGCGAACTGCAAGCCCTGCTGCTGGTGCAGCAGTTGCTCCAGCAGGTCGAACCCGGCCTGCTCGACCCCCAGCTCGCGCCCCTGCGTCAACGCATCGATCAACTGCTGGCCCACCAGAAACTGGCTCCGGGCAACCTCCCCGAGCGCATCCGCCTGATCGCCACCGCCACCCGCTCGCCGGGTCCCCATTTCAACCGCATCGCCGATGCCCTGCTCACCCGTCGGCGCCTGCGCATCCACTATCACGACCGCTCGCACGACCGTGCCACCGAACGCGAGATCAGCCCCCAGCGCCTCACCCGCTACCGCGACAACTGGTACCTCGAAGCCTGGTGTCACCTGCGCGAGGCCCTGCGCCTGTTCGCCATCGAACGCATCGAAACGGCACGGATACTCGACCGGCGCGCCCACGAAGTCGCGACCGAGCGCCTCGACCACACCTTCGACGCCGGCTACGGCATCTTCGCCGGCCCCGCCCGCCACACCGCCGTGCTCGCCTTCAGCCCGCAACGCGCCCGCTGGGTGGAACAGGAACGCTGGCACCCCGAACAACAGACCCGCTGGCGCGAAGACGGCCGCTTCGAACTGCGCCTGCCCTACAGCAACCCCACCGAGCTGATCATGGACATCCTGCGCCACGGTCCGCATGTCGAGGTACTGGCCCCCGACAGCCTTCGACAGGCCGTGCACCAACAACTGAGAGAGGCATTGTCCCTCTACGACAGGGACACGGAATGACCCGGTAGGGAATGCAGAATAACCAGGTCATCAAGGAGGACACCAAATGGAACACCCCGGATTCATGCTGTTGCTGATCATTGCTCTGTTCGCCCTGTGTTGGTGGGTGGTGAGCCGCCTGAGCAATGCCTGCTTCAACATTCCAAGCCGGACTGTCTGGAGATCTGAATGACACGGACAACCGCATCGCTTCTCCAGGACACCGGCGCAATCGCACATGTCCAACAAAAAGCCAATGGTGCCTGGGAGGTACACCCTCTCAAAGATCACTTGACGGCTGTTGCGCAAATCGCTGGCCGGCTGGCCGGGGCTTTCGGCGCGGGCGACTGGGCTGGCACTGCCGGCCTGTGGCACGACCTCGGCAAGTACCGCCCGGCCTTCCAGCGTTACATCCGGGATGTTTCGGGGTTCGATGCGGAGCAGGCCCATGTGGAAGCAGAAGGCAGTGGCCGGGTCGATCACTCCACCGCAGGCGCCATCCATGCGGTACGTCAATGGGGCGTCCATGGACGGGTTCTGGCCTACCTGATCGCCGGCCATCATGCGGGACTGCCTGACTGGTCGAAGCTGGAGGCCGGCGGCAGTCTGAAGGAACGCTTGGCCCGCGAACAACTCCTGGATGAAGCACTGGCCCAGGCCCCTCATCAACTGCTCGACACCGGCCGGCCGGATTTCCAGGTGCCCGGCGGGCGGGCGGGTTTCGCGTTCTGGGTACGCATGCTGTTCTCCTGCCTGGTGGATGCCGACTTTCTCGACACCGAGGCCTTCATGGATGGTGGAAAGGCGGCCCTGCGCGGTGGTTACCCTGCGCTGGCCGAACTGCGCAGTGCCTTCGATGACCACATGGAGGCGCTGATGCGCATGCCACCGGACACCCCGGTCAACCGTCTGCGCCGGCAGATTCTGGAAGACTGCCGGAATGCGGCCAGGCAGGCCCCCGGTTTCTTTTCGCTCACCGTGCCCACTGGTGGCGGCAAGACACTCTCGGGCATGGCCTTCGCGCTGGATCATGCCATCGCGCACGGCAAGCGGCGCGTGATCCATGTGATTCCCTATACCAGCATCATCGAGCAGACCGCCGACATCTTCCGCAACATCTTCGGCGAGGCGGTGATCGAGCATCACAGCAGCCTCGACCCGGAAAGGGAAACAGCACGCTCCCGCCTAGCCGCCGAGAACTGGGACGCGCCGGTGATCGTCACTACCACGGTCCAGTTCTTCGAATCCCTGTTCGCCGCCCGTCCCGGCCGCTGCCGCAAACTGCACAACCTCATCGACAGCATCATCGTGCTGGACGAGGCCCAGCTACTGCCACCGAAGTTCCTGCAACCTATTCTCGACGTGCTGAACCTGCTGGTGGACCACTACAAAGTGACGGTGGTGCTCTCCACCGCCACCCAACCGGCGCTGCACAGCCGGAACCGTCTGCCCGGCGAGCCCCCCTTGCGGGGTATCGACAACTTGCGTGAGATCATCCCCGACCCCGATGCGCTCTATCACCGACTGGACCGGGTGCAGGTCATCCTGCCCGACGATCTGAATGCCGGTCGTGGCTGGGAAGCGATTGCCCATGAGATCCGCAGGCACGAATCGGTGCTGGCCGTCGTCAACACTCGGCGTCATGCCCGGGAACTGCATGCCTTGCTACCCAAAGGCACCCTCCACCTCTCGGCCCTGATGTGCGGCCAGCACCGCGCCGACCTGATCGCCAGCATCAAGCAGCAGTTGCAACAAGGGTTGCCGGTGCGGGTAGTGAGCACCCAACTAGTGGAGGCCGGTGTCGATCTAGACTTTCCCGTGGTCTATCGCGCCCTGGCCGGGCTGGACTCCATTGCCCAGGCCGCCGGTCGCTGCAATCGGGAAGGACGGCTCGAAAAGGGCAAGGTGGTGGTCTTCGTGCCGCCGGAGCCGCCCCCTCCGGGTGTGATGCAACGTGCCGCCGCCAAAACGATCTCTGTCTTGAGCGCCCATGGTGAACGCCCGCTGGATCGCGCCAATTTCACCCGATTTTTCCAGTTGTTCTATGACGACAGCGATCTGGACGAAAAAGCCATTACTGACTGCCTCACCCCCAAGGGAGAGAGAACCGATGCCCTCCAGGTACAGTTCCGCAGCGCGGCCCGGCGCTTTCGGTTGATCGAAGAGACCGGAGAGCAAATCCTGGTGCGCTACCACACGCATGAAGAGGACGCAGCCATCGACCGATTGCTCGGTACCTTGCGCAAGGAAGGACCCAGCCGCTGGCTGATGCGTAAACTGCAACGCTATAGCGTTCACGTCTCCGAGTGGCATTTCCGCCACCTGCGTCAGAACGACCAGATCGAAGAGATCTGGCCTGGCATCTGGGCGCAGCGGGACGGCACCACCCTCTACCACCCGGAGTGGGGCTTGACGCTGAGTCCCGATGCACCGGCCGCGGCAGATCTAGTCATCTGACAGACCCGGTTGCCTATTAAGGGTCATATCAACCTGACCACTGGAGAGCGCCATGAAAGTCAACGCCACCACGACCTCACGCTGATCACCAACGACTGCAAGATTCTGGACTACGGCACCCGGGGCTATGTCCGCGCCCGGGCGTCGAGCGACAAGGAGCTGATCCCATGAAGACCCATGTCATCGAAGTACAAGGCGATTTCGCCTGCTTCACCCGCCCCGAGATGAAGGTGGAACGCGTCTCCTACGATGTCATCACCCCCTCGGCCGCCCGCGCCATCTTCGACGCCATCTTGTGGAAACCGGCCATCCGCTGGCAGGTGACCCGTATCGAAGTACTCAACCCCATACGTTGGATCAACCTGCGGCGCAACGAAGTGGGTAGCGTGGTTCCGGTCGGTAACGTGAAGAAGGCCATGAACGGCAACTTCCACCGCCTGGCCCTCGACGTGGAAGACGACCGCCAGCAGCGCGCTGGCCTGTTCCTGCGTGACGTGCGGTACCGCCTGCACGCCCATTTCGAGCTGCTGAACAAGGACGAACCGCCGGCCAAGTACTCCGAAATGTTCGAGCGCCGCGTGCGCAAGGGCCAGTGCTTCAACCAGCCCTATCTCGGCTGCCGCGAATTCTCCTGCGATTTTCGCTTGGTGGATGAAGACGGCCCGCCGCCCATCGACGAGACCCGGGAACTGGGATGGATGCTCTACGACCTGGACTACAGCGATCCCCAATCACCCAACCCGCGCTTCTTCAACACGTGGATGCAAAAGGGCGTCATCGAGGTACCGGACTGGGACAGCGAGGAGGTGCGCGGATGATCCTGCAAGCGCTTTACGATTACTACCAACGCAAAACCGCTGAGCCCCAGTCCGGCCTGCCACCTTTCGGTTTCGAGTGGAAGGAGATCCCTTTCGTCATCGAGATCGATTCTGACGGCAGGCTGATCCAGATTGAGGATACCCGCGAAGGCTCGGGCAGAAAAAAGCAAGCCCGTACCTACCTGACACCCCAGGCAGTGAAGAAAACTTCTGGCATCGCCACCAATCTGCTGTGGGACAATGCCGAATATGTGCTGGGTATTCCGCGCAAGGTCAAGCCAGGACAGAAAAAAACCGATCCAGTGCGGGTAATGCGGCAACACAAGGCGTTTGTCGAAAAGATCGATAGCCTGCCCGATGATGCAAAATCCGACCCAGGCATCACAGCAGTACTGGCTTTCCTGAAGCGTCTCGATTGCAAGGCGCTGATTCTCCAGCCGGCGTGGAAAGAACTGCGCGCCAATCCCAACCTCTCTTTCCGTCTGGCGGGTGATAGCGAGCTGGTATGTCAGCGTCCCGCGGTCAAGGCTGCCATCGAACGGCTGGCCGAGGAGAATGCCGATGCCAACGACAAAGGCATTTGCCTGATTACAGGGCAGGAACGCGGTATCAGTCGGTTACACCCGGCCATCAAGGGGGTTTGGGGGGCACAGACATCCGGCGCCAATATCATTTCCTTCAATCTCGACGCTTTTCGCTCCTGGGGAAAGGGGCAAGGTGACAACGCGCCCGTGGGGGAGCGTCCGGCCTTCGCCTACACCACCGCCCTCAACCACCTGTTGCGCAAAGGTTCGCCCCAGCGCTTGCAGGTGGGTGACAGCTCCACCGTGTTCTGGGCGGAAAAACCCACCTCGATGGAAACCGACGTGGTGGATATCTTCGGTGAGCCGACCAGGGACGACCCTGATCGAAACACCGAAAAAATCCGCGAATTGTTCCACTCGGTGCATGCCGGCCGCTGGACCGACGACGAGGACAAGACCCGTTTCTACGTGCTGGGCCTGGCCCCCAATGCCGCCCGCATTGCCGTGCGCTTCTGGCAGGTCACCACCGTGGGCGAACTCGCCGAACGAATCGTCCGGCACTTTGCCGATATCCGCATCGTTCACCATCCCAAGCAGCCCGAGTATCTGCCACTGTTTCGCCTGCTGGTGGCCACGGCCACCCAAGGCAAGGCCGACAACATCCCACCCAACCTCGCCGGCGATTTTCTGCGCGCCATCCTCGCGGGCCAACCCTATCCCCGAACCTTGCTGACGGCGGCCGTGCAACGTTGCCGAGCCGAGCAGGCAAAGCATGACAAAAAGACGGGAAAACCATTGCCTAATGTCCCGTATGAACGCGCCGCACTCATCAAGGGCTGCATCAACCGCGCCACCCGTTATTCGAACCCGGACAAAAAGGAGGAACTGACCGTGTCACTGGACCCTGACAACACGAACCCCGGCTACCGGCTGGGCCGGCTTTTCGCCGTACTGGAGAAGATTCAGGAAGAAGCCAACCCCGGCATCAATGCCACCATTCGCGACCGCTACTATGGCTCGGCATCGAGCACACCGGTGGCGGTCTTCCCGACGCTGATCAAGCTGTCCAAGCACCATCTGGGGAAACTGGAGCACAAGGGGCGGGAGGTGCAGTTCGAGCGCCTGCTGGGCGAGATCATCAACGGCATCACCGAATTTCCCGCCCATCTCTCACTGGAAGACCAGGGCCGCTTCGCCATTGGCTACTACCACCAGCGGCAGGATTCTTTCAAGAAACGCAACGCTGAATCCCAAACGGAAAATCAAGGAGAAGAGCAATGAGCCTGGAAAACCGCTACGACTTCGTGCTGCTGTTCGACGTCAGGGAAGGCAATCCCAACGGCGACCCCGATGCCGGCAACCTCCCGCGCGTGGATGCCGAGACCGGTCAAGGGCTGGTCACCGATGTAGCCCTCAAGCGCAAGGTACGTAACTACGTGGGGCTGGTGAAAAAGGAGCAGCCGCCTTATGAGATCTACGTCAAGGAAAAGGCCATTCTGAACAAGCAACACGAACGCGCCTATATCGCCATCGGCGCAGAAGATCTGCTCAAAGACAACGGCAAGAACAAGCGCAAAGGAGGCGACAAGGTAAACGAAGCCCGCCAGTGGATGTGCCAGAATTTCTTTGATGTTCGCACCTTCGGCGCGGTCATGTCCACGGGTGTGAACTGCGGCCAGGTTCGCGGCCCGGTGCAGCTCACCTTTGCCCGCTCCATCGACCCGATCTTCAGCCAGGAGCACTCCATCACCCGCATGGCGGTGGCGACCGAGGCCGAAGCTGAAAAACAGGATGGCGACAACCGCACCATGGGCCGCAAGCACACCGTCCCCTACGGCCTCTATCGCGCCCACGGCTTCGTCTCCGCCCCCCTGGCCGGCCAGACCGGCTTTTCGGAAGACGACCTGAAACTGCTCTGGGAGGCACTGTGCAACATGTTCGAGCACGACCGCTCCGCCACCCGGGGCGAGATGGCCACACGCGGGCTCTATGTGTTCAAGCACAACAGCAAGCTGGGCAACGCCCATGCCCACGATCTGTTCGACCGGATACAGGTGGGGCGCAAGGAAGACGTGGCCGTGCCACGCCAGTTCTCTGACTACGTCGTATCCATTGATGACAGCAACCTGCCCGAGGGCGTGGAGTTGATTCAAATGTCTTGACCGGGAGCCAGACCGGACATGGCGGAACGCCATGTCCGGCGCAAGCAACATGGAAGAGGAACGCCTGATCCCCATCTCCGCCCTGCAACATCTGGCCTACTGCCCCCGGCAGTTCGCCCTGATCCATCTGGAGCAGGCCTGGGAAGAAAACCGCTTCACCGCGGAAGGACGACTTTTGCATCGGGTGGTGGACGCCGGTGCCAGCGAAACCCGCCATGACCTGCATATCGCCCGTGGTGTGCACCTCATCTGCCATGCCCTCGGGCTGGTAGGCAAGGCCGACGTGGTGGAATTCCACCGCGCGGAATCCGGTTGCACCCTGCCCGGCCAAGAAGGATTTTGGCGACCCTGTCCCGTGGAATACAAAAGGGGACGATCCAAACAGGCCAACTGGGACCGAATCCAACTGTGCGCCCAGGCGCTGGCGTTGGAGGAGCAATTCGACCTTGCCATTGAAGAAGGCGCTTTGTTCTATGGCAAACAGCGCCGACGCGAGCGTGTGACATTCGATCACCCACTTCGCCAACAGACCCGCCAGCTCGCCCACCAGGCTCACGCCCTACTGAAAGAGGCCACATTACCTCCGCCCGAACCCGGCACGAAATGCATGCACTGCTCTCTGGAAACGGTATGTCTCCCCGGGCGCAAGGACGCACAGGCCTATCTCGACCGGGTACTCACACCATGAAACGTCTGCTCAACACCCTCTACCTCACCACCCAGGGAACCTGGCTGAGCCGGGAGCGGGAGACACTGGTCGTCAAGGTCGATCATGAAGTCCGGCTCCGGCTGCCCATTCACCACATCGACAGCATCGTGGCCTTCGGCCAGGTCAATGCCACGGCACCCCTGCTGGGATTCTGCGCGGAGCGGGGTGTGCGCATGGCCTTCTTCACGGAACAGGGTCGCTTTCTGGCCCGCGTGGAAGGTCCTGTATCGGGTAACGTACTGCTGCGCAAGACCCAGTACCAATGGCATGAATCCACGGAACAGAGCGCGCGAATCGCAGGCACCCTGATCGCCGCCAAGATCGTCAACAGCCGCACCGTATTGCAGCGGCATCTACGCGACCGCCCCGACTACCCCCTCCGCGCCGACATCGAACAGGCGATCCAACACCTGGTTACCCTGCTGCGCCGTGTGCGCACCGAAACCGATCTGGACACCCTCCGCGGTTACGAAGGGGCTGCGGCACGTGCCTATTTCGACTGTTTCGACCACCTCATTCTGCATGACGATCCGGGGTTTCGTTTTGCAGGCCGCAATCGCAGGCCCCCCACCGATCCCGTCAACGCCCTGCTCTCTTTCGTCTATACCCTGTTGCGCCATGACGTGGCCTCGGCACTGGAAGGTGTGGGCCTGGACCCGGCCATCGGTTTTCTGCATCGCGCCCGTCCAGGCAGGCCGGCACTCGCGCTGGATCTCATGGAAGAACTGCGCCCCCAACTGGCCGATCGCCTGGTGCTTTCGCTCATCAACCGCAGGCAGTTACGTGCGTCTGGATTCAACACCACCGAAACCGGTGAAGTCCGCATGACCGAAGCCACCCGCAAGCAGGTGCTTACCGCCTGGCAGGAACGCAAACGAGAAACACTCAAACATCCCTACCTGGAAGAGACCGTGGAAATCGGCCTGATTCCGCACTTGCAAGCCCGTTTGCTGGCAAGCTATCTGAGAAACGACCTGAATGCCTACCCCGCCTTCGTCTGGCGCTGAGGAAAACCATCATGATGGTACTGATCACCTATGATGTGAATACAGAAAGCCCCGGAGGAGCCCGCCGGTTGAGACGCATCGCCAAGGCCTGTCAGGACTATGGGCAGCGCGTGCAATTTTCCGTGTTCGAATGCCTCGTCGAACCGGCCCAGTGGACCCAGCTCAAGCAGACCCTGATCGAGGAAATGGACCCCGAGCGTGACAGCCTGCGTTTCTATTACCTTGGCGCCAATTGGCGCCGTCGCGTGGAACACATTGGCGCCAAACCCGCCTATGACCCCGAAGGCACACTCATCCTTTGATCAAAATATCGCGAACCACCAGCTCCCACCCAACATGCGGCAGGTTCGCGATGCTCTTTCACAATTCAAATCAATAACTTGCAAGAACCGCCTTCAACCTGTAACGAGAAAAAGGCCGTGACCAGAACCGGTTCGCGCATCTTGTCCCGTTCCGGCAGCGCATGTCTGCACTTACAATAACGCAGTCGCCCCCATCACGGGGGCGTGGATTGAAACA
>CAYMWJ010000049.1:0-15764 GCA_964394235.1 uncultured Sedimenticola sp. | reverse complement strand
TCTTCCTGGCGCATGGCGTGGTTGTTGCGCTCCTTGCCTACATAGATGCGCCGGGCGTCGTGCCGGGTCATGTCCAGTACCGCCTTGGCCACCAGACGGTCGTAGACCACCACGTCGGCCTGTTGCATCAGGCGCAGGGCGCGAAAGGTGAGCAGGTCGGGATCGCCCGGGCCGCCGCCGACCAGATAGACCTCGCCCATGCTGCTTTCGGGCTGGTGGTCGTCCAGTTCACGCTCCATCAGCACTTCGGCCTCTGCCATGTGCCCGGAGAAGACACGTTCGGCCACCCCACCCTGGAGGATGCGGTCCCAGAAGCGTCGGCGTTCGTCGGGATCGGCGATCGCCTGCTTGACCCGGTCGCGGAAGCGTGCGGCCAGCTCCGCCAGGCGGCCGTAGCCGGCGGGGATCAGCGATTCGAGCCGGGCGCGGATCAACCGTGCCAGCACCGGCGACGCGCCGCCGGTGGATACCGCCGCGACCACCGGCGAACGGTCGATGATCGAGGGCATGATGAAGTTGCCGTCGGTCGGGTTGTCCACCACGTTGACGGGGATGCGGCGCGCGCGCGCGGCCCGGGCGATCTCGCGATTGAGGGCCAGGTCATTTGTCGCGGCGATCACCAGCACGGCCTCGTCCAGGTCGGATTCCCGGTAGGGGCGGGCCTGGTGCTCGATCTCGCCGTTTTCGGCCATGCGGGTGAGTGCCGGGCACAGCTCGGGGGCCACCACCTGCACCCGGGCGCCGGCGCGCCGCAGCAGGGCGACCTTGCGGGTGGCAATCTCTCCACCGCCGATGACGGTGCAAGGTTGTTGATTTACGTCGAAAAATATGGGCAGATGTTGCATGGCGGCAGGCACACCTGGATTGACGGGTTCGAGCAATGTAGCCGAAACCCGGGGTGAAACAAAACCGCGGTAGCTGCGGTCATTGATTATATGAGGACATAATAATATACTGTTTCGATCGGCTTTTTCGCCCGAGACGCATTCGAGAGGTCAGTCATGCTTGTCAAAGAAATCGATGCGACGGAATTGGCGTCGCGCCTGCAGGCCGGAGACGATGTCGTCCTGCTGGATATCCGCAGCGACGCCGAGGTGGCCCAGGGAGTCATACCGGGGTCCGAACACCTGGCCATGCACCTGATCCCGCTGAAATTGCAGGATCTGCCGCGTGACCGAGACATTGTGCTTTACTGCCGCAGCGGGGCGAGATCCTACCATGCCTGCAGTTTCCTGCTGCAGCAGGGGGGGGACAATGTCCTCAACCTGCGTGGCGGCATCATCGGCTGGGCGCGCCAGGGTTACGAGATCGCGGCCCCGCGTCAGGCCCGAGCCGGCGGCTTTTGAGCCGGTTTCTTGCAATTTCAAGACGGTTGGAATATAAGAATCCACCGAATTTTAACCCCTGTACAACACAACTGAGCATCCTGGAGGTTGCAACATGGCGAATTTCGATGAAGAACTGGACGCATCCGGCCTGAACTGCCCGCTCCCCATCCTGCGCGCCAAGAAGGCATTGGCGGGTATGGAATCCGGCAAGGTGCTGCGCATCATTGCAACCGACCCGGGTTCGGTGAAGGACTTCGAGGCCTTCGCCAAGCAGACCGGCAACGAACTCCTGGAATCCGGCGAAGAGGGCGGCAAGTTCGTCTTCCTGATCAAGAAGGCCTGATCCCGGTCTTTCCTGTCATCCCCTGATAAAGAGGGAAATCCGATGGAAGAAAAGAAGCTTGCCATCATTGCAACCAAGGGGACGCTGGACTGGGCTTATCCGCCCTTCATCCTGGCTTCCACTGCGGCTGCGCTGGGTTACGAGACCGAGATCTTCTTCACCTTCTACGGTCTGCAGCTGCTGAAGAAGGATCTGGACCTCAAGGTCTCGCCGCTGGGCAACCCCGGCATGCCCATGCCCATGGGCATGGACAAGTGGTTCCCCACCATCCTGACCGCACTGCCGGGCATGGAGGCGGTGATGACCGCCATGATGAAGAAGAAGATGGCCGACAAGGGCGTGGCCAGCCTGGAAGAGCTGCGCGAACTCTGTCAGGAAGCCGAGGTGCGCCTGATCGCCTGCCAGATGACGGTCGATCTGTTCGAAATGGACACCAACGACTTCATCGATGGCATCGAGTATGCCGGGGCCGCGCGCTTCTTCGAGTTCGCCGGCGAATCGGACATCTGCCTGTACATCTGAGTCACCCTCTTCGTACCGACGGAAAACAGAACACCGCCCACGAGGCGGTGTTTTTTTTGGCCTCCGTTCCTCCCCCGCTGGCGGGGGAGGCCGGGAGGGAGATCAGAAGCGCTTGCTCAGGCCCAGCCCGAACAGGTGCACCGTAGTCTTGTAGTCGCCGTTGTAGGCCAAGGTGCCGTTCGGATCAGTGGTGGGTATCGTCGTGGAACGCAGCGAGCGATCCTTGAACCTCACGTACATGTAACCGGCCTCAATGGCCAGGCCGTCACCGAGCTGGCGCTCGATGCCGATGCTGAACAGGTGGCGGTCGGCGTCCGCGGTACGGGCGCTGAAATAGGTCGTGGGCATGGCGGTCTTGTCGAAGGTGTAACCGAAGCGCAGCTCGGTGGCCTCGTCGAGTTGCCAGGTGGCGCCCAGGCGGTAGGCGTTGGCGTCCTTCCAGTGGTTGGTGCTGGTGATTGGGTTGGGTATCGGCGCAGGTGCATTGTGCCTGATGGTTAGTGTGTCGAAGCTGCTCCAGCCGGTGCGGCTGATGTCGGCCTCGACGGCAAGACGGGAGTCCACCTGGTAGCGGGCACCGATCTGGGCGCGCCAGGGGATGTCCAATGTGGTGCGTGTCCCTCCGAAGGTGAACCCTCCAGCACTCGTGGTGCCACTGATGTCGGCCTGTGCGTGTGAGCGGAAGCTGGCGCCGAGGCTCCAGGGGCCGTTTACATGGCTGGCACTGATGTTCCAGCCCCAGCCGTCGCCATCCCCCTTGTTGGCTACAGATCCCGTGTCGAAGGCCACCTTGCGTGCCCAGTAGTAGTCGATACCGACGGCGATGCCGGTGGAGGCGCCAACCTTGAACGCCATGCTGGGAGAGATGTCGACCACTTCGACTTGACTTTTTGTCGGGGAAGCATTCGGGCCGCCAAGTGGGGCAGGAATCGAATCGAAGGTTCCGACCGGGTACTGCGTACTCAGGCCCAGCGGCACGCTGGTGTTGAATGCCAGGGTGAGCTGTTCGTTCAGCTGGTGCGTTACCGACAGGTTGGGGATGAACACGTTGTCCTTGCCCTGGAAGCTGGCTTTCACCGGCGTGAGAGGTGCGGGAGGCGCGGTGGTGACTTCGGACTCGGCATGGACCACCATCACGCCGCCGCTGAGCGTGGTGCCGGAATGGAATGCCGCCAGCGAGGGGTTGTAGGGTACTGCGCCGAGCATCCTGGGATTGGCGACCACCGCGTTGGCGGTCCCCAGGCCCCCGATGGAGATCTCCGGAATGTTGAAGCCCGATGCCTGGGCGCCAGTGGTACCCAGCAGTCCGAGGATGGCGCCAATCAGGGCCCCGTGCTGCAGTTTGCATGCCATGAATGGTTCCTCTCCGAAAGTGGTGTGGATGTTGTCGCTTGTTATGGGCAAACGGGTTGCCGTGGGTCCAAGGCTAATCGAGAAACCGCGCGAATAACAGCCCCTGTCCCGGTTCGGCGGCTCGGTTGCTGGCGAGAGTGTGCAGGGCGACGACGACAACATCATGTGGTTATAATATAAGGGATACTTATCTGCCCAGTTATAAAGTCGGGGGGCTAGGGAGCATGGCCGATCGCCGTTTGCAGGTATTCCACACCGTGGCGCGCCTGTTGAGTTTTACCAAGGCAGCCGAGACGTTGCACATGACCCAGCCGGCGGTAACCTTCCAGGTGCGTCAGCTGGAAGAGTATTTCAATACGCGTCTGTTCGACCGTACGCACAACCGCATCAGCCTGACCGAGGCCGGCGAGGTGGTGTATCGCTTTGCCGATCGCATCTTCGAATTGTATGCCGAGATGGAAAACGCGGTACGCGAGATGACTGGCGAGATCAGCGGGTCGCTGACCATCGGCGCCAGCACCACCATCGCAGAGTACATGTTGCCGGCTCTGCTGGGTGATTTCCGTAACCAGTACCCGGATGTGGCCATCCACCTCAAGGTATCGAACACCGAGGGGATCGTGTCGATGGTGGAGAACAACACCATCGACCTTGGGGTGGTCGAGGCTCCGGTGAGCAACAAGAACCTGGTTGTGGACAAGTGCCGGGACGACCGTCTGGTTGCCATCGTGCCACCCAATCACGAGCTCGCCTCGCGCAAGCGGGTGGGCATGGAGGAGCTGCTCAGGTACCCCTTCATCTGTCGCGAAGAGGGTTCGGGCACGCGTGAGGTCATTACCAACTACATCTGCAAGACCGACGAATGCCGCCAGGCCATGCAGGTTGCCATGGAGTTGGGCAGTCCCGAGGCGGTCAAGGGGGCCGTGGAGGCCGGCATGGGCATCTCGGTGGTTTCCAATGCCACCATCCAGAAGGAGCTGCGGCTGGGCACCCTGGCCGCCATCCAGCTCGATCCGCCGCTGGAGCGGCCCTTCTCCTTCGTGCACCAGAAACAGAAGTTTCGCGTGCGCGTGATGGAGGAGCTGCTGGACTTCGCCCGTGCCTATTGCCATGCGCATCAGGACGACGAAGTCTGAGACGGGGTTGCGCATGCTCTCTCCACAGACTCCGTCCCCACAGCAGCAGGAGTTGCTGAGATTGTTTCGGCGCCTCGATGAGCGTGCCCGGGACAGCCTGCTGGATTTCGCCCGTTACCTGGCGGCGCGGCAGGCGCCCGATGGTACGCAGGAGACGCCTCCGGCAGAGCCGTTGGGCCTGCCGCGCCCCGAAGAAGAAACGGTGGTGGCGGCCATGCGGCGCTTGTCGCGCAACTACCCCATGCTCAACAAGGACGAACTGCTGCACCAGGCAGCGGCCTTGATGAACGCCCATGTCATGCAGGGGCGGTCCGCCGCCGAGGTAATCGACGAGCTGGAGGCGCTGTTCCAGGCTGCGTGGCGCCGTTATGCTGGACTCGACGACTGACAGGAAGGTGTCATGCAGTTGATCGCCGACTGGTTCCGCCGGACTTTCTCCGATCCCCAGATCGTGTTTCTGGTGGTGGTGCTGCTGGTGGGTTTCGCAGTGGTGCTCATCATGGGTGACATGCTGGCACCGGTGCTCGCCAGCGCGGTGATCGCCTACTTGCTCGAGGGGCTGGTGGTGTTGCTCGAGGATCGTGGCATGCCGCGCCTGCTGGCTGTGGTGTTGGTGTTCATTGCCTTTATGGTGTTTCTCTCCGCCGTGTTGTTCGGCCTGTTGCCGGTGGTGTCGCGCCAGGTGACTCAGCTGGTGCAGCAATTGCCCAATATGATCAGCGAGGGCCAGCGGGTGCTGATGACCCTGCCCGAGCGTTATCCGGAGATCGTCACTGTCGACCAGGTGGAACAGATTCTCGATACCCTGCGCGGCGAGATCGCTGTGTTCGGGCAGAAGGTGCTGTCGTTGTCGCTCGCCTCGGTGGTCGGATTGCTGACCATCGTCGTCTACCTGGTGCTGATGCCGATGCTGGTGTTCTTCTTTCTCAAGGACAAGGAGCTGATCATCGGCTGGTTCAGCCGCTTCCTGCCCGGTGAGCGCAGCCTGGCCACCCGGGTATGGATCGAGGTGGACAGGCAGATCGCCAACTATGTGCGTGGCAAGTTCTGGGAGATCGTCATCGTCTGGGCTGCCAGCTTCGTCACCTTCTCGCTGTTCGACCTGCAATACGCCATGCTGCTGGCTGTACTGGTGGGGTTGTCGGTGGTGGTCCCTTATGTCGGGGCCACGGTGGTGACGGTGCCGGTGTTGCTGGTGGCCTGGTTCCAGTGGGGCTGGGGGCCGGATTTCATCGGTGTGACCGTGGTCTACCTGATCATCCAGGCCATCGACGGCAACCTGCTGGTGCCCTTGCTGTTCGGCGAAGTGGTCAATCTGCACCCGGTGGCGATCATCGTTTCCATCCTGGTATTCGGCGGCCTGTGGGGGTTCTGGGGGGTGTTCTTCGCCATCCCGCTGGCAACCCTGGTGAACGCGATATTGCGCGCCTGGCCCAATCATCACCCCCGCAGCGCCTGAACCCACGAAAAAAGCCCCCGCGTGGGGGCTTGTCGCTGGGCGATGTCCAGGACTCAGTCCTTCTTGGTGTTGAGCCCAAGGGGCAGGTAGAGCGGGCACCAGCCGATCGCCCCGGTGAACAGCGGGATGATACCGACAGCGCCCCACCAGTTCTGGTTCATGTAGCCCCAGGCGAGCAGCGCCACGCCCACGACCAGGCGGAGGATGCGGTCGATTCCACCGATGTTCTGTTTCATGACGATCTCCTTATGTGCTTTTGCTTGATGTGGCCTCAGTCTAGCCAATCACCGAGAGTGCGTCGGTGACTTAGTCACATTGAGCCAGCGCCTGTGCCAGTGCCTGGCGGTGCAGGCGTATCCGGCCGCGTTGCAGTGCCAGCATGCCGCGGTGTGCCAGATCCTTGAGTACCCGGCTGACCACCTCGCGCGAGGTGCCCAGGTCGTCGGCGATGGTCTGGTGGGTGATTGCCAGCTCGTCGCGACCCGTTTCCTCGCCGCGTTGCAACAGGTAGCGCAGCAGTCGCTGGTCCAGGCGACGGAAGGTCACCTCCTCGAGCAGCATCAGCACACCGGACAGCCGGGTGGCGAGCAGGCGCCAGATGAAGCGCCGCCAGGCTGGGAAGCGCAGCATGAAGTCCTCGACATGGAGAGCGGGGATCAGGATGACCCGCAGATCCCGTTCGCAGCGGGCGATGGCGGGAAAGCGCTCGCCACCGAGGATGCAGGAGGCGGTGAGAATGCAGCATTCGCCGGCCTCGATGCGGTAGAGGGTGATCTCGCGTCCCGATTCGGCCAGTTCGTAGACCCGGGCGCGGCCTTCGAGGACCAGTGCCAGGTGGGTGCATTCCTGTCCCAGGTCGCAGATCGCGCTGCCGGCGGGCAGTCTGGCGTCCAGCCCCACCTGATCGATGGCCGTCACCAGCTCCGGATCGTCCAGCATGGGGTAGCGCTGCCGTATCAGCCGGTGGCGTGCGTGGCTGGGTGGCCGGGTCATGGGGTCAGATCACGACCTGGGTGAAATCGTATTCCATGGTCTCCATCGCCTGCTGGATGAAATCGCCTTGCAACAGGTCGGCCCCCGAGGACCAGAGCAGGTCGATGGCGCTCGGGTCGTCGATGTTCGAGACCACGACCCGTGCGTTGACGCGGTGGGCCTCGTGGATCACGGTGGCGATGATTTCCTTGTCGGCCTTGAGCAGGCGGGGGGCGATGCGGATGAAATGGCCACGGACATGGCGCAGCACCTTGAAGGCCGCGGGTTTCTCGGCAAAGTCCGAAAGACAGATGCGGATATCCATTTCCCGCAGCCTGCTGGCTGCCTGCTTGGCGGTCTTGAGATTGTGCGACAGCCCGCAGAGCCGGAATTGCAGCACCAGGCCGGCCCCCTCCATTTGGCGCTTGTGCAGCTCGGCGGACACCCACTCCGGGTAATCGGGATTGTGCAGGGATATCACCGACTGGGGGATGAACAGGTGGGTCTTGTGGCCTTCGTTCCGGCGCTGCTTGAGGATGTCCATGGCCTTGCCGAGCAGCCAGGTGTCGACCTGATCGGCGAGCCCGGCACGTTCGATTTCCTTGCGCAGGTCGTGCAGTGGCAGCAACTCGCCCGTGGCTGTCGGCAGGCGGGGTTGTATCTCCCAGGTCTCGGTCCCCGGATCGACCAGGCCGAGCATCGGTTGATAGAACAGTCTGATCTCGTCGTTGGCCAGACGCTCGCGCAGGATCTGCGTGATATTGTTGCTTGCCGCCACGGGGCTTGCATTGGGGGCAGCAAGCGGTGCTTGCAGCGTTTCATCGTGGACCACTGTTTTCCCCGGGCCGTTGACGAGCGCGTGCTGCAATGCCAGTTTGGCACGGTTGAGCATTTCCGGGGCGTCCTCTCCGCTCTTTTGTGCCAGGGTCATGCCGATGGCAAGGCTCAGGTTGGGCTGTTTGTCGCAGAGGGTGAAGGTGTGCCGGGCGACCGCCTCGTGGAGGCGTGAACACAGGTCGTGGATGGGATCGGTGTTCGAGCGTTGCACCAGGATGCCGAGTGCCTCGTCGTCCAGGAGGGCCAGTGCGTCGTTGTCATCCAGTTCCCTGGCCACGATTTCTTCGAGTTCGGTGAGCAACTCGCCCGATCCTTCCAGTTTGTGCATTTGGTCGAGTTGCAGCAACAGGAGCGCGTGCGTCTGGGTGTGCGTGGGATCGTTGCCCAGTTGGGCGGCTGTCCGCTCCAGGAGCTGGGCCTGGGTGAGCAGGCCCTGGCCGTATCCGAGGCGCATCATCTGCGCGCGGCGGATACGGTGCTCGACCACCGCGATGAGCTGGCGGGGGCGGATGGGTCTGGTGATGAAGTCGTCGCCCCCGACGCTCAGGGCCTCCTCTTGCTTGTCGAGGTCCTGTTCGTCCGCGAGGAAGACAACCGGGATGTTCACGAACTCGTGGTATTCCCGGATCACCGAGGTGAGTTCGATGCCGTTGACCTCTGGCATGTGGAGGTCCATCAGGATGAGGTCGGGTTGGAATTCGCGCAGCTGGTCGAGTATCCGCAGGGGATCGCTCACGGTCTGCACCTGCATGCCGGCCCTGGACAAGGCTGCCGCAGTAAACTCGGCCTGTGCCGGGTCATCCTCGACCATCAGCACGCGATAGGGTGCGCGAGGCCCCAGGGGACCCAACAAGACGGCAAGGCGTTCCCGGATCTGCCGCACGTCGAATGGGGGAGAGAAGAAGGCGCGACCGCCTGCGCGGGCCGCACGTATCCGGGTTTCGAGGTCACCGTTTTCCGCCACATAGATCAGGGGAATGCGGCGGTCGCTGTCGCGGTGGATGAGGGCGATCTCGTCGATCAGGGATTGCATGCGCGGAATCGAGGCCACGTCCAGCAGCAGCGCGCTCGCCTGATGCTGCCGCAAGCGCTGCAGGGCTTCGGCCGGGTCATCGACTGGCTGTATGGAGAAGCCGTTTTCGTCCAGTTGGCCGACGATGGCGGTAAAGGCTTGGGGCAGGGGAGACAGGACACAGAGGCCGGGCGAGGAGGTCGGCGGCTCGCTGTCGCGGCGTTGCTGTTCCAGGGAGGACTGCGGCACGGCCAGCTCGGCGAGCAGTCCGTCGAAGTGGTCTCGTTGTTCGGGTTTCATCGGCGTTTCCATGCCGACGAAAGAACTCAGGTAGACCTCCGCAGAGAAAGCGGCCTCGGCCAGCTCGCTCGCCCCGAGCTGTTCGGCCTGCTCTGCCAGCTGACTCAGCTGTTCATGGAGTTCGCCAGTGGTTTCGGGTTCCCAGTGCTCGCGCTGGGCGGCCCACAGCGAGTGGATGTGCTGGACCTGCTCGGCCAAGCCGGGGAGGGCATTCGAACCGGCCTTCCGGGCATTGGGCTTTGGCGTCGAATCGGGCGATATATCCGGCATCTGAGGTGTCTTGGTCCATCTCGGTCAGACCATCTTACCTTAACCGGGATTCCCTTCGCAGGTGCAGTTGGCGGAAAACATCATCAGAGCGTCTCCGAGGCGTAATCGGCCAGCCGTGAACGCTCACCGCGCGTCAGGGTGATGTGCCCACTGTGTGGCCAGCTCTTGAAGCGGTCCACCACATAGGTCAGCCCCGAGGTGGTCTCGGTGAGATAGGGGGTGTCGATCTGCGCCAGGTTGCCCAGGCAGACGATCTTGGTGCCGGGGCCGGCGCGGGTGATCAGGGTCTTCATCTGCTTGGGGGTGAGGTTCTGCGCCTCGTCGAGGATGAGGTACTTGTTCAGGAAGGTACGCCCGCGCATGAAGTTGAGCGAATGGATGCGAATCTTCGAACGCAACAGCTCGTCGGTGGCGGCACGCCCCCAGTCGCCACCGCTGGTCTGGGTGAGGACCTCGAGGTTGTCGGTGAGCGCACCCATCCAGGGCGTCATCTTCTCTTCCTCGGTGCCGGGCAGGAAGCCGATGTCTTCGCCCACGGGCACCGTTACCCGGGTCATCACGATCTCGCGGTAGCGGTTGGTGTCCATCACCTGTGACAAGCCCGCGGCCAGCGCCAGCAGGGTCTTGCCGGTGCCGGCGGTCCCCAGCAGGGTGACGAAGTCGATCTCGGGGTCCATCAGCAGGTTGAGCGCAAAGTTCTGCTCGCGGTTCAGTGCGTTGATGCCCCACACCGAATGCTTGCTGGTGCGAAAGTCCCGTATCCACTCGATGATGGCATCGTCACCTTCCTTGCGGCGTACGATGGCCTCGAAGGGGGGAGCGCCCTCCTGATAGACCAACTGGTTGATGTACCACTCACGGGTGTCCGGGCCGGAGACGCGGTAGAAGGTACGGCCTTCCTCCTGCCAGGACGCCATGTCGCGCGAATGGCGATCCCAGAAATCGGCCGGCAGCTCGCTCTGCCCCGAGAACAGCAGCTCGAGATCGTCCAGTGCCTGGTCGTTGTGGTAGTCCTCGGCGACAAGCCCCACCACCGCGGCCTTGATGCGCAGATTGATGTCCTTGGAGACCAGCACCACCTGGCGGTCGCTCACCATGGCCTTGAGCGCCAGTGCGGTGCCCAGGATGTTGTTGTCGGGCACGTTGCCCGGCAGTGATTCGGGCAGGGTGACGGGTTGCAGGTGGGTCTGGAAGAACAGGTGACCCAGTTCGGCCTGCTGATCCGCGTTCTCGATCAGGCGCGCACCGCTCAGCGGCAGACCGGCGCTGATCTGCTCGGGACCGGCATGGTCCATCAGTTCGGCCAGGAAGCGGCTCGCCTGACGCACGTTGCGTGCGACTTCCGAGGTCCCCTTCTTGGCGCGGTCGAGTTCCTCGAGCACCACCATGGGCAGGAAGATATCGTGTTCGGCGAAGCGGAACAGGGCGCTGGGATCATGCATCAACACATTGGTGTCGAGCACGAAGAGTTTCCTGGTGGTGCGTGACTTGAGGCCCACGGATCAGGCCTGTTTCAGGGCCTTGACCGCTGCGAGCACCTCCTCGACATGGCCCTTGACCTTCACCCCGCGCCACTCGCGGCGCAGGATGCCCTCGGCGTCGATCAGGAAGGTGCTGCGCTCGATGCCGCGCACCTGCCGGCCGTACAGGTTCTTCAGCTTGATCACGCCAAAGGCCTCGCACAGCACCTCGTCCGGGTCGGCGACCAGGTCGAAGGGAAAGCCGTATTTGGCCTTGAAGTTCTCCTGTGCCTTCAGGCCGTCGCGCGAGGCACCGAGGATGCGGCAGGACTGGCGGCGGAACTTGTGGATGTATTCGGCGAAATCCTGGCCTTCCTGGGTGCAGCCAGGGGTGTTGGCCTTGGGGTAGAAGTACAACACCAGCGGCCGACCGCGGTAGTCGGACAGGCGCGCCTGGCGCCCGCCGGTGAGCAGGAGTTCCACATCGGGTACGGGCTTGTCGATGGCGACAGGCATGGTGTTGTCCTCTTATCCCTTGACCGGCTCGAGCACGGCATCGAGATTGAGCTGGTCGCAGAAGTCCATGAATTCCTCGCGCAGGCTGGCGATGTGCATGGTCGCCGGGATGCCTACGGTCATGCGCACCGCGAACATGGGCGTGCCGGTGTGTGCCGCGGCGTAGCTGCTGGTGGTCATGTCCTCGATGTTGATGCCGCGCTGCGAGAAGAAGGCGGCCAGATTGTGCACGATGCCGGGCTGGTCCAGCGCCACCACGTCCACGCCGTAGGGCAGCAGGTCCACCTTGCGGGCATCCGGCTCGGCGCGGTCGGCGATGATGGTCAGCCCCAGCTCGCGTTGCAGCTCGGGCAGCTGACCTTCGAGGCGGGCCAGCCTGTCCCAGGGGGCCTCCACCGACATCAGGATGGCGAAGTCGCCGCTGAGCACCGCCATGCGGGTGTCGAGGATGTTGCAGTCCGCCTCGAGGATGGCGCGCGTCAGGCGATCGACGATGCCGGGACGGTCCTTGCCGAGGGCGGAGAGGACGAGATGGCTGTTCCTGCTGGGCATGCGGAGTTCCGTGCAAAGAATCGAACAGCCACCAGTGTACCGCATTCGCCTGTGCGCTCAATCACCGTGGCCTGCACATGGCAGGGGTGTGCGGAGGGGGCGGCCATACCGCCCCGCAATGACCTATGGCAGCTCGTCGATCTCGACCTGGCGCAGGGCCTCGGCGGCCTCCTCGGGGCTGACGGTGCTCACGAACAGGCCCGATCCCAGCTCGAAGCCGGTGGGGATGCTGGTGCGCGGGCAGATCTCGAGGTGCCAGTGGTAGCTGTCGCCGCAGTTCTCGTAGTCTTCGCCGTGGGGCACCGAGTGCAGGAAGAAGTTGAACTGCACGCCGCCGACGACCTTGTCCAGCCGTGCCATGGTGCGCCGCAGCACGCGTGCGAAGTCGGCAAGGTCTTCCGCGCTGGCCTGGAGGAAGTCGGCCTCGTGCGCCAGCGGCAGGATGTGGATCTCCCATTCGAAGCGGCTGGCAAACGGCTTGATGGCGACGAAGCGTTCGCCACGCTCGATGACGTACTGGCCGACGTGGATCTTGCGCCGGATCTGGCCGGTCTCGCGTTCGTAGATGGTGGCCTCGAAGGTGAGCGCCTCGTCGATCAGCGAGCAGAAGATGCACTGGCCGAACTTGCGGTAGTGTTCGCGGCTGTGGGTGACCTCGTTCTGCACGTTCTCGGGCACCACCGGCATGGCGATGATCTGGCTGTGGGTGTGCGGGATGCTGGCACCGGCGGCGGGGCCGAAGTTCTTGAACACCAGCACGTACTTCAGGCGCCGGTCCGAGGCGTACAGCTCGGCCATGCGCCGCTGGAACAGGGCGAACAGGGTGCTCAGGTGGTCCTCGCGCATCTCGTGGAGGATGATGCCGTGGTCGGGGTGGTCGATGATCACCTCGTGGCGGCCGTAGCCATCGATCACCTGCTGCAGGCCGAAGGCGATGTGGCTGGACGGGCTGTCGTCGCCCAGCACCGGGTAGAGGTTGGGCACGATGCGCATCTCCCAGTCTCCCTGCTCGGGCCAGCGGGTGATCTCCGGCGGGGTGCGGTCCTCGTTGCCGCGGCAGAAGGGGCAGGTGTCCACATGGGTCCGGGTGTCGCGCTCGATGCGTTCCTCGGCCTTTTTGGGGCGCATGCCGCGCGCGGTGGCCACCAGCACGGACTCGGTGGGCACGATGGGATTGATGCGGATCTCGCGGACGCCCTTGTTGCTCTCGTTAGTCATATCCTGATCCTCCGGCAGGAGGTTATTTCTAGCACGCGCCGCGCTGTGGGTAGATTGGGGTTTCGTATGGGGGCATTAGCCCCATGCCTGTCGAGGGCAGCATTGGTTGCGGATTCATCCCCGCCGGGTGACGGGCATACCAGGGTCTGTACTTCTCGGGAACGCCCTTGGCGACCAGCAGATCGAAACACCGTTGCCAGCAGGAACCACCACCGTTGTTTGAAGACGAAGACGCAAAATCCCCTCTTGCTGGTGTGGAAAAGGCTATGCTACGTTTAGCCATGGATAGAGTTATATCTGGATAGGCGGATTCTGTCGATTTTGGATCGTATGATTCCTCCTATTCGGGATGGGCGAGATTCGGCCCATGTAACTGTTATGCCATGAGAAGCGTACTATCTGACACGGAGGAGAGGATTTGAGTGAATTTGTTCAGAAAGTGCGCGTATTGGTAACCACTGGAGAGGTTCGAATATCTGAGCACGGATACGATGAGTTAGCTGAAGATGGTTTGACTGCGAGAGAGGTACTCGGTGGTATTGTGGATGCAGCGCTCGTTGAAGAATATCCCAACTATCCGAAGGGGCCATGTGTACTGATGTTGCAAAAGGACAAGTCAGGATTGCCGATTCATGTTGTATGGGGCATTCCAAAAGGGCATGACAAGCCAGCGGTTCTAATTACTGCGTATCGGCCTGATCCAGAGCGATGGGATGAGTCATTCATGAGGAGGCGATAGTATGAAACATCGAAAGAAAATCAAGTATGTCCATGAAGGCCGCTACGTGGCGGAAGTAGAAGTTGAGCTCCTGGAAGACGACGCTGGTTGGTCGCCTTATCTCAGTGTTGATGATGCCTATAAACTGGATGATGTGCGGGATGCCATACGCCAGGGTGATTTGGAGTCGGCGGCGAAATACGGACGAATCTACGAGCTCCGGCCGGTGGTACATCAATAATGGCATAACAAGCCCATCCAGCCGACGCCAAAAAGCGGCGCGGCTGATGGGTGACGATGTGCTTTAAATCATGAACGAAATCGCCGAGATTTTGGCCGATGCAAAGTCATTGGCGAAAAGATATAGAAAACTCACTGGTAAGCCTCTCGGTATAACTGGGGAGGTTGCCGAGTTCTCGGCAGCGCAGATACTAGGGTTGGAACTAGCGGAAGCGCGTCAGTCCGGTTTCGACGCTGTACGAAAAGAAAATGGAAAGATAACGAGAATCCAAATCAAAGGACGCTGTATCCCAAACAATGCAAAGCCAGGGCAGCGCCTCGGCAGTATTCGGCTCGATAATAAGGAGTGGGATACTGTGCTTTTGGTGTTAATTTGCAACCATGGGCAAGGGAATACCTAGAAAGAAATCCTCATCTGCTCGATGGATATGCAGGCCAGCCAATGACCCCGCGGCAAAAGTTACATTCAAGATGGTAAAGCTAACAATCATATGCACTCGGACAGCAAAAAGCGCCGCTCCTTCGTCGCTCTGCTTTTGCCGCTGGTGATTTGCGGCGTTATGTGAAAAATAAAATGATAGATCGGAATAGCTGGTTTGATGCTGAGCAGTGTATAACATCTTTGATGGCTTCTAGTCACCAAAAACCTATTTTGTCTTTTTTAGGTGAGATAATTGAAGTCGCAGCAAAGATTAATAATGAGAATTGGAACTTGAATTTAGATTTGAAAGGCAGGTTTCTTCGCTTCAATGTGGGGCAAGAGTATTGCTTTCAAATCAGTAATTCAGAATGTCTTATTTTGTGCATAAGATCCATGTTGCCTGAAGAGGCCAAGAATAATGAATCAATTGAATATTTGGGATATCACAAAGATAAAGAAATCAGGTCTCATGAGTTATCCGCGCTTCCTGATTGCTTAGTAAAGGTGCCAAATTCCATTGGTTGTATTGTTAAGGATAATTTTGATTATTGTCTGGGGTTACTAAAGAATCCTTGTCTTGAATTTGTTTCTTATGCTATTGGTAATACAAAAATATTGCCCCAGATGATTTCTGCCCACTCCGTAGGGGCAATAATGTTTTTATCCAAGTTCTTAGATAAACAACTACCTAATCCACTATTTGCGGTAGAAGCAGTTAAAAGAAATGAGTTGACTTATATAAAAAAGGTGAAACGAATATCATATTCGCGTTTAAGAGAGATTGCTTCTAAAACGCAGGGTGCCCCGCAAAAAATTGAAGTGAAAAATAATTATTTTGTGCGCAACCCCTATGTGGCAGAGCTTGCAAAAAGGTTGGCAAATGGTATTTGTCAAGATTGTAGGAAGCCTGCTCCTTTTATAAATAAGTTTACAGGAGAGCCTTATTTGGAGGTGCATCATGAAATTCCTCTATCTGAAGGAGGTGAAGATACAATTGACAATGTTATTGCATTATGTCCAAATTGCCATAGGAAAAGACATTACGGATAAAGCACACCCGAATTCAACCAATAAGTGCAACACCACCTGGTTTGGTGTCCTGCCACT
>CAYMWJ010000048.1:0-15852 GCA_964394235.1 uncultured Sedimenticola sp. | reverse complement strand
GCGCACCACAATGGGGTTGTGGGGGTCGGGAGTTCGAATCTCCCCGCTCCGACCAGTGTCGATCCGCCCTCTGCTCTCAGAGGGTCTTGCAAGGCCCCGCCCGTCGGGGCTTTTGCGTGTCTGCACGTCGCGATTCCTCATGCCCGAAGGCCCCGAGATCAAGCGTACTGCCGATTGCCTGGACGATGTCCTTGCCGGCCAGCACTTGCAGCAGGTTCGTTTCGCGGTGCCGGGCCTGCAGGATTGGGAGAGCCGGCTTGCAGGCGTCCGGGTGCTGTCGGTGATGGCGCGCGGCAAGGCACTGCTCACCCGTTTCGACAATGGCATGACGCTCTATACCCATAATCAGCTCTACGGCCGCTGGGAAGTGGTAGAGGGCAGGCGGCTGCCATCGTCCCGCCGCCGGCTGCGCCTGGTGCTGGGCACCCGCAGTCATCTGGCCTTGCTCTATAGCGCCACCGAGATCGAGATGCTGGATGAGGAGGCGCTGGCCACGCACCCTTATCTGTCGCGTCTGGGGCCGGAACTGCTCGATCCGGGCGTTGATGCGGCACAGGTGAAGGCGCGCCTGCTGCAGCACCCGCGACGTGCCCTGGCCGGCCTGTTGCAGGATCAGTCGGTGCTCGCGGGGATCGGCAACTACCTCTGTTGCGAGATCCTGCACGTGGCGGGCCTGCATCCGCGTCGGCGGGTGGCCGATTTGGCATCCGAACAGGTGGACAGGCTGGCTGCGACCAGCCTTGCTCTGGCCCGCCGCTCCTACCTGACCGCGGGCATCACCAATGACCTGTACCGTGCAGAATGTCTGCGTGCCGAAGGTCACACCTTCGAGGAGCGGCGCTTCCACGTCTACCGGCGCGAGGGACTGGCCTGTTATCGCTGTGGTGGAGCGATCGTAAAGGCACGCATGGGAGGCCAGCCGATCTACTTTTGCCCGGGTTGTCAGCCGTTGTCGGGGGCCTGAGGAGCCTTCGGCTTGCGGGGGAAGGGGATAAGTCCTAGTCGGGATTTCCCCTCCCGGCTTCCCCGCACACGAGGGAGGGGGAGAGAGGGGGGCTCGGAGAGTCCCGCCCCGGGATGCAGGGAGGGGGGACTAGAACAGTCCCAGCCAGCCTTTTTTCCTGGCCTGTTGTTCGACCAGTGCAAGGAGTCGTTCGTCGCCCGAGGCGCGTGCCAGGTCGACCGGCGAGTCGTCGTTGTGGTTGCGCAGGCGCAGGTCGGCCCCACGCTCGAGCAACAGGCGCACCGCGTCGTGCCGGTGGTTGACGATGGCGAGCATGAGGGCGGTATTGCCTTTCTTGTTGCGCCAGTCCAGTGTTGCGCCGGCCTGCAGCAGGGTGTTCATGACCTTGGCATGGCCGCGTCCGGCCGCCACCATCAGTGGGGTGTTGCCGGCCTTGTCCGTGGAATCCACCGGGACGCCTGCCTCGAGCAGTTCATCTACCCAGTCGAGGGAGCCGACGCGCGCCGCCTCGTGAAGCAGGGTGGCGCCGTTGGTATCCCGATAGCCTGTCGAGGCGCCCTTGCGCAGCAGCAGGCGGCCGATCTCCAGTTGCCCGCTGGTGACCGCGAGCGACAGGGCGCTACGACCGTGGCGGTCGCGCTGGTCCGGTTTGTGGACATGCTGGATGAGCAGGCGTGCCAGCTGGTCATTCTGTGCTTCGATGGCGCGCATCAGCGGGGTGATCCCGTCCTTGTCGGCGCGATCCGGGCTGGCGCCGGCGGCGATGAGTTGCCTGACGATCTCGGCGGCGCCGCGGCGCACTGCCGCCAGCAGCGGATTTTCACCCCGGGGGCCGGCGGCATCGGGGTAGGCACCGGCATCCAGGAGTGCGGCGACAGCCCTGGTGTGCCCTTGTTCGGCCGCCCAGTACAGCGGAGTGCCCCGGGTGCGCTGGTCGTTTATTGGCGCGCCGGCGCGCAACAGGGCCTTTATGGTGGCGACATCACCATTCCAGGCGGCGCGGGTGAGCGGTGAATGGCCTTCGGCGTCAACTTCGTCGATGCGGGCGCCCTTCTCGATGAGATGCTCGACCAGTTCGGCGTCACCCTGCCAGGCGGCGAGCATCAACGGCGACCAGCCGGCGTGTTGCCCCTTGCCCAGGGTGGCCTGACGCAAGGCGTGCAGGCGGGCTTCGGCGCTGACCGCAGGTCGGGGACGGCGGGCCACGGCCACGGGTGCGGCCCCCGCCTTGCGCAGCAGGGTTTGCAGTTCGGGCTTGCCACGCGCCAGTTCCAGCGGTCCTGCGCCCTTGTCGTTGGTGATGTCCACACGGGCACCGCCGGCCAGCAGGGCGCGTGCCGCTTCAGTATGGCCACGTGCCACGGCGGCCAGCAGCGGGGTGTTGCCCAGCTTGTCCTTGTGATGAATGTCCGCACCGCCGGCGAGCAGGGCCTCGATGCTCTCGACATCGCCGTTGCCGGCTGCGGCGAGCAGGGGCGTATCGCCATAGCGATCCGCGAGGTCGGGATTGGCGCCGTGTTGCAACAGCAGGCGCACGGCCTTCGGGTGCCGGTTGGCGGCGGCCTCGATCAAGGCGGTGCGGCCGTACTTGTCGCGGGCGTTGATCTTGATGCCCTTTTTTCCAAGCAGTTTGCGCAGGCGCTTGAGATCGCCGGCGAGCGCGGCCTGGCGCAGGCGTTCGGCAGCCGCGACCTGCTTGCCGGCAAGCAACAGGCGTTCGTCGTCACGTGGCGATCTGTCGACCTTGCCGGCGGGCAGTTTTTCCAGGTAGGCGGTGGCACGCCGGTGGCCCTGGCCACTGGCCTTTTCCAGCCACTCGCGGGCGCGCGCGCGATCGGCCTTCACCCCCCAGCCGCGGGCGTACATCACGCCGATGTTGTACTGGGCATCCTTGTGACCTTGAAGGGCAGCCTTTTCGAACCAATGGGCGGCCCTGGCGTGGTCGACCTTCACGCCACGGCCCGTGCGATAGAGCGCGCCCAGGCGATACTGGGCTTCGGCATTGCCCTCGTTGGCGAGGCGTTTCAACAGCGCAGCCGCCTTTTCGAAGTTGCGCTGACGGACGGCCAGTTCGACGGCCTGCAGATCGTTGCCTGCGCCGGCCGGGGTTGCAGCCAATGGAACCAGGGCCATCAGCAACCACAGGCAGACCAGGAATGAACGGGGTTTCATGGGGTCAGGCTTCTCCACGTTTGGTGACGACCTCGATGCCGATCCTTTCCAGGAATGGCGTGGGCAGGATGCCACCCGCGTTGATGATGACGGCATCGTTGGGAATCTCGATGCGTTCACCTTCCTGGTCGAGGACGACGCGGTCCGGGTGAATCTCCTTGACATGGGATTTGAGCAGGAGATCGATGCGTCCGTCCTCGACCATGCGCTCCAGACGTTCGCGGTTCTTGCGCTTGGCGCGGGTGATGGCGCCGCTGCGATAGGACAGGGTGACGGTGGTGCCTGGCTGTTCGGCGATCGAGCAGGCGGCCTCCAGGGCCGAGTCGCCACCGCCGACGACCAGCACCTTCTGGCCCCTGTATTGCTCGGGATCGATCATCCGGTAGACCACCTTGGGCTGATCTTCGCCGGGAACGCCCAGCTTGCGCGGGGTGCCGCGCCGTCCCAGGCAGAGCAGGAGGTGACGGGTACGGTATTCACCCCTGGTGGTGATCACGCGGAAACCGTCGTCCTCCTTGTGCACCTCGTCGAGGCGCTCGTTGTAGTGGATCGCCACGCCGGTTTCGCGCTCGACCTTCTGCCAGAAGGCGAGCAGTTCTTCTTTCTGCAACTCGCGAAAGCTGACCAGACCGACGATCGGGAGCTCGGCCGGCTGGGTCATGACCAGCTTGCCGCGCGGAAACTGGAACACGGTGCCCCCCAGAGAGTCCTGTTCGATGGTGCGGTAGCGCAGGCCGTGCTGTTTGGCCCCCAGGGTGGCGGAGAAGCCGGCCGGACCTGCGCCCACGATCAGCACATCCAGCCAGTCGCCTGTGGTCTTGTTTTCCTGGCAGCGCCGGGCGATCACGTCCATGGCTTGTCGGCCTTGGGTGATGGCGTTGCGGATCAGGCCCATGCCGCCCAGCTCACCGGCAATGAAGATGCCCGGGACATTGGTCTCGAATTCCTCGGAGACCAGTGGCAGGTCCACGCCCCGGCGTTCGGTACCGAACACCAGGGTAATGGCGTCGTGTGGACAGGCTGCCCGACAGGCGCCATGACCGATGCAGTCGGTGGGGTTTATCAGTTCCACCCGGCCGCGAATCATGCCGAGCACGAAGTGGCCTGGTTGTTCCGGGCAGGCGCTCACGCAGGCGCCGCAGCCCTTGCAGCGTGCCGGGTCGATCTTGGGATGCAGCGAGGCCGGTTCGGTCAGTCCGGCGGCCTCGGCCTCGGAACGCAAGGCACGGGCCTTGCGTTCATGTCGACTCTTGAGGCCGCCGTAGATAGCCCAGATGGCCACCAGGAGGACGATATAGGGGGCGCTCTCGATCATGCGTCGCCTTGGGTGATTCGTGAATCAGTTCGCATTTCGTCATCGCTTCGGGAACGAAGCCAACGCTTCGACCATCGAAGGCGCCGAACATTCCCCGCGCTTGCCTGCGATGAGACAGAAAGAGATGGCGATATCGAGTGAATGGCGACGTCAGATGATCTATATCGTGACGTCGGCGGTGATCCTGCTGCCGCTGTGGCTGGCCTGGCAGCAACGCGAATATCGCTACATCACGCCGGAGCAGGGCCTGGGGTACTGGCTGGGCATCATTGGTGCTTCGCTGATGCTGTTGTTGCTGCTGTATCCGCTGCGCAAGCGTTCGCGGGCGATGGCGCGTTTCGGTACGGTGCGCCAGTGGTTCATCGTGCACCAGTTGTTCGGGATGCTGGGGCCGATGCTGATCGTGCTGCATTCGAATTTCTCGCTGGGTTCGCTGAATGGGCGCATTGCATTGGTCAGCATGTTGATCGTCGCCTTCAGCGGCCTGATCGGGCGTTATCTGTATGGGCGCTCGCATCACGGCATGGCCGGTCATCGCGAGGCACTGACCCTGCTGCGTGCCGAGGAAGCGCAGCAACGCCGGGGTTTGCAGGTATTTTTCGAGCGGGTCCCTGGACTGGAAGAGGAGTTGCAGGCGCTGGAAGGTTCGCTGGCCGCTTACGATGAGGGTTTCGTGGGGGCGGCGCGTGCCGCACTGTCGGTCGGACGCCGGGCGCGCCGGGTGCGGCGCAAGGCCCTGCGCGCCTTGCGTGCCGCCGTACGGCGCGCTCCGGCCGGCGACAAACTCGACTACCGGGAGATCCGGCGCGAGATCCAGGCCTATATCCGTACCGCGGTGAAAGTGGCCCAGTTCGATTTCTTCGAGCGCCTGTTGTCCCTGTGGCACATGCTGCACATGCCATTGTTCATCCTGCTGATCATCACGGCGATCTTCCACGTCATCGCGGTCCACATGTACTGACCGGGAGTGTCAAAGATGCCTTTCCGCACTTATCTTCTGGCCATGGCCATGCTGGCTGTGGCCTGGTTGCCAGCGCCGGGAACCGCGGCCTTCTGGGAGAAGGCCGTCATGCCCGGGGAGCTGAGCCAGGCGCACGCCGAGATCGAGGCAGACTGTGACAGTTGCCATGAGAAATTCCGCAAGCAAGGTCAGGTTCGCAAGTGTCTGGCCTGTCATGCGCATGCCGATATCGCACGCGACATCGAGCGCAAGGAAGGTTTCCACGGCCGCCTGGGGCGCCTGGCCAGTGATGGCTGCGATACCTGTCATGGCGAGCATCTGGGTCGTGAGGCCGATATCGTCAATCTCGATCGTGCGGCGTTCGATCATTCACGGACCGATTTCGCCTTGAAGGGCGGGCATGTCGGCCTGTCGTGCAACGCCTGTCACGCGAAGGGGCAAAATTTTCGCGATGCGCCCGGGGCCTGCATCGATTGCCACCAGTCGGACGATGCGCATGCCGGCAAGCTTGGTACCCAGTGTGCCGACTGTCACAGCGAAAGCGGTTGGCGCAAGGCGACGTTCGATCACGACAAGACAGACTTTGCACTGCGCGGCAGACACCAGCAGGTGGCCTGTCTGCGCTGCCATGCAGGCAATCACTACAAGGGTGTGCCCAGGGCCTGCGTCGCCTGTCATCGGCAGAATGATGTGCACAACGGTGATTATGGCGAGCAGTGCCAGGCGTGTCACAGCAGCCGCAAGTGGGATGCCATCGTCTTCGATCACGACAAGGAGACCGATTACCCGTTGCGTGGCGCGCATCGCCAGGCCGCTTGTAGCGGTTGTCATCAGGGCAATCTCAAGAAGAACAAGCCGAAGCAGCAGTGCGTCGCCTGTCACCGCAAGGATGACTGGCACAAGGGGCGTAACGGCGACAAGTGCGAGTCCTGTCATCGCGAGGACCGGTGGAGCAACAGCCGGTTCGATCATTCGAAGACGCGTTTTCGCCTGACCGGCAAGCACCGTGACATCGAATGTGTCGCTTGTCACAAGGGGAACCCCCGTGACGAACGCAAGCGACGCGCCTGTGAGTCCTGTCACCTGGCCGATGATGTGCACAAGGGCGGGGCGGGACCCCAGTGTGCCGATTGCCACAGTCCGCAGGGTTGGAAGCAGGTGCGTTTCGACCACCAGCGCGATGCAGGTTTTGCGCTCAAGGGGCGTCATTCGAAACTGGCGTGCTTTGCCTGTCATCGCCAGGCGCCAAAGGCGGTACCGCTGGCCACCCGTTGTTACGACTGCCACCGTGAGGACGATGTCCACAAGGGTGCCCAGGGGCGGCAGTGCGCGCGTTGCCACAACGCAAACGATTGGGCCGGACAAGTGCGCTTCGATCACGATCTCAGCGCGTTCCCCTTGATCGGACAGCACGCGTTGGCTTCATGCGAGGCCTGTCACGAATCGAGCAATTTCAAAGACGCGTCGACCGAGTGCCTTGCCTGTCACCAGGATGACGATGTGCACCGGCAGTCACTGGGCAGGGATTGTGCCCTGTGTCACAACCCCAATGCCTGGAGTGCCTGGCTGTTCGACCACGACAAGCAGACCCGATTCAGGATCGAGGGGGCACATCGCGAGCTGAGTTGCGCTGACTGTCACACACGTGCGGTCGACGAGGTGGTGCAGTCGCGACAATGTGTCGCCTGTCATGCGCAAGACGACGTACATGAAGGAGACTTCGGCAGGCGTTGTGATCGCTGCCATGGACAGGACACCTTCAGAAATCCCGTATTCAATCATCCATGATCAGAGGTAGCGGTATGAATCTGGCATCACGACCGGGTGCTGTCACCCGGCACATGAGATGGCTGGGAGTGGCGCTGGCAGTGCAGCTCGGGTTGCTGATGTTGTTGCTCCCGACGTCGCTCCTGGCTGCCCCCGCGAAAGCCTTCGACCATTTCAGCACGGGATATCCGCTGACGGGCGCGCACGCGCGGCTGGAGTGCAGCTCCTGCCATATCCGTGGGCGTTTCAAGGGGACGCCGCAGCAGTGCAGTGCCTGTCACGACGGCATGCATGCCCCGGGCAAGTCGCCTTCCCATGTCCCGAGCATGGGGCAGTGCGACGATTGTCACAACGAACGGAATTTCAGCGAGGCGGTGTTCGATCACAGCGACGCCACCGGATCCTGTGTGAAGTGCCACAATGGTGTGGTCGCAATGGGCAAGCATGCTGGTCACATTGCGACT
This sequence comes from uncultured Sedimenticola sp., assembly GCA_964394235.1. GTDB lineage: Bacteria > Pseudomonadota > Gammaproteobacteria > Chromatiales > Chromatiaceae > MONJU. The sequence continues at coordinate 8,209 of CAYMWJ010000048.1, read as the reverse complement.
GCCGCACCGTGCGAGACTTGTCACCGCACGTCGAGCTGGAGCAGTGTCCAGTTCGATCATTCCCAGGTAACGGGCACCTGTCAAAGCTGTCACAACGGCATCCAGGCCAGAGGCAAGCCTGCGCGTCACATCCCGACGAGCGCAGACTGTGTCGAGTGCCACAGCACGGTCTCCTGGAGCAGCGGCCGCTTCGATCACACCAATGCCTCGGGCAATTGCTCGACCTGCCACAATGGCTCGACCGCGACGGGCAAGCGTGGCAACCATGTCATTACGACGGCTCAATGCGACACCTGCCATACCACCAAGGCCTGGGTGCCGGCGAATTTCGATCACTCCAAGGTCAATACCAGCCAGTGCAGCAGCTGCCATAACGGCATCCGTGCCACCGGAAAGACGTCCAATCACGTGACGACTTCTGCCGACTGCAAGGCGTGCCATACCACCAAGGCCTGGGTGCCGGCCGGATTCGATCACAGCGCGGTCACCGGCGCGTGCAGCAGTTGCCACAACGGGAACAAGGCCACCGGCAAGCCGAACGGCCACATTCCGACCACGCAGCAGTGCGACAGCTGTCATACCACCAAGGGCTGGCTTCCCACGCACTTCGATCATCAGGGCGTGTCCGGCCAGTGCAGCAGTTGTCATAACGGCCGCACGGCCACGGGCAAGCCGGCCACACACGTGCCGACCACGGCGCAGTGCGATACCTGCCACACGACCGGTGGCTGGAAGCCGGCGCGCTTCGATCACTCGGGCGTGAGCGGCGCCTGCACGAGCTGCCACAATGGTGCGATTGCCACAGGCAAGCCGGCCGCGCACATCCCGACCACGGCACAGTGCGACACCTGTCACTCGACCAAGGGATGGCTGCCGGCTGGCTTCGACCACGCCAATGTGACGCAGCCGTGCAGTACCTGCCACAACGGTAACTCGGCCACGGGCAAGCCGGCTACACACGTGCCGACCACAGCCCAGTGCGATACCTGTCACAGCACCAAGGGCTGGACCCCGGCCAAGTTCGATCATTCCGGCGTGACCGGTGCCTGTGCGAGCTGCCACAATGGGGCAACGGCCACAGGCAAACCGGCCGGACACGTGGTCACCAATTCGTCCTGTGACCTTTGTCATACGACCAAGGCCTGGACCCCGGCCAACTTCGATCACAGTGGCGTGACTGGAAGCTGCTCGACCTGCCACAACGGCAGCACGGCCACGGGCAAGCCGGCCACGCATGTGCCGACCAATGCCCAGTGCGATACCTGTCACAGCACCAAGGGCTGGACCCCGGCCAGGTTCGACCATTCCGGCGTGACCGGCAATTGTTCGAGTTGCCACAATGGCAGCACGGCTACCGGCAAACCGAATGATCACGTAGCCACGACCGCGCAGTGCGATCTGTGTCATACGACCAAGGGCTGGACGCCGGCTGGTTTCGATCACAGTGGCGTTACCGGCAGCTGTTCGAGTTGCCACAACGGCAGTACGGCCACGGGCAAGCCGGCCACGCATGTGCCGACCAATGCCCAGTGTGATACCTGTCACAGCACCAAGGGCTGGACCCCGGCCAGGTTCGACCATTCCGGCGTGACCGGCAATTGCGCGAGCTGCCACAACGGCAGTACCGCCACGGGCAAGCCCTCGGGGCATTTCGTCACCAGCCAGGATTGCGTGTCCTGTCACTCGACTAGTGGATGGACGCCGGCACGCAACTATGTGCACAACAGCCCGAACTATCCCGATCATGGTCGGCTCGATTGCGTGGACTGCCATACCAGCAACAGTCAGACCATTCCCTGGCCCTTCCCGACCTATGCCCCGGATTGTGCGGCCTGTCATGCCAAGGACTGGAAATCGGGCCCGCACAAGGGGGCGAGTATCTCGCAACTGCGTAACTGCGCGGGTCTGTGCCACAAGTCCAAGCCGGAGCACAGTCCAAGAAAGAAGGACTGGTGACCTGGCATGCGTCGGACGAGGGAGGGTGCTGGCTTGCCCGCCTGATGGCGAGTCAGCCCTCCCTTGCTGCTACGGGTTCTTCGGGCTTCATCCCGGTAGAAGGCGATTCGCCAGGATCGTTTCGTCTCCCGCCACAACGGGATCCAGGAAAGATCATCGTCGAGTCGCCGGTGGAGCCCGGTTCTTCGATTTGTCCGCTGGAAGTAGAAATGCAGGGGAGTAATCAATGAGCAGTGACAAAAGAAAAGCCGCAATCATCGGGCATCTGTGCTGGATAGGTGCGTTGTGGATGCTGGTGACCGCGGGTGCGGTACATGCTGCCTCTGTCTTCGAAGATGTCACCGTGGACCAGGAAGGTTCGCGCACCGTGGTGCGCATCGTGTTTACTGCGCCCATGCGCTACCAGAACCACACGCCTTCCAGGGTGGGGCGTGAATTGCGGATCATTGTGAAACCGCTCTCCCTGGACGATTTTCCCGAGAGCGCACTCTATGGCCGGGAGAGTCGGGGCTGGGGAGCGGATGAGCCGCACCCGTTGCGCAACCTGCGCTACGAGGGGACACGTACCACTGGGTCGATACTCACCCTGAAGTTTGCGCGCAGTGTCCAGTTCAATGTTCGAAGCACGCCCGATCTCCGGAGTATCGTGGTGACCCTCCCCGGCAAAATGAAGAAAGCGGGAGTCACGCAGCCTGCGGACCCGACGGATTCGGACGTGATGGGCAAGGCCCCGGCACAGGCGCCGGTCACTCGCCCCGTGGCGCCAAAGGGGCGTTATGTGTTGTATCTGCTTTCCGATACCCGTCCGATCGATACCACCAAGGTGAAGCGCCCCGAGGGATTTGCCGACAAGGTACTGTTTGTCAGTGAGGCGGATGTGCGTGGGCGTCATTGGTATCGGTTGACCCTGGGATATTTCAAGAGCAAGTCCGAAGCCAAGGCGGCCCGTTCGGCGATCAGCAAAAGCTACCCAAAGGCCTGGATCGGTTTGTCCCGGCAGGCAGCAGCGGGCACGCCCATCACGAAGGCGGCAAGGGGCGGTACGCTCACCGGCAGGGACACGGGGCGGGTGATACAGGCGGGCCGCGATGCCATGACCGATGGCAAGTATCGTCGTGCCATTCGCTTGTTCACGGCGGTTCTCGAAGGCTCGGACCCGCGTTATCACCAGGAGGCGCTGGAATTGCTGGGTCTGGCCCGAGAGCGCCTGGGACAGTTGGCGCAGGCCAAGGCGGTGTACGAAAAGTATCTCCAGCGTTATCCCAAGGGGGATGACGCCGACAGGGTGCGCCAGCGCCTGGCGGGTGTCTTGACGGCGACGCCTGGCGAGCGGGAGACGCGGGTGCTGACAGAGGCGGAGAAGACGGCAGCCAGGCGGCGTGAGCGAGAAGCGCGCTGGGAGTGGTACGGTAGTCTGTCTCAGGAATATTTCCGTGATCAGACGACCTCGGCGGACGATCCGGCAAACGTGTCGGTCAATTCGTCGCGCCTGACCACGTCGCTGGATATGACCACGCGTCGGCGCAGTGCGGATTACGACATCCGCACCCGTACCCATGTGCAGCACCAGCGCGACTTCATCAGCAACAGCCAGCCGGACATCTATTCGATCTCCGATTTCTATCTGGAGGTCAAGCAAAAGGCCTCGGGCGCCAGACTGAAAGTGGGTCGCCAGCGACAGAACGGCAGTGGCGTGCTGGGCCGTTTCGATGGCCTGTTGGTCGGCTATCCGCTGAGCGATACCATAACGAGCAATTTCGTGGTCGGTTTTCCGGTGGATCTCAATGACAAGACCAAGTTGCAGAAGGGGATCCACTTCGCCGGTTTGAGCGCCGACATCACGCCGGCTGATTCCGACTGGAGTTACAACGTCTTCTTCATCCAGCAGCAGAACGACGGGGTCCTCGATCGTCGGGCGATCGGTGGCGAAGTACGCTATTTTGCGGCCGACAAGTCGCTGTTTACCCAATTCGACTATGACGTCTCCTATCGGGTTCTCAACAGCTTTCTCGCCCAGTTCAACTGGAACCTGACGGATCGCGACACGATTTATGCCACCTTCGATTCCCGACTGAGCCCGACACTCACCACGGGCAATGCCCTGACGGGGCAGACGGCCAGAACATTGGGGGGATTGCTGTCGACCCATACCGAGTCCCAGGTGCGCCAACTGGCAATAGACCGCACACCTCGCACCACGAGCGTGACCGTCGGTGGTTCGCATCGCCTGCGCGAGGATCTCCAGGTCAACGGTGACATCACGGCAACAAGGACGGGCAGTACCCCGGCATCAGGCGGTGTGGCGGCAACGCCAGCGACCGATGTCGAATGGCTCTACAGCCTGCAATTCATCGGCAACGACCTGTTCAGGGACGGCGACAGCCTGATCCTGGGCTTGCGCTACAGCAACACCACACCGGCCAATACCTTTGTTTTCAATGTCGATGCGCGGCAGCCCCTGCCGCTCGGGTGGCGGGTCAACCCCCGGGTGCTCGTGGAATATCGCTCGCCCAAGGGGCAGGCCACCTCGAGGCGGACCCTGGTCAAGCCGTCGATTCGTGCTGAATACAAGTACTCCCGCGATCTCGAGATCAATCTGGAAGGCGGTATCGACTGGACGCGCGAGAACAATCCCAGGACGGGTAGCAGCACGAGCAATCTCGGTTACTTCGTGTCGATGGGCTATCGCTGGGACTTCTAGCCCGAATATGTCACCTCATCACCCGGCGGCGCGGTGTCATCGAGTGTCTCTGCAATGGTGGTCGATGTAACGGGCGAAGGCCTCGGCGCAACGGCGGAACACCGGGCCGGGACAGGCGGGCAGGGGGCGGCCGTCGATCTCGCGCACCGGCACCAGTTCGGTACCGGTGCCGGTGAGGAAGCATTCCTCGGCGGTATGGAGGTCATAGGGGGCCAGCGGTTGCTCCTGTACCGGGATGTCCTGTTCGCTCGCGAGACGCAGGATCAGGGCTCGGGTGATACCGGGCAGGGCGCCCTCGCTCACCGGTGGAGTCTGCAACACGCCATCGCGCACGATGAACAGGTTGTCGGCAGTGCCCTCGGCCACTCGGCCTGCGCGATTGAGCATCACCGCCTCGTCGGCGCCGGCGCGATTGGCCTCGATGCGTGCCAGGATGTTGTTCAGGTAGTTCAGGCTCTTGATGTGCGGATCCAGTCCATCGGGTGGCAGGCGTCGGGTAGCGGCGATGATCAGGCTCACCCCGTTGGCGCGGGTGGCGTGATCCACCATCTGCAGAGGGGCGGCAATCACGATCAGTCGCGGTTGCCGGCAGTTGCGAGGGTCGATCCCCAGCGGTCCTTCCCCACGGGTAATGATCAGGCGCAGGTAGCCCGTGTCTCCATCGAAGGCGCTAACTACTTTCGCGATGGCATCGGACAATTCCGCGTCCGTCCATGGGCAGGGCAGGGCAATGGCACGCGCCGAATATCGCAGGCGGTCGATGTGTTCGGCCAGAAGGAAGGGCCGTCCATGATAAAAGCGGATGCCTTCGAACACCCCGTCTCCGTACAGGAGCCCGTGATCATTCACCGGAATGCGGGCTTCCGACAACGGCATGATCTTGCCGTCCAGCCAACAGATGCCTTCCATGCGGATCCTCCAGTAGTTGGTCAACGAACTTGACTTGTTGCATTGTGCGGGGGCTCCGCCTATCGTGTCAACATGATTGACCGTAAAGGCGATCGCACCCTGCAGCTCAATGCCGCGCTCGAGGCGCTGCACTTCGGCTTCCGCGCACTCACCGCACACCCGGACGAGCGCCTGCGGCGGCTTGGCTATTCGCGGGTGCATCACCGTATCCTGTATTTCATCGGCCGCCACCCGGGATGCAGTGTGAGCGAGCTGCTGGGCATCATGCGCGTGAGCAAGCAGTACCTGAACCGGCCGCTGCGGCAGCTCGTCGAAGATGGCCTGGTGGAGCGGCGCGATGATCCCGTGGATCGGCGTGTTCGGCGCCTGCGACTCACCGCCCGGGGGCGCCGTCTGGAAGAGCAGCTTACCGGCGAGCAGCGCGAGCAGTTGGCCGAGGTATTCGCCAAGGCCGGACCGCGTGCCGAAGCGGGCTGGCGCAAGGTGATGGCGCTGCTGGCCCAGGACATGACCGAACAGGGGATGCGAACAGGCCGGTGACAGCCTGAGCTTGAACACCGCAGGAGGAAACCGCTGATGAACCGTTCCGCAACCTTGCAAAGCATCGATCCCGCCACGGGACAACAACTCGCTACCTGGTCCGTGCTGGACGATGCGGCACTCGAACGCTCGCTGGCGCTGGCCTCGCGGGCCGCCGACCACTGGAGTGGGCTGGCGGTCGAGCAGCGCTGTGCCGCGCTCTCTCGCCTTGCCGATGTCCTGGAATCGCAGCGCGAGCCTCTGGCGCGGCTGATCACGCAGGAGATGGGCAAGCTGCATGCCGAGGCGCTGGCCGAGATCGACAAGTGTGCCTGGGTCTGCCGTTACTACGCGGAACAGGCGCCGCAGATGCTGGCCGACCAGGTTGTCGCCACCGAGGCGCGGCGCAGCCTGGTCGCCTGCCAGCCGTTGGGGGCGGTGCTTGCGGTGATGCCCTGGAATTTCCCCTTCTGGCAGGTGTTCCGCGCTGCTGCTCCCATCCTGGCCGCGGGTAACGTGCTGTTGCTCAAGCACGCCTCGAACGTCACCGGTTGTGGCGAGGCGATCGCTCGTTTGTTCGCCGAGGCCGGATTTCCCGAGGGTGTCTTCGTGCACCTGCCGATCGAGGCAAGGCGCGTGGCCCGCGTGATCGCCGATCGCCAGGTGGTCGCGGTGACCTTGACCGGCAGCGAGGCGGCGGGTCGTGCGGTTGCCGCCGCCGCGGGTCAAGCGCTCAAGAAATGCGTGCTGGAACTCGGTGGCTCCGATCCCTTCGTGGTGCTCGAGGATGCCGATCTGGAACAGGCGGCCGCCACCGCCGTGACCTCGCGCTTCATGAACTGCGGACAGAGCTGCATTGCCGCCAAGCGTTTCATCGTGCTCGATGCCGTGGCCGATGCCTTCACCGAGGCCTTCGTCGAAAAGACACGCAATCTGCAACCGGGGCCGCCGGCCGATCCCGGCAGCACCCTGGCACCCATGGCGCGCGCCGATCTGCGCGACGAGCTGGCCAGCCAGGTACAGGATGCAGTGAGCAAGGGGGCGCGGCGCCTGCTCGAGGGCGGGCCGGTGGAAGGCGAGGGCTGGTATTACCGCCCCGAGGTGTTGACCGATGTCACCCCGGACATGCGTGCCTGGCACGAAGAACTCTTCGGTCCGGTAGCGGTGATCTATCGCGTGCCCGACGAGGCTGAGGCACTGCGCCTGGCCAATGCCACTGCCTTTGGCCTGGGCGGCAGCGTGTGGACGGAAGACCGGGAACGGGGTGAGCAGCTGGCGCGCCGTCTGGCCTGCGGCTGCGCCTTCGTCAACTCCCTGGTGCGCAGCGACCCGCGCCTGCCCTTCGGCGGGATACGCGATTCCGGGTACGGGCGCGAGCTGTCGCTGCTCGGTATCCGGGAGTTCGTCAACCAAAAGACCTTGTGGATAGACTGAGGGGCGCTATTCGGTTCGCGCGGGCAGACCCACACTGTCGCGCTGGTCGACCAGGACCCGGGCCCGGCGATCATTGCCGCTCCTCTGCTGCGGATCCGTCCCCGGGAAGGCATCCTCCCTGCCTACCTGGCCTGGTTCATCAACCTGCCGGCCACCCAAGCTCGGCTGGCCAGCCGGGCGGAGGGTACCGCCCTGCGCATGATCAGCAAGCAGTCACTGGCGGAGTTGGAGGTCACTATCCCCGCGATCGAGTGCCAGCAGGCCATCGTCGAACTGGCCGACCTGGCGGCAGAGGAGCAGCGGCTCATGGCGCATCTGGCGCAGAAACGGAAGCAGTACATGGACGGAATTCTGATGCGAGCCGCGCCGGATGACAGGTTTGACGCTCACTTGGCAGCGTAGCGACGGATGTGGTCGCGCAGACCTTCAAAGTAAGCTGCATCGGCAACCCCGCTGGGAGCAGAAGTGGCCCCGTCGAGCAGCAAGTTGCGTAGCTGAGTCCGTTCCTGGTCCTTGCGGATCAGTTCGCGCACATACTCGCTGATGGTACCGTAACCGCGCTTGGCAACCTGCTCATCGACGAAAGCCTTGAGCCCGTCGGGAAGGGAAATGTTCATCGTGCTCATGCCTCAGATCCTAGGTGCTGTCGTCACGAGAATATGCGATACTGGGGCTGAGTTCAGCCTACCA
>CAYMWJ010000047.1:0-16533 GCA_964394235.1 uncultured Sedimenticola sp. | reverse complement strand
TGTCGCTACTACTGTCGCTACTACTGTCGCTACTACTGTCGCTACTACTGTCGCTACTACTGTCGCTGCTACTGTCGCTGCTACTGTCGCTGCTACTGTCGCTGCTACTGTCGTCTCCCCCATCCTCGGGACTGGAATCCAGGCAGACGGTACCAGAGCCATCCGGCAGCTTGGCCGCCAAGGCTTCCCGCCACTCCTTCAAGTCGAACTGTGCCATCTCCTCTGGATCGCAGTCGGTTACGGTCGAACCATTCCATTCGCATATGATGTTGTCGGCGGGATCGTCAGAGGGGGGATCGACATAGTTGCCATTGGCATCGAGAAAGGCCGCCCGATTGGCCCGCATCCGGTCGGTGATATCATAGGCCAGCAGGGTCGCCTGGGTACGCAGGTTGGCGCTATGATTCGCATGAAGACCGAAGGCCTGCAGCTTGGCCAGGCCCAGCAGACCGATGGACAACACCAGCACGGCGATCAGCACTTCCAGCAGAGTGAAGCCCTCTTGTTTCTTCATGACGAGCAGCTTAAATTGTTTCCTGAACCGTCTTCAGGTATCTTATCTGCATCACTGCCATCGACCGCCATTCTCACTCGCCCTGTTGCGGAAACAACAATGCCACGCACGTGATTGGTTCCTCGTCCGTCACAAAAGGTAAATGTTCCGTTGAAACCCCAGGCCGTGCCGTCAGCGGCAAAGGTGATTCGCTTTCTGGAATTGGTGATGTCAATATCTGAATCAACAGGGGGATAGACTCTCAACAAACAGTCATCGTCCTCGTTTTGCTCGCAAGGCGTTGAGTCCCCATCATCTTCCAGGCTTCCGTCGCCATCTAGATCGGTGAAGACGATCCAGCCCTGCTTCCAATCACCGGAGTTGGTGCAAGTGCTGCCGTCGGCACTCTTGCATACCGTCACCCGCCTCCCTCGCTTGATCGCCTCGCTGCGGGCCAGATTGAGCGCGGTGACCAGTTCATTGGTCGCGGCGGTCAGACGGTTGTTTTGGATCAGCTCCTTGAAACTCGGCACCCCCAGGGTCAGGACGATGACCATCATGGCGACCGTGACCAGCAGTTCGATGAGAGTGAATCCTGAGGCGGCGATGCGCATGGGGGTTTCCCCGCAGTTACAGTTCCATGTACGCTCAAGTTTCATCATAGCTAATTATTTCAAGGTCCGTGCTTGATTCACATCACAAATAGCGGCGCATGCCAAAGTGGGTGGATCGGCGTCATCGTCAAGGATTTCAGCGTGGCGGTCCGCATCACCCCAACCGCCTTTCCTCAGCCGAAGATCAGGCTCCTGCTGGTCATCGAGGAACCTCTTGTATCTGCGCACGGATGGAGGCGAAGGTTCGCGGCCAGACGCCACCACGGACAATGGCAGCGGGCAGGCGCGAACGCGCGGCCACCGCCGCATCATGAGACGGATAGCTGCCGGCAACCAGCGAATACCAGGGGTAGCCGCCGAGTTCACGCTCGAACACCGCATGGGGCGGCGCGATGTGATGCCGTCGCAGGAAGGCATCGATAGAGGCACGTTCGCGTGAGCCCACCAGTTGCAGGGTCCAGTGAGCGGGAGGCTGGGCCAGCAACCAGGCACGGCCGGTGTGCGCTACCTTGTGGGCCGGCGGGCGAGGCGAGGCGCCCGCCGACCTCACACCCGCCTCGGGTGCTGGTGGCGCGCTGGAGACGGCTGGTGCCGACTTCGCCACGGTGGCCAACGCGCTCGTCGCCTGTTCTTGCGCAGGCGCGGCGAGCGAAGGGCCAGGTGCCGGCTGCTTGCTCGATGCATCGCTCGACTCGTCACGCGCAGCGGCAGCTGGCTGCTCCGTGACCGTCACCGCCGCTTGCGCCGACGGGACCTCAGTTGGCGGCTGTGCAGCGGCACGAATGGCTTCATCGATGACGGCATCGGGAATCGGCTCATTGTCCGCTGCCTTGGCATTCGCAGCGTCTGGCCTTGCTTGCGGCACCGACACGGATGACGCCGCGGTGGCAACGGGTGTGACCGCTTCGCCGACACCCTGGGGCTGACCGACTGCGCGTACCTCGGCGACAGGCGGCACAGAGTGCTGTGGGGTGACGAGGCCTTCCTGAACGGCCGTCGGCACCGAGGTCTCTGGGGCCGACGGGAACCCGGCATCGATGCGCTCCTGGTAGATCCAGGCCAGGCCCAGCAACACCAGCGCGCTCAGGGCAGCAGCGATCCATGGCCAGGGCCGGCCACTCCATCCCCGTGTTCCCTCACCCGGCCCCGACAGACCATCCAGGGCATCGAGCAGGGGACCGGGTCGTCCACCCGTGGTACGGTGCAGCGCACGCACCACCGAGTCGTCGAGGGCCGCACCGGCTCGCTCCTGGAGAAAGGCCCGGGTCTCGGCCTCGCTGAACGGGGGCAGATCGACGTACTGGATCTCCCATTCTCCTGCCGCCGCTGCCAGCTCACTCGAGCCCGCCAGCAGCAGGCGCACGCCGACAGCGGCGAGATCGAGCAGGTCGGCGATGTCGCTCAGCCCCAGGGCCTGGGCATCGTCCACCAGGAGCAACAGCGGGCGGTCGTCCTGCCGGTCCATGACAATAGCTGGCCAGCCGGGATCCACGGCATCGAGCCCCAACGCCTCGGCAAGCTGGTCACGCAGCGCGAAGACGCCACCGGCAAGCAGCGGCACTACTTGGTACTCAGCCGCCAGGTGCTTTCTCAGCTCGCTCAGGAAGCGGGTCTTGCCAGCCCCGGACGGGGCACACAGATAGGGTATGGCCTCGATATCGGTGATCAGGTGGGCGAGCCATTGCATGTGCTCGCGCCACAGGGGGGTGTCGAAATAGTCGCTGACCTCAGTCATGCACGAAGGAGCACAGGGTGGCGTCGAGCACTGCCGGTGGAAAATCGGCCGTCACCAACGCGCCCCCGATACCCTTGAGCAGAACCAGGCGCAACTTTCCGCCCAGCACCTTCTTGTCCACCGCCATCAACTCGCGGAAGCGGTCCGGCCCCAGGGTCTCGGGGGGCCGATTCGGCAGGCCGGCCTGTTCGAGCGCGCGGTCGATGCGTTCACGATCACGTTCATCCAGCCACCCGAGACGACACGACATCTCCGCCGCCATGGCCATGCCCGCGCCGACTGCCTCGCCGTGCAGCCACTCGCCATAGCCCATGCCGGTCTCGATGGCATGTCCGAAGGTATGCCCCAGGTTGAGCAGGGCACGCTGCCCGGCCTCGCGCTCGTCGGCAGCGACGATCGTTGCCTTGTCGGCGCAGGAGCGTTCGATGGCCTCGGCGAGCAGCACCTTGTCGCGCGCCATGAGCGCTGGCAGGTGCTGCTCGAGCCAGGCAAAGAAATCGGCATCGTTGATCAACCCGTACTTGATGACCTCGGCCAGTCCAGCAGACAGCTCGCGATCCGGCAGGGTATCGAGTGTCGCGGTATCGGCGATCACCGCACGTGGCTGGTGGAAGGCGCCGATCATGTTCTTGCCCAGCGGGTGATTGACGCCGGTCTTGCCGCCGACCGAGGAATCGACCTGCGAGAGCAGGGTGGTGGGCACCTGGATGAAATCCACGCCGCGCTGATAGGTGGCCGCGGCGAAGCCTGTCATGTCGCCTACCACACCGCCACCGAGGGCAATCAGGGTACAGCTGCGGTCGAACCGGGCCTCGAGCAGGGCAGTATAGATGCGGTCGAGGATATCGAGGTTCTTGTACTGTTCGCCATCGGGCAGGATGACCGTGGCCGTCTGGAAACCTTCGAGCGCCGGCATCAGGCGTTCCAGATACAGAGGCGCAACCGTCTCGTTGCTGACCACCATGACCTGGCGCCCCCGAACATGGGGCGCCAGGTAGCGCGGATCACCGATCAGGCCCTCCCCAATGTGGATGGGGTAGGCGCGTTCGCCCAGATCGACTTGCAGATTGCGTATGGCCGACATGCTCGCAGACTCTCAAAAATATTGGAAGTCAACACCACAGAGCACACAGAGATCACAGAGGGGTTGAAGCGGGGGGCTGTCCAGGCGGGACAGCAACCCGTGATCGACGGACGGATGATCCACCCGGGAATGGCCGCGCCTCGCTTTTTGCCATCGTCAAGCTCTGCGTACTCTGTGTCCTCTGTGGTGAAAAATCAGGTCACCAGCTCGATGATCTCGCGTGCGACCGCCCCCGCCGAACGCCCCTCGGTGGACACTGTATAGTCGGCGGTCTCCCGGTACAGGGGTTCGCGTTCGGCCATCAGTTCGCGCAGGCGACCCAGCGGATCCTCGGTCTGGATCAGGGGACGCTTGCGATCGCGACAGGTGCGGTCGTACTGCTGTTCGGGTGAGCAGGCCAGGTAGACCACAATGCCACGTGCCGACAGACGATCCCGGTTGGTGGGCCGCAGCACCGCACCCCCCCCCGTAGCCAGCACCTGCTGGTCGATACGGGTGAGATCGTCGATCACCTTCTGCTCGCGATCGCGGAACCCCTCCTCACCCTCGTATTCGAAGATGGTCGGGATATCCACGCCGGTACGGCGCTGGATCTCCTGGTCGGTGTCCATGAAGTTCAACCCGAGCTGCGAGGCCAGGGTCTTGCCAACGGTGGTCTTGCCTGCCCCCATGGGGCCAATGAGAAAGATACGGTTCGGTCTTGCCATCCGACAGGTATGCCAGAAACGGGCCGCGCAGGCAAGCGGGAAGCAGCTGCACGGCCCCTCGGAAGATGGAAATCAACGCAACGTCAGTGTGTCCTTGAGGATGCGCGGGGTAACGAAGATCAGCAGTTCGTTGTTCTGATCCTGCACCTGCTCCTGCTTGAAGGCCCAGCCCACGTAGGGCAGGTCGCCGAAGAAGGGCACCCGGCCGATGTTGCGCGACTTGGTACGCTCGAACACGCCACCGAGCACCACGGTCTCGCCGTTGTCCACCAGCACCGAGGTCTCCAGCGCCCGGGTATCTACTGGTGGCACCCCCAGCACCGAGCGAGTGAAGTCCGGGTTGTCCTTGTTGACCTTGAGATCCATGATCACCCGGTCGTCCGGAGTGATGTGCGGCGTCACCTCGAGCTGCAGCACGGCCTCCTTGAAGGCCACGGCAGTTGCACCACCGGAAGTCGCCTGCTGGTAGGGGATCTCCACACCCTGCTTGATGATCGCCTTGTTCTGGTCGGAGGTGATCACCCGCGGGCTGGAGATGATCTCGCCCTTGCCCTCCTGCTGCATGGCGCTGAGTTCCAGACGCAGCAGGTGCGAACCCAGCTTGCCCAGCACGAAGTTGATGGCACCGCCGCTGCCGGCGGCCAGGGTCTGCGGCAGATTGACCAGCAGATTGTTACTGTTCGCACCTATGATGGCTGCGCCAGTGGTATCGGGCGCGACCACACCGGGATCGGGCAGGGCGCCGCCCACCGCCAGGGTGTTGTCGGTAGTGGCCAGCTGGTTATGCCCACTCAGACCCAGTTTCACCCCGAGGTCCTTGGCGAAATCGTTGTTGGCGATGACGATACGCGACTCGATGAGCACCTGGCGTACCGGCACATCGAGCCGGCTGATCAGCTTGCGGATCTCGCTGATCTTGGCCGCAGTGTCCTGCACCAGCAGCGAATTGGTGCGTTCGTCGATGGTGACGTTACCCCGCTTGGAGAGCAGCTTGTTCTCCTTGGACTTGAGCAGGGCGGCCAGGTCGGCAGCCTTGGCATAGTTCACCTGGATCAGCTCGGAACGTAGCGGCGCCAGCTCCTCGATCTGCTTCTGCGACTCGAGTTCGAGCTTTTCACGTGCCGCGATCTCCTCGGTGGGCGCCACCAGAACGACGTTGTCGTTGCGGCGCATGGACAGGCCCTTGGTCTTGAGGATGATGTCCATGGCCTGGTCCCAGGGCACGTTCTTCAAACGCAGGGTGATGCGTCCGCCGACACTGTCGGAGACCACCATGTTCAGGCCGGTGAAGTCGGCCAGCAGCTGCAATACCGCACGCACCTCGATGTCCTGGAAGTTGAGCGACAGGCGTTCACCTTCATACACCTTGTGGCGTGCGCGCCGTTCCTCGACCTCGGCCCGGGTCAGGGCGCGGAACTCGACCGTGTAGATATCCTGGGCCTGATAGGCCAGATGCTCGAACTCGCCTTGGGTGGCGATCACCAGCTGCGTGTTCTTTCCCTGGGGCCGGGCCACCACTTCGGTGACCGGGGTGGCGAAGTCTCTCACATCGAACACCCGGGCCAGTTTGGCCGGTAGCCGGGTATCGAGCAGATCGAGCACGATCTTCTGGCCTTCCTGGCGCATGTCCACCACGATGGACGGGTCACTGAGCCGGATCTGCAGCTTGCCCTCGCCCTCGGAACCACGTCGGAAATCGATGTTGAGGACCTGGGCACCGCCGCCAGCCCGGGGCTGACCGGCCGGGCCTGCAGCGCGCGGATCCGTGGCCTTCATGGTGGTCACACCGCCCGATCCCCCGATATCGACCAGCAGGCGGTTGCCCTCGGAACGGATCTGGTGGGGTACCGATTCGACCAGGTTGACCACCACCCGGGTGCGATCGACCGCCTCGATGGCTGCCACGCTGCGTGCCACCCCGACGCCGATGGGCATCACCTTGCGCTTGAGCAGGCTCCGGGTATCGGGCAAATCGATGGCGATGCGCGCCGGATTGTCGGTGGCAAAGGAAGGCGGCGCGGCAATGGGTTCGGCCAGCGTCATGACCACCTGGACCCGATTGCCCGGCAGGGTCACGAAACGGATGTCGCGCAGCTCGTTGGCCCAGAGTACGCCCGACCAGCCCACCAAGACGATGGTCAGCCAGGCCAGCATGCGACGTATCTGTTGCGTGATGGATGACATGAAACTCTCCTGATTACCCGCCTTCGACAACGAGGCTGAGCGTAGCCTCGCGCTCCTGATATCCGGCACCGTTCTTTACCAGTTCCACCAGTTTTATCTTGTCTTCCGTGATCGCGACGATACGGCCATAGTGCTTGCCCATGTGATTGCCCGTGGTCACCCGATGGATAGTTCCATCGCCGGTCTTGACCAGTGCCCAGGTACGGCCGTCCTTTTCGAGGGTACCCACCATGCGCAGACTGTCGAGCGGATAGGCCTCCAGCTCTTCCTTGCGCCGATTGAAATCGGGACGAATACCGTTGTCGGCCACCGCCTCGGCCTCTTCCTCCGGATTGGAGTCCGGGGTGAAGGGATCACGACGATCACCGGCGACGTAGAGATAGGTCTCGACCTCGGCCGGTTGCGGCGGCGGACTGATGCCACTCGGCGGGCGTGCCTTGACCTCGGCCACGTAGTCCTCGAGATCGGACAGGTCCGGGTTTGCACAACCGGCAAGCAGGCCCACCGAGACGACAATCGCCAGCCAGCGCATCAACCACCCTCCTCTTCGTCCAGGTAGCGATAGGTCTTGGCGGTGGCCTCGAGGACCAACCCCCGCTTGCCCAGCGCGACGTTCTTGTCACCGGCACGACGGATACTGAAATCGTGCAAGGTCACGATGCGCGGCAGAGACACCAGACCGCTGACGAAAGCACCAAACTCATGGTAACGACCGCGCACCCGCAACTTGATCGGCAACTCGGCATAGAACTCCCTGGGGATCTCCTTCTGCGGCTGGAACAGTTCGAATTCGAGTCCAGCGGCCAGCCCGGTCTGCGAGACATCGACCAGCAGACCGGCGACCTCGGTCTTGTTGGGCAACTGGCGCAACATGGCACCGAAGGATTCCTGCATTTCCGCCAGCTGGGCCTTGTAGGCATCCAGGTTGGCCGCCTTGGCCTGCTTGATCTCGAACTGCTGGCGCAGGTCCTGTTCGGTCTGCTTGTGTTGCTCGAGCCGCAGGTACTGGTCCTCGATATCGAAGAAATACCAGCCAACCGCGAGCAGTGCGCACAGCAACAGGGTGAGGATGGCCTTGACCAGGACCGGCCACTCGCCGACGTTGCCGAAATCCAGTTCGTTGAGTTCGTCGAGCGTCATGACTCGTCGCCCTCCGCCTTGGGTACCACCTGTTGCATGGTCAGCGAGAATTCCGCCGCGCCCTGCTTGCCGCCCTTCTGCTGAATGACGCGCAACACCGGCTTGTCCAGCCAGGGGCTGGCCTCGATGTTGCGCATGTAGGCCGAGATCCGCGCATTCGATTCGGCCTTCCCCTGCACCGTGATGGTGTTGCCGCGTTGCACCACGGAATCGAGATAGACACCATCGGGCAGAGTAGTGACCAGTTCGTCGAACAGGTGGACCACCAGGGGACGCTGGCTCTGCAGGCTGGCCACGACCTTCATGCGCGCGATCAGCTGCTTGCGCGTCTTTTCCAGGTCGCGGATCTCCCGGATCTGCCGATCGACCCGCGCAATCTCCTGGCGCAGGTAGTTGTTACGCTGCTCCTGGTATTCGATCAGCCCCTCGTTGTAGCGATGCCAGAAGAACAGGCCGGCGCCTGTGACCAGCACGGCCAACAGCACCGCCATACCGAACTCGCGCCGGCGCTGGGCCCGCAATTTCTCGCGCCAGGGAAGCAGGTTGATGTTCGCCATCAGTCGAAGCTCCTCAGGGCAAGACCACAGGCGATCATCATCGCCGGGGCATCGTTGCTGAGGGCCTGCGGCTTGATCCGGGAGGCCACCGACATGTTGGCCAGTGGATTGGCGATCATGGTCTCGATGCCCAGCCGCTCCTGCACCAGATCCTCGATGCCGGCCACCGAGGCACAACCACCTGCCAGCACGATCAGGTCCACCGTATTGTGGTTGCTGGCCGAGTAGAAGAACTGGATGGAACGGTGGACCTGCTGCACCATGGCCTCGCGGAAGGGCTCGAGCACTTCCGAGACGTAGTCGTCGGGCAGACCACCCTGACGCTTGGCCATGCCGGCCTCTTCCAGCGACAGGCCGTAGCGACGCTGGATCTCCTCGGTGAGCTGGCGACCGCCGAAGTTCTGTTCACGGGTATAGATGACACGATTGTCATAGAGCACATCGAGGGTGGTCGTGGTCGCGCCGATGTCCGCCACCGCCACCACCAGGTCCTCGCCGCCATTGGGCCATTGATCGACGAGCAGACCACAGGCGCGCTCCATGACATAGGCCTCGACGTCCACCACCTCGCAGATGAGCCCCGCCAGGTCCAGCGCCTCGACCCGGGCATCGACGTTCTCGCTGCGTGAGGCGGCCAGCAGCACATCGACCATCTCGGGATTGTTCTCCGAGGGCCCGAGGATCTGGAAATCGATGTTCACTTCTTCGAGCGGGTAGGGGATGTGCTGATCGGCCTCGAGTTCGATCTGGCTCTCCATCTCGCGCTCGGACATCGAGGCCGGCAGGGTGATCACCTTGGTGATGACCGCCGAACCGGAGACCGCGACTGCTGCATGCTTGGTCCGGGTGCCGGCCCGCTTGAGCGTCTTGCGGATGGCCTCGCCCACCGCTTCGACATCGGCAATATTCTTTTCCACCACAGCGGAGGGCGGCAGCGGCTCCACCGCGTAGCTTTCGACGCGGTAACGCACACCGCCACGCCCGCTGTGCTGACTGAGTTCCAGCAGCTTGACGGCCGTGGAGCTGATATCCAGCCCCAGCATCTGGGGCTTCTTTCTGGAGAACAGTCCCATCACGTAGTTGGTTCCAGCGTCCTTTGGATGATCCACCAAGGCCTGGGGGCCCGAATCTAGCGGCTCTTCGAAGGATTTTCTTTAGAAATTCGACTTAAGTATATAGCTCGAAGCCATTTTTTTGTGAAATGGCGCCAGCTTTTCAGCTTCAACCACCGGGCTTGTCCACGTCCCCCGCTCACTACGACGCCCGGCAACGAGGCAATGTTAATATACCGTCCCCATCCTGCCCGGCTTTCATCCTGATCTGTGACCCATCGCATGTCTTGGCTGAAGAAACTGCTCAAGTACGGCCTCATCCTGTCGCTGGTCGGCGCCCTCGCCGGCGCGATCGCCGTGGTCGCGGCCTACCTCTATATCGCGCCAGACCTTCCGGACATCGAGGCACTGCGCGAGGTCCGCTTGCAAGTACCGCTGCGGGTGTACAGTGCCGACGGCCAGCTGATCGCGGAATTCGGCGAGAAGCGACGCACGCCCGTGCGCTACGAACAACTGCCGAGACGACTGATCGAGGCGATCACCGCCGCGGAGGACGCTGCCTTCTTCCGCCATCCGGGCGTGGACCCGCGCGGCCTGCTGCGCGCCGGTATCAAGCTGATCCTCACCGGAAAGCGTGCCCAAGGCGGCAGTACCATCACCATGCAGGTGGCACGCAACTTCTATCTGTCGCGCAAGAAGACCTACCTGCGCAAGCTCTACGAGATCTTCCTCGCCCTGCGCATCGAACAGGAACTGAGCAAGGAAGAGATCCTCGAGCTGTACCTGAACAAGATCTACCTCGGGCACCGCGCCTACGGGGTGGCCGCCGCGGCCCAGGTGTACTACGGCAAGCGCCTCGACGAGCTGACCCTGCCCGAGATCGCCATGATCGCCGGCCTGCCCAAGGCACCCTCGGCCTACAACCCCTTGTCCAACCCGCCGCGCGCGCTGACGCGCCGTAACTACGTGCTCGGACGCATGCGCGAGCTGGGTTACATCGACGAACAGGAATACACCGCAGCGCTGAATGCACCGATCACTGCCCGGCGCTATGCCCCGGACATCCAGGTCGAGGCCCCCTACGTGGCCGAACTGGTGCGCGCACGCATGGTCGAGCGCTTCGGCGATGCCGCCTACACCAGCGGCATCGAGGTCCACACCACCCTCTCCGCCAAGGCCCAGGCCGCCGCCAACCGTGCCCTGCGGCGCGCCCTGCACGCCTATACCGAACGCCACGGCTACCGTGGCCCGCTGGCGCACGTCGATACGCTGCCCGATGCGCCCGAGGCACGCGACGCCCTGCTTGCCGAACAACCGCATGTCGGTGAGACCCGGCCAGCGCTGGTACTGCAAGTGGAGAAACAGCGAGCGACCGCCTACCTGGAAGGCGGCGAGGAGATCGAACTGCCCTGGACCGGCCTGAACTGGGCACGCCACAAGCTCAGGAACCACCGTCTCGGCAAGTCCCCGCGCACGGCGGCCGAGGTCGTCACCGCCGGCGACATCGTGCTGGTGCGACCGGAACAGGACCGCAAAGGCAGGCCCTACTGGCGCCTGACCCAGCTGCCCGAGGTCTCCGGTGCGCTGATCTCCTTGCGTGCCCGCGATGGCGCCATGCTCGCCCTGGTCGGCGGTTACGATTACTACCGCAGCAAGTTCAATCGCGTCACCCAGGCGAAGCGCCAACCGGGCTCGGGCTTCAAGCCCTTCATCTACTCGGCGGCACTGGAGAAGGGCTTCACCCCGGCGACGCTCATCAACGACGCCCCGGTGGTGTTCGACGACCCGGCACTGGAGGGCGCCTGGCGGCCCGAGAACTACTCCGGGAAGTTCTTCGGGCCGACCCGCCTGCGCTGGGCGCTGACCAAGTCCCGCAACCTGGTGTCCATTCGCATCCTGCGCAGCATCGGCGTGAACTATGCCCTGAATTACAGCCGCCGCTTCGGCTTCGACCCCGACCGCCTGCCGCACAACCTGTCGCTGGCCCTGGGCAGCGCCAGCGTGACCCCGTTGCAGATGGCACGTGGTTACGCGGTGCTGGCCAACGGCGGCTTCCTGGTGCAGCCCTACCTGATCGCGCGCATCGTGCGCAACGGCGAGACGGTGTTCGAGGCACAACCACTCGAGGCCTGCCCCGACTGCCCCTACAGCGAGCTGCCCGAACCGCTGGACGGCGAGGGCCTGGACCATGCCCCGCGCACACTCACCCCGCAGAACCGTTACCTGATGTATTCCATGATGCAGGATGTGATCCGCCGGGGTACGGCGGTGCGTGCGCGGGTGCTGGGCCGCGAGGACATCGCCGGCAAGACCGGCACCACCAACGACCAGCGCGATGCCTGGTTCAACGGCTACAACCAGTCGATCGTGGCCAACGTCTGGGTCGGCTTCGACGACAACCGCAAGCTCGGCCGTGGCGAGGTCGGCGGGCGCGCTGCCCTGCCGGCCTGGATCGACTACATGCGCGAAATGCTGTCCGGCACCCCGGATCGGCCACCGGAGATGCCCGAGGACATGGTCGTGGTGCGTATCGACCCAAAGACCGGGCAGCGCGCCCCGGCGGACGCGCCGGATGCCATTTTCGAGACCTTCCGCAAGGGCAACGAGCCTGGAGAGACAACGGCCACCGATCCGCTGGTGTCCCCCGGCAGCACCGATCCGGCGGGCAGCCCCCAGCCACTGGACCTGTTCTGACGCTGCAGGGTGACCGCGCTCAGCGCTCTTCCAGCGGCACGTACTCGCGCCGGTCGGCACCGATGTAGAGCTGACGCGGACGGCCGATGCGCTGCCTGGGGTCTTCCCACATCTCCATCCAGTGACTCACCCAGCCGGCGGTGCGCGCGATGGCGAACATCACGGTGAACATGCTCTCGGGGATGCCCAGGGCGCGATAGATGATGCCCGAGTAGAAATCCACGTTGGGATACAGCCCGCGCTCGAGGAAATATTCGTCGTGCAGGGCACGCTCTTCCAGACGCCGCGCCAGTTCGAACAGCGGATTGTTGCTGTCGGCCAGCTTCTCGAGCACCTCCAGGCAGACCTCGCGGATGATGCGTGCGCGCGGATCGTAGTTCTTGTACACCCGGTGGCCAAAGCCCATCAGGCGGAAGGGATCGTCCTTGTCCTTGGCCTTGTCGAGGTACTTGTCGATCTGACGGGCATCACCGATCTCCTCGAGCATGCGCAGCACCGCTTCGTTGGCCCCGCCGTGCGCCGGCCCCCACAGCGAGGCCACACCCGCGGCGATACAGGCGAAGGGGTTGGCGCCGGAGCTGCCGACCAGGCGCACCGAGGAGGTGGAGGCATTCTGTTCGTGATCGGCATGCAGGATGAACAGCAAATCCAGCGCACGCTCGGCCAGCGGGTCCACGCAGTAGGCCTCGCAGGGCCGGCCAAACATCATCTGCAGGAAATTGCCCACATAGCTCAGATCGTTGCGTGGATACATCACCCGCTCACCGACATTGTGCTTGTAGGCCGCCGCGGCGATGGTCGGCATCTTCGCCACCAGCCGGTGTGCCGCCAGCTCGCGGTGCTGTGGGTCGTTCATGTCGATGGAGTCGTGGTAGAAACCGGACAATGAACCGACCACGCCCACCATCATGGCCATGGGATGGGCGTCGTAGTGGAAGCCCTCGAAGAACCGCAGCAGCGACTCGTTGATCATGGTGTGGTGGGTGATGGTGCTGACATAGTCGTCGAGCTGCTCGCGGGTCGGCAGCTCGCCGTACATCAGCAGGTAGGACACCTCGAGAAAGGTCGATTTCTCTGCCAGCTCCTCGATGGGGTAACCGCGATAGCGCAGGATGCCCTTGTCACCGTCAATATAGGTGATGGCGCTGCTGCAACTGGCAGTGGACAGAAAGCCGGGATCGTAGGTGAACACGCCGGCATCGCGATACAGGCCGGAGATATCCACCACGTCCGGACCCACCGTGCCGGAATGCACCGCCAGCTCGATCTTGTCCTTGTGATCACTGAAGCTCAGCCAGGCTTTCTTGTCGGCCATGTCAATCCTCCACGGTTCTTTGTGGACGCGAAGCCTATCACAGTCCCCCGCCAGCTTCCGGGCCCCTCGCAACCCCACCATACACAGGGGAGGCCCCGCAGGGGCACTCGTCAATGCCTCTGAAGCGACGGCAGGCGCTCGATATCGGCACGCACACCCGCGGCCGAGGCCGCAAAGGCCGTCTGCTCCTGCGCATTCAAATCCAGGTCCACGATCTGCGCCAGGCCGTTGCGATCGAGCACACAGGGCACCCCCATGGCGATGTCGTACTCGGCGTACTCACCCTCCAGCACGGCCACGCAGGGCAACAGCCGCCGGCGGTTGCGGGCAATGGCATCGACCATCTCGGCCACCGCCGCGCCGGGCGCGTCGTAGGCACTGGAGATCTTGCGCAGGGAAAGGATCTCGGCACCGCCGTCACGGGTGCGCTGCACGATCTCCTCGAGCCGGTCCTCTTCGAGGAAATGACTCACCGGGACACCGTTGACGGTACAGAAACGTGCCACCGGCACCATGGCATCACCATGGCCACCGAGCACGATGGTGGTGATGTCACGCACCGAGAACCCCGTCTCCATGGCGATAAAGGCGGCCATGCGCGAGGCATCCAGCACCCCGGCCTGGCCCAGCACCCGCGCGCGCGGCCAGCCGGTGCGCGTCCAGGCACGCCAGGTAAGCACGTCCACGGGGTTGCTGACCATGACGATGATCGCATCGGGTGCATGCCGCAGCACATCGTCGACGATGCCGTCGATGATCCTGACATTCACGTCCAGCACGTCCGAGCGCGACATGCCCGGCTTGCGCGGCACCCCGGCGGTGATCACGACCAGGTCGGCCCCGGCCATGGCGGCCGGGTCGTTGCTGCCGGTCACCCGGGTATCGAAGCGAAACAGCGGCGCGGTCTGCGCGATGTCCAGCGCCACCCCCTGCGGCGCGTCCTCACGGATGTCGATCAGTACCACTTCGCGGCAAGTCTCCTGCTCGGCCAGCACCTGCGCGGTAGTCTCGCCCACCCGTCCCGCACCCACGATGGCAACCTTCTGCATGCTGCACCTCCTGCTTTCAAGACCGGCGCGATACGCCGTTTCCTTCAAACCTAGCAGGCAGCCAGCAGACCAGGATGAAATTCTTCAATGAACCACCCGGTGCGAGGGGCTTCACATCAACCGCGAGGGTCGCAAAGGACGCGAAGTTTTTCGAAGACGATAACCACGAAGAACACAAAGGACGCAAAGTTTCGCCAAAGAGCTGCCGAGGCCGCGAAACCCTTTCCTGAAAAACCTTCTTGCTCTTCGTGTCCTTCCTGGTAAATCGCCCTTACAGCGCCGGGTAGTGTGCCGGCCAGTCACCGCGGGCCACACCGGTTTCGATGGCAGCGCGCGCCACCGCCGGCGGCACCACCTCGCGCAGGCGCGGATCGAAGGGCTTGGGCAGGATGTAGTCGGGGCCGAATGCCAGGGAATCCAGGTCGTAGGCGTCGAGCACCGCCTGCGGCACCGGCTCGTGGGTCAGCTCGCGCAGGGCCTGGGCGGCGGCAATCTGCATGGCCTGGTTGATGCGGCTGGCGCGCACATCCAGGGCACCGCGGAAGATGAAGGGGAAGCCCAACACATTGTTGACCTGGTTCGGATAATCGGAGCGCCCGGTGGCCATCACCAGGTCGTCACGCACCTCGTGCGCGACCTCGGGGCGGATCTCCGGTACCGGGTTGGAGAGGGCGAACACCACCGGACGTTCGGCCATGGAGGCGAGCATGTCACGGGTGACCAGGTCGGGACCGGAGACCCCGATGAACACGTCGGCCCCTTCCATGGCGTCTTCCAGGGTGCGGCGATCGGTCTCGACGGCCACCCCCGACTTGTAGGGATTGAGGTCCTCGCGCCCGGTGTGGATCACGCCCTTGCGATCGAGCACCAGGATGTTGTTGCGATGTGCCCCCATGGCGAGCAGCAGGCGCACCGCAGCGATCCCGGCCGCCCCGGCACCGAGCACCACCATGCGCGCCTCGCCCAGGGACTTGCCCTGCAACTCCAGGGCATTGAGCAGGCCGGCGGCGATGATGATGGCCGTGCCGTGCTGATCGTCATGGAACACCGGGATGTCGAGCTGCTCGATGAGCGCCTGCTCGATCTCGAAGCAGTGTGGGGCGGCAATGTCCTCGAGGTTGATGCCACCGAAGGTCGGCGCGATGCGGCGCACCGTGTCGATGAACTCCTGCGGCGTCTCGGCCTGCACCTCGATGTCGAACACATCGATGTCGGCGAAGTGCTTGAACAGCACACCCTTGCCCTCCATCACCGGCTTGCCGGCCAGGGCGCCGACCCGGCCCAGGCCCAGCACCGCGGTGCCGTCGGTGATTACCGCCACCAGGTTACCCTTGGCGGTATAGCGATAGGCATCCTCGGGATTCTCGGCGATACGCCGCACCGGCTCGGCCACCCCCGGGGTGTAGGCCAGCGAAAGGTCGCGCGCGGTCTCGGCCGGCTTGGTCACCTCGACCGAGATCTTCCCCGGTCGGGGTTCGGCGTGATAGGTCAGCGCGGCCTGATTGATCTCGAAATCGGCATCTTGCGGATCGACAGGCTGGGTCATGAGGGGCTCCCGCAGCAATAAATCAGGTACTGGATAAAGGTTCAGAATAGCAAAAGGCGCCGCGAGGGCGCCCTTGGCTTTATCAATACTGCGTGGCCACCGGCAGCGGCGACAGGTGTCGGTCAGCGGCCGAAACGCTTCTTGAACTTGTCCACGCGACCGGCTGTGTCCATGATCTTCTGCTGGCCCGTGTAGAAGGGGTGGCAGGCCGAACACACTTCCACGTGCAGCTCGTCCTTTTCATACGTCGAGCGCGTGTTGAAGGCATTGCCGCAGCTGCAGGTCACCTTCACATCGTGATAATCGGGATGGATGTCCGCTTTCATTTCCGTCTCCGGCCACTCGGCCAAAACTCTGTTGCTG
>CAYMWJ010000046.1:0-16903 GCA_964394235.1 uncultured Sedimenticola sp. | reverse complement strand
GTGTTCACCGGTCGCAGCCCGCCCGGTGTCCAGCGAACTTATGGGTAAAGATCAGGCCTGTGCCAGGGTGAGCCACTGCAGGGCCACCACATCGTCGCGCGCCACATGCCGCCCCTCCATCAGCAGCTTGCCCAGTGCGAACTGCGCTGCGGACTGCCCACGCTGTGCCGCCAGCTGGTAGTAATGGAGGGCACGCGCCATGTCACGCTCGACACCGTACTGACCGAAGCGGTACATGGTGGCAACCACGTACTGCGCCTTGCCCGAGCCCTTGTCCGCCGCCAACAGGTAGAGTTCGCGGGCACGGGCCTCGTCCATTTCGACCCCGCCGCCAGAAGCATACATCCAGGCCAGGGTCAGCAGGGCATCCTCGTGACCCTGGCGGGCCGCCCGGGTGAACCAGCGCTCGGCCTCGGCATGGTCCAGGGACACCCCTTCGCCATTGCCGTACAACATGCCCAGGCGGTACTGCGCCTCGGCATCGCCGGCCTCGGCCTGCTCGCGCAGGGCGGCCAGCGCGGCGGCCTGATGGGGAGAGAGTCGATCTTCGGGGGACCTGTCGTTGCTCATCGAGGGACTCGGCAGTTCGAGGGAAGGCGGCTATTATCGCAGTTGCGGGACCCAGTCCCAATACCGCACCCGCTCACCGTAACCGAGGCAGCCCGACGAGTGGCTGGAGGCAGCAGCGGCGGCTGCCTGGCCGACGACTCAGGATCGCTGCGAGCGGGCGCCCCCACGCAATTGACGCCTGGCGCGTTCGATCAACCCGTCGTCGGTGACCACCTCGTAGTACACACGGCCCGAGCGGGCGCCCTCGACCAGTCGATCCCCCATCCACAGTGGCAGGGGCGCCTCACGGATCACCAGCCAGTGGCTATTGCCCCGCAGGTCGAGATAACGACCGACGTGGAAACACTCCCTGGCATCGCCTTCCTTGCGCCCCAGGCGGATGCGACGCAGGCGCAGCTCGGCCCCCAGCTGGTAGAACGCCGCTGCTTCGAGTTCGATGCCATTGACGTTGTAGCGAAGCACCCCCTCGGAATCCTTCTTGCCGCCCTCGTTCTCGCTCAACGGGATGGCCACCACCACACGCTGGCCCGCATCCAGCTTGCCTTCCAGTTGCTGGCGCATGCGCGAATGACAGGACGAAAGACGATCGGCACGATTGATCGCCGGCGAGATCATGATCCGGTGACCCTCGTCGTAGAGGTAGGTCGGCGCCTCGTTGGAGTAGGCGATACCGATGCCCAGCCCCAGCTCGGGCAGACCCAGCCGGCGACTCTCCGCGTTCTTGGCCTCGACCACCCGCAATACCCGCTGCGCCAGGCCACAGGCCCGGGCCACCGCCAGGTGGTCACGTGGTTGGCCCTCGTATTCCATCAGCGAGAGGATCACTGCATCCCCCTCGACGAAGACCTTTTCGGCACCAAAGGCCCGCAGCTCACGGGTGATGGGGTCGTAGAGGTTGCGACTGAAATAGGTTGCCGGATTGAGGTTGCGAGCCCGCATCTGCGCCGTGATCTCGGTGGACCCCCGCACATCCGCCTTGAGCACCACATGGCCGATGACCTTGTGTCCCCCCTTGTCGCTCCGTCGCCGGAAATCCTGCAACAGGTTGTTGGCCTCCGACATGGAGATCTTCTCGGTATCCGACAACAGGCGCAGCCTCTCCAGACCGGCATACAGCCAGGCAGCGAGTTTCAGGTGGTAGCGATATTCGACCAGATCGCCAAAGAACCCCGCCAACAGGCGCTTCTCGGCATGCCGCCCCGTCAGCTCGACCGCTTTCGCACGCTCGTCGATGAGGCGCACGATGGCACGCGCATCGGAGATGCCGGGCAGGGCCTGTAAACGCCGAACGAGTTCACGCGCCCGGATTTCATGCGCCAGATAGTCATGGACCCAATCCACCCCACCACGTATCCCCAGACCGGGATACACCGACTTGAGCAAAAAGGAGGCCCGGATGCGCGACATCCATCCCCCCCGCTTCACCCCAGCCATCAACTCGCGCATGCGCACTTTCTGGACACTGGTGAACCGCGCCATCGCCCAAGGCCCCGGTTGCGGCCAGGGCTCGAGATCCCCCCCCAGCAGCTGTACGATACCCTGGGCATTGTCGAACTCGTGGGGTACCAGCCGGGCCAGTTCCCCCTGGTCCATCAACAGAAGACAGCGTCTCTGAATCTCGGCATGGCCTCGCAGACCGGAATAGCCCAGACCGCCTCCCGGGTCGTCTTCCGGTGACGACTCGCCCGGCAACCTCACCTCATCGGGCAACCACTCGGACAAGGTCTCGAACAGCAGGCGATTGAGTCCCGAGACAGCGGTATCGTCGCGCAAGATATGTGGGTAGTGGAGGAAGAAATCTTCCGGGGCACCCATGCCACCCAGTTGGACGAGCGGATTGGCCAGCATGTCCCGTGATACCGGCCAGGACATGCCCATCACGACCTTGCGCATCTTGCGCAGGCTGGAATCTTCCAGACGCATGAACACGCGCAGCACATCGTGCAAGGCCCGGTAGCGGATGGACTGCTCGTTGCGCGCCAGGATCACGACCTTGTCGTGCAGCTTCAGGCTCTGGCCACTGTACTGCCGAGCCGGCAGGGCACGTGCATCTTCCAGCTCCTGACGCAGGCGAACCAGCTGCTCATCCACCTGAAAAATCAGCAGGCGCAGCACCGCCAGCTGGAACAGCTGGATCTCTTCGGGCCGGGCACGTGCCCGACATTCACGCAATACCAGCCGGGTATTTTCGGAATAGCAACGCCGAAAGACCTCGACGGCATCCTGGTCCGGCGCCTTGGGCGGCTGTTGCCAGAAACAACGCTGCACGCCCTCATTGAGGAGGACATGCACCATTGCCACAATCGCATCCACCAGGGCAGGATCCAGTGCCACATCGATATGGGCACCGTCGATGCCGCGCGGAAAACGCTCGAGGCGCAACCGATGGAATGCCGGCCGCGCAAGGCGCGAGAGAATGTCGTCCCGATCGACCTTCGCTGCCCGGTAGCCGGCAAACAGATGCTTCACGCCACCCGCTCCCGTGGCGGTGGCATCCAGGGCTCCTCGCTCTTCTCAACCTCCCAGCAAGGCGGCAATGATACGGTCTTCCATTTCGGCACGAACGGCGAGCTCCTCTCCCAGCTTGTTCAGGTCCTTGTCCAGGGCGTGCAGGTCCAGTGTGTGATCGCTGGCGTCGTACTTGTCGTTGAACTCCACGGCCACCTCGCTGGCCTCGGCGATGCGCGGATACACTTCACGCGCCACTTCGACCACGCGGCTGCGCCGTTCCCTGCCATCGATGATGCGTTCGTAAATCTCGAAATGGGCGAACGCCGAGTAATCGACCAGGATCTCGCAGAAGCGCTGCAGCAGTTGTTCCCGATCGTCCTCCTCGCCATCCACCAGTGGCCGCATGCCTGCCACCTTGCAGAACATCAGCAGCAACTGTTGGCGTTCCTCGAGCAGCTTCTCGACCGTCTCGCGGGTTCCACTGCGGCGTTCCGTAGTCCTGGTGTTCACTGTAGATTCTTCCATCCTGCTCTGTTCTCGCGACAGGCCGCCGACAACCGTAGGCGAACGGGGCTTGTTAAAATGACACTGGAGACTAGTTTAACCTCATGACGGTTCCGAACAAGTCGGCAGCAGCCGTAACCCCGTTCGCGCCGGGCGTCGAGCGAAAAACCCCACGGCAGGCATCGCATGCGGTCATATCCGAAACTTTTGACGGTCTGTTTGGCGGTCCTCCTCCAGACCACTGCCCCCCAGGCCCTGGCAGCACGTGGAAGCGGCCTGACCTTCGCCGACCTGCTGCGCGGCATGGCCACCGGCCTGGCCCTGCTGGGCCAGGCCGGCTCGGTCGGCGTCCCGGCTCTGACCTATCCCCAGGTGCCCGTCTATCCACCGCCCTATCCCTGGACCACGGCGCCCCCCTATGCGCCCCCCTACGGTGGCACCTATGGCGCCCCCTGGGGCACCCCCACCTGGCCACCGGCAGACGGCCGGCTTTTCCTCGCGCACCTGCAAGGTGCCTGGCAGAGCGACAACGGCGGCCTGCTGCTGGTCAAGGACAACCTGGCCCGCCTGTACCTGTCGCGCGACCGTTACCAGGACCTCTACCTGCACGCCGATACCCGCTACCTGCGGCTGCGCCCCGTCGGCACATCGGGCCGCACCATGCGCTATGCCTATCGCGTCCACGACGACCGCCTCGAATTGTACGATCGGCAGGGCAAGCGCCTGATCCTGCGCCGCTACCGACCAAAGTCCAACACGCTGCACCGCGCCCCCTGACGGCGATTGTTGAGCAGATCTGACGCCAGCCGCTATATTCAATCCATCAGCTGCCACGGAGTCTGGAAAGGATGAAGTACGCAAAGGTTGCCCTGCTCGGCGGCTCCGGATTCGTGGGGCGCCATCTCACCTTCCGCCTGCGCAACGCCGGCTACGACTGCCTGGTACTCACCCGCCACGCCTTTCGCCACCCCGAGCTGCGCCTCGGCGGTGAGGTCCGCGAGGTGAGCGACTACGCCCTGGAGCACCTGGTGCCGGCCCTCGAAGGCTGCGATGCCGTGATCAACCTGATCGGCATTCTCAACCCCAGCGGGGGGAGCGAGAGCTTCCGCACCGTGCACGTCAAGCTGGCCGAACGCGTGGTCGAGGCCTGCCGTCAAGCCGGCGTTCGCCGCCTACTGCACATGAGCGCACTGAACGCCGACCAGGCCAGCGGCGGCAGCGAGTACCTGCGCAGCAAGGGCGAAGGCGAGAACCGTGTCCACACCCTGGGCAAGCCGGACATCGCGGTCACCAGCTTCCAGCCTTCGGTGATCTTCGGCCCCGACGACAACTTCCTCAACCGCTTCGCCCGCCTGCTGAAGATCCCCGGCCCCCTGCCACTGGCGTGCGCCCAGGCGCGCTTCGCCCCCGTCTATGTGCTGGACGTCGCCGAGGCCTTTGCACGCGCCCTGCCCGACCGCCACACCTTCGGTCGACGCTACCCCCTGTGCGGTCCTGACATCTATACCCTGGAAGAGATCATACGCCTGATCGCCGACCACACCCACCGCCACAAGGTGATCATCCGCCTGCCCGACGCCCTCGGCCGCTTGCAGGCAGCGATCCTGCAATACGCACCCGGCAGGCCCTTCACCCCGGACAACTTCCTGTCCCTGCAGACCGACAGCGTCTGCGAGCACAACGGCCTGCACGAGCTGGGCATCACCCCCACCCCACTGGCGCCGCTGGCTGAGGAGATCCTGCGACAGTACACCCGTGCCAACGGGTTCAACTGCCTGCGCCGAGGGGCGCGCCGCGACCCTCTCACAAAGGAAAGAAAACGGCAGACGCCACACCCTGGATGACGTTCTTGATGCGCCGGTGGGTGCTGTCGGCAACCACCTGGGCAAAGTGGTCATGCAACGCGATGAGTTTGCCGAACAGGCGTTCATAACTGGCGTTCACCGCCCCGTCGGGGGCGATGCCGACACTCAACAGCAACGGCCTGCCCTCAGCATCGCGCGTCACACGCAGCCGCCAGGCAGCGATCTCGATATTGCGCGCCAGGTGATAGATCTTCTGCGGGTCGTACTCGTCGCTCAGAAAGAATTCGTCTTCGCTGCCATAGGCGGCCACTACCATGCTGCGCAGCCCGTAGACGAAGGCCGCCACCCGGTCACCCTCGAAACCCGCGCTCAAGGCCAACTCGACCAGGCGCACACCGCGGCGCCCGCGCCATTGCGCAAGCAGCCCCGGCCCCGGCCGCCCCATGATCTGGCGCAGAGCCGCCTCACGCTCGCCCACCCCGCGCCGCAACTGTGTCGGGTTGCGCCGGTACAACTTGTCGGCCAGCTCGCGCAGATAGGTACGATACTGACGCAGGGTAACCTCAGCGACCAGATCGATGTCGCTCTTGGCCAGATCACGCCAACGGAACTCGCGCACCGCTGGTCCATCCTCGCGCGGCATGCCCTGGCAACCGGCGAGCACCAGCAATAGAAACGCCAACGCCAGGCCACTCACGATCCCTCCCACAGACTGACGACAGACGGCTCTCATCACAGCAATCCAGGACCTGCACGCGGCACCTGATCGAAGCTGGTACTAGAGCATCGCACGCAGGTCCCCCATGGTGAAACCCGACAGCGCGAGCGGCTCACCGGCGGCAAGCGCGATCACCCGGAAACGCTCGCCCATGGCCGTCGGCAGGATGAGTTGCTTGGCACGCTGCAACTCACCGATGCGCGCGGGGTCGACGGCCAGCGCCGCCAGCTCGTGCTCGATCCCACAGCCCAGCAGGAACTGCGCCTGGGTGGTGTAACCCGCCAGTTCCAGCCCGGCCTCGACGCCCGCTTCGGCCACCGCCGAGAAATCCACGCTGGCGGTGATGTCGGCCAGCCCCGGCAGGGCGAAGGGGGCATCGAAGGCACGCTGCCGGAAATGGCAGATCAGGGTGCCGTCGCGGCGTGCCGGGTGATAGTACTCGCGCTCGCTGTAACCATAGTCGATCAGCAGCAGTACCCCCTGCGCGAGAAAATCCGCCACCGCGCGCATCCAGGCCGGCAGGCGCAGGCAGATCTCCGAAGCATAGCCCTCGGCAAAAGGCCCGAGCCGCGCCTCTATGCGCGCCAGGGCATCGACCAGGCCGGGGGTCTCGGGCACATCCCACAGCGGCCGCAAGGCCCCATCCTCGATCGTCACGAACTGCTCGGCCCAACCGTCGGCGGTACGGCAGAAGCGACTCACCGGCAGGGCATCGAGCAGCTCGTTGGCGACCACCACGCCGTGCCAGCCGGGCCCAGGAAGTCGATCCAGCCAGCGCACCCGCTCGACCAATCCGGGCACGCGATCACGCAAGGTCTCGGCCTGGCGCGCGCGCAGCTCGGCGCTCAGTTCCATGATGAGGTAACGCTCGGGCAGGGCATCGCGCGCCGCCAGGGCGGCCAGTATCTCGGCGGCCATCACCCCCGAGCCGGCACCGAACTCCAGCACCTCGCCTCCGCTCGTCGTCAGCACCTCGGCGAGTTGCGCGGCCAGGGCACGGGAGAACAGCGGCGAGATCTCGGGAGCGGTGACGAAATCGCCCGCCGCACCGAACTTGCGCGCGCCGTTGACGTAGTAGCCGGCACCCGGCGCATACAGCGCCAGCTCCATGTAACGATCGAAGGGGATGCGCCCGCCCGCCCCGGCGATCGCCTCGCCGATGCAGGCACGGGTCTGTTCGAGTTGCGCCTGCTCGGCGCTGTTCAGTTCGGGAAATGCCACGTATGCTCCGCCGGGTGACCGTGATTCACGGAGTGCATTATCACCGAATCGGGCGGAGGCACGAGACCATGTGCGACAACAGGCATCGACTCGACGGCAAGGTGGCGCTGATAACCGGCGCGGCAGCGCGCATCGGCGCCGAGATCGCACGTCAGCTGCACGACCTGGGCTGCGAGGTGATCCTGCACTACCGCCGCTCGGCCGAGCGTGCCCGGCAACTCGCCGACACCCTGAATGCGGCACGCGCCGACTCGGCGCACCTGGTGCAGGCCGACCTCGCCGACATGGAGGCCATTGCGCCGCTGGCCAAGGCGGCACTCTCGATCCGCGACCGGCTCGACATCCTGGTCAACAATGCCTCCAGCTACTACCCCACCCCCATCGGCAGCGTCACCCAGGCTCAGTGGGACGACCTGTTCTCCAGCAACGCCCGCGCCCCCTTCTTTCTGGCCCAGGCCCTGGCCCCGGCGCTGCGCGAGCGCCACGGCTGCATCGTCAACCTGGTGGACATCCATGCCGACCGGCCAAATGCCGACCACCCGGTGTACTCCATGGCCAAGGCGGCCAACGCCATGATGGTCAAGGCACTGGCCCGCGACCTGGCCCCCGAGATACGCGTCAACGGCGTGGCCCCCGGCGCGGCCCTCTGGCCCGAGCACTACTTCGAGGACGCCGACCGCCTGGCCATCCTCGAACGCATCCCCCTCGGCCGTCCGGCCGGGGCCGAGGAGATCGCGCGCGCGGTACTGTTCATGATCGCCGGCACCGATTACGTCACCGGCCAGATCCTCGCCGTGGACGGCGGGCGCAGCGTGCAACAATAGCCCTCACAAGCCCAGCGGCACCACCCGCAGGGCATCGTGCTTGGCAGCGTCGAAGTCGGCCCACAGCTCGGCATAGGTGCGTCCCAGCACCGGGTGGCGCTCATCGCCGGCCACGTCGGCCAGGGGCTTGAGCACGAAGGCATAGCGGGTGATCTCGTCGCGCGGCAGCGGCTTGCCGCCGGTGGCATCGCACTGGTCG
The DNA here is from genome assembly GCA_964394235.1 of uncultured Sedimenticola sp. Classification (GTDB taxonomy): domain Bacteria; phylum Pseudomonadota; class Gammaproteobacteria; order Chromatiales; family Chromatiaceae; genus MONJU. The sequence continues at coordinate 8,611 of CAYMWJ010000046.1, read as the reverse complement.
CCGTAGGTGAGCACGTCGATATCCAGGGTGCGCGCAGAGAACTTGCCGGCATCGCGGCGGCGACCGTTGGCGTCCTCGATGGCGCGCAGCGCGGCATGCAGTGTTGCGGGAGGGAGATCGGTATCGAAGCCGGCCACCAGGTTGTAGAAGGGATCCCCATCGAAGCCTTCGGCCGGGGTCTCGTATACCGGCGACAGGACCAGGTCGCCGAAGCGCGCGCGCAGGGCCTCGACCGCGGCGCGCACGTGGCGCTCGCGCTCGATGTTGCTGCCGATGCTGACCCAGACCCGCGGCATCAGTCGCGGTGCCCGCGCTCGATGATCACGCCCACGTCGGTGGCCCCGCGCACCGCGCCCTTCTTGTTCAGGCTCAGGCGCAGCCAGGGCACGCCGAATTCCTGCATGACGATGGCAGCACAGCGCTCGGCCAGGGTCTCGACCAGCTGGAACTCGCTCTCGCTCACGAACTGAATCAGGCGCTTGGCCACCGCCTTGTAGTTGAGGGTGTCCTCGATGCGTTCGCTGGCCGCGGCGCGGGAGATATCGGTGCCCATCTCCAGATCGAGGATCACGCTCTGGCGGGTGCGCCGCTCCCAGTCGTAGATGCCGATGATGGTGTCGATGCGCAGACCGCGCAGGTAGACGATATCCATGGATGCTTCCGCTCGCTGCTCGGGGCCGCAAGATTACCACCATTGTGTCGCCGCCTCGTCCCCGTTCGTGGTAAAAATCCGCCCCGTGATCCCCTGTTCCGGAGCGCCGCATGCCCGAATACCTGATCGTCCTCGCCGCCTACCTGCTGGGCTCGGTCTCCAGCGCCATCCTGGTCTGCCGCCTGATGGGCCTGCCCGATCCGCGTGGCCAGGGCTCGGGCAACCCGGGAGCGACCAACGTATTGCGTATCGGCGGCAAGAAGGCCGCGGCCATCACCCTGCTGGGTGACTCACTCAAGGGCCTGCTGCCGATGCTGGTGGCGCACTGGCTGGTGGTCTCGCCCCTGGTGCTGGCACTGACCGGGCTGGCCGCCTTTCTCGGCCACCTCTACCCGGTGTTCTTCGGCTTTCGCGGCGGCAAGGGCGTGGCCACCGCGCTGGGCGTGCAGTTCGGCCTGTACTGGCCGATCGGCCTGAGCATCGCGGCGATCTGGCTGTTCGTGGCCAAGGTGCTGCGCATCTCCTCGCTGGCCGCACTGATCTCGCAGGGACTGGCTCCCGCGATCGTCTGGTGGTTCTGGCCTGCGCCGGAGCTGATCGTCATGCAGACCCTCATCACCCTGCTGCTGTTCTGGCGACACCGCAGCAACATCCGCAAATTGCTCTCGGGCGAAGAGGCCCGCATCGGCAGCTGAATACGGAATATTCACCACGCACGGCCTCGAGATGTCACACCGCGTCCAGTTCGGTCATGGGCCAGCGTGGGTGGATGTCGAAGCCCGGGCCTTCGTGCTGGCCGGCGCGCAGGCGCGCCCAGCCGGCATAGGCGATCATGGCGCCGTTGTCGGTGCACAGCTCCGGACGCGGATACCAGGCGCGGGCACCGCGCGCCGCGGTCATGGCATCCATGGCCGCGCGCAGGCGCCGGTTGGCGCTGACCCCGCCGGCGAGCACCAGGTCGTTTACTTCGGCCTGCTCTAGCGCGCGCCGGCACTTGATGAGCAGGGTATCGACCACCGCGTCCTCGAAGGCGCGGGCGATGTCGGCGCGCAGGCGCTCCCGAGCGGCAACATCGAGCCCGGCACCCTCCTGTTGCCAGGTGGTCAGCGCAAAGGTCTTGAGCCCGGAGAAGCTGAAGTCCAGCCCCGGCCGGTCGGTCATGGGCCGCGGAAAACGAAAGCGGTCGGGATCGCCCTGCTCAGCCAGGGCCGCCAGCGCCGGTCCGCCCGGATAGCCCAACCCCAGCAGTTTGGCGGTCTTGTCGAAGGCCTCCCCGGCGGCATCGTCCACGGACTCGCCAAGCAAGTGATAGCGCCCGATACCCTCGACCCGCACCAGCTGGGTGTGCCCCCCCGAGACCAGCAGGGCGACGAAGGGAAAATCCGGGTGTTCGGCCTCGAGCAGCGGCGCGAGCAGGTGGCCTTCCATGTGGTGCACGCCGATCGCCGGCACGCCCCAGCCGGTGGCCAGGCTGCGCCCGAAGGCCGCGCCCACCAGCAGGGCGCCGGCCAGCCCCGGCCCGGCGGTATAGGCCACCCCGTCGATGTCACGGCCGGACAGGCCGGCCTGCTCGAGCAACTGGCGCACCATGGGGGCCAGCTTGCGTACATGATCGCGCGAGGCCAGCTCCGGTACCACGCCACCGTAGTCGGCGTGCAGCGCGACCTGGCTGTAGACGGCGTGCGCCAGCAGGCCCTGTTCGCCGTCGTAGAGGGCGACGCCGGTCTCGTCGCAGGAGGTCTCGATACCCAGTACCCGCATGCGGATTTCCTTTTGCAATTCTCATGGTCACGCAGTAGAATCCTGCGCCTTTCCGCCCGCCCGCGTGTTGCGCGGCGGCGGTCAGGTGTTCAGTCTAACGGGTCTGGAGCCCAGAGGAAGCCATGCCACATGTCCGTGTAAAAGAGAACGAACCCTTCGAAGTCGCCCTGCGCCGCTTCAAGCGCTCCTGCGAGAAGGCCGGTATCCTGGCCGAGGTGCGTCGCCGCGAGTACTACGAAAAGCCCACCTGGGAGCGCAAGCGCAAGGCCGCTGCCGCCGTCAAGCGCTGGCAGAAGAAGCTGGCACGCGAGGCACGTCGCTTCGAGCGCCCGTACTGATCGTCCACGCCATGTCACTGAAGGCCCGCATCCAGAACGATATGAAGTCCGCCATGAAGGCGGGCGACAAGGCGCGCCTGGGCGTCATCCGCCTGATCCTCGCCGCGATCAAGCAGCGCGAGGTGGACGAGCGCATCGAACTCGACGACGAACAGGTGCTGGCGGTGCTCGACAAGATGGTCAAGCAGCGCCGCGACAGCATCGCGCAATATACCGAGGCCGGTCGCGACGAGTTGGCCGCCGCCGAGCAGGCCGAGGTGGCGATCATCCAGGACTACCTGCCCGAGGCCCTGTCCGAGGACGAGATCACGGCCATCGTCGAGCAGGCCATCGCCGAGACCGGCGCCAGCTCCATGCGCGACATGGGCAAGGTGATGGGCAAGGTCAAGCCGCAGGTGCAGGGGCGTGCCGACATGGGCCAGGTCAGCGCCCTGGTCAAGCAGAAGCTGGCCTGAGCGCATCTCGCCACCCCCTGCCCCCCGGCTGCTAGTCTTTGCCCATGGCCGGCAAGATCCCGCAGCAATTCATCGACGAACTCCTCAGCCGTACCGATATCGTCGAGCTGATCAACCAGCGCGTGCCGCTGAAGAAGGCCGGACGCGAATACCAGGCCCGCTGCCCCTTCCATACCGAGAAGACCCCCTCCTTCACCGTCAGCCCCGCCAAGCAGTTCTACTACTGCTTCGGTTGCGGCGCGCACGGCAGCGCCATCGGCTTCCTGATGGAATACGACGGCCTCAGCTTCCCCGAGGCAATCGAGGAACTGGCCGCCAGGCAAGGCCTGGAGATCCCGCGTGAGATCAGCTTCGAACAGGGTCCGGATCAGCGCCCGCTGTACGCGCTGCTCGAGCAGGTCGCCGCCTTCTACCGCGAGCAACTGCACACCCACCCCGACTCCAGGCACGCCCGTGACTACCTGGCCAGCCGCGGGCTCAGCGAACAGGTGATCGAGACCTTCGGCATCGGCTTCGCCCCTCCGGGCTGGGGTAACGTGCTGACGCACTTCGGCAAGGACGAGCAATCCCGGCGCCAACTGACCGAGGTCGGGCTGACCACCACCAACGACAACGGCCAGACCTACGACCGCCTGCGCGAGCGCATCATCTTCCCCATCCACGACGGGCGCGGCCGGGTGGTCGGCTTCGGCGGTCGTCTGCTGGGCGACGGCAAGCCCAAGTATCTCAACTCCCCCGAGACACCGATCTTCCACAAGGGCCGCGAACTCTACGGCCTGTACCAGGCCCGCCAGGCCCACCGCCAGCTCGAGCGCATCCTGGTGGTCGAGGGCTACATGGACGTGGTGGCACTGGCACAGTACGAGATCCGCAACGCGGTGGCCACGCTGGGCACGGCCACCACGGCCGAGCACCTGCACAAGCTCTACCGTGCCTGCAACGAGGTGGTGTTCTGCTTTGATGGCGACCGCGCCGGGCGCGCCGCCGCCTGGAAGGCGCTGGAAACCGCCCTGCCGCTGATGAAGGACGGCCGCCAGGCACGCTTCCTGTTCCTGCCCGAGGGCGAGGACCCGGACACCCTGGTGCGCAAGATCGGTCGCCAGGCCTTCCTCGAGGAGGTTGCGCGCGCCCAGCCGCTGTCGGAGTTCCTGTTCGCACGACTCGAGGCGCAGACCGACATGAGCAGCATCGACGGTCGTGCGCGTCTGGCCGAGCTGGCCCGCCCACTGCTGGCGCAACTGCCGACCGGCACCTTTCGTTCCATGATGGAACAGGCACTGACCGCACGGGTGGGAGTACCCGTCGAACTGCCCGCCCCCGCGCCGCTCGCCACGCCCGGCGCCCGGCGCACCCGGCCCGCCTCTCGCCGGGGGCCGGGGACCATGCCGCCCATGCGCCGCGCCATTGCCCTGCTGCTGCAGCACCCCGAGGCCGCCTTGGCCGAGCTGCCCGCCGGCTGGGAAGACCTCGAGACCCCCGGCATCGAGGTACTGCGCGATCTGCTCGAACGCATCCGCGCACACCCCGGCACGCACAGTGCCGCGCTGGTCGAATCGACCACCGACGAACGCCTGCGCGGCATCTTCGCACAACTGGCGGTGGCCGAGCTGGCAGTACAGGACGACGCCGCCGAACAGCTGGCCGGCATCCTGCGCCGACTGATCGAAAAGCAACGCGCGCAACAGCGCGAGGCACTCTTGAAAGCGACCGACCTCTCCACCATGTCGGAAGAAGAAAAACAACGGCTTAGGGAACTCTACCGGCGCCCCTGAGTCTCACGACCAGGGCCTGTCGACATGGCGCAAACAGCGTGCATGTGCTATAGTGCCTGATTCTTTTCGCCCGGCGCATTAGCCACCACACAGGTTGAATCAACCTCCTGAGGACTTCCATGAACCAGGAACAGCAGGAACAGAGCAGTATTCGAGACCTGATCGCCAAAGGCAAGGAACAGGGCTACCTGACCTATGCCGAGGTCAACGACCACCTGCCCGATTCGATCGTCGACCCCGAGCAGATCGAGGACATCGTTCGCATCATCAATGACATGGGCATCTCGGTGTACGAGACCCCGCCGGAGGCCGATGAGGCGACGCTGAGCGATGCCGCCGTCTCCACCGACGACGACGCCGCCGAGGCTGCCGCCGCCGCGCTCGCCTCGGTGGACAGTGAGTTCGGCCGTACCACCGACCCGGTGCGCATGTACATGCGCGAAATGGGCACCGTCGAGCTGCTCACCCGCGAGGGCGAGCTGCGCATCGCCAAGCGCATCGAGGACGGCCTCAACCAGGTCGGCTACGCCATCGGCACCTTCCCGCCGGCCGTGGCCCACCTGCTCAAGCGCTTCGAGGACGTGAAGAACGAAGAGGCCCGCCTGGCCGACGTGGTCGCCGGCTTCAAGCTGCCCGATGTGGGCGACGAACCGCCCGTCCCCCAGGAAAAGAGCGAGGACGAGGTCGAAGACACCGGCATCGACCTCAAGGAAGTCGAGGACAAGCGCAAGTCGCTGGAAAAGGCCTACAAGGCCTGGACCCGCCTCCTCGCCAAGGAAGGCAACAGCGAGAAGGCCCGCAAGGCCGCCGAGAAGTGCGCCGAGTGCGTCATGGAGTTCCGCCTGGCGCCGCCGCTGTTCAACGAGCTGACCGGCATGCTGCGCGACATCGTCAACCAGATTCGTGAGCACGAGCGCACCGTGCTCGACCTGTGCGTCAACGAAGCCGGCATGCCGCGCAAGCACTTCATCACCAGCTTCCCCAAGAACGAGACCAATCTCGACTGGCTGGCCGAGCAACGCAAGCTCAAGGAACCCTGGGCTGCCAAGCTCGAACCGCTGGCCGAGGAGATCGAGCGCGCCCAGCGCAAGCTGGCCGAGATCGAGAAAACCTGCCAGCTGAGCATCTCCGACATCAAGGAGACCAACCGCCGCATGTCCATCGGCGAGGCCAAGGCCCGCCGCGCCAAGAAGGAGATGGTCGAGGCCAACCTGCGTCTGGTGATCTCCATCGCCAAGAAATACACCAACCGCGGGCTGCAGTTCCTCGACCTCATCCAGGAAGGCAACATCGGCCTGATGAAGGCGGTGGACAAGTTCGAATACCGCCGCGGCTACAAGTTCTCGACCTACGCCACCTGGTGGATTCGCCAGGCCATCACCCGCTCCATTGCGGACCAGGCGCGCACCATCCGCATCCCGGTGCACATGATCGAGACCATCAACAAGCTCAACCGCATCTCGCGGCAGATGATCCAGGAGATGGGCCGCGAACCCACCCCCGAGGAGCTGGCCGAGCGCATGGACATGCCCGAGGACAAGGTGCGCAAGGTGCTCAAGATCGCCAAGGAGCCGATCTCCATGGAGACGCCCATCGGCGACGACGAGGATTCGCACCTGGGCGACTTCATCGAGGACCAGCAGGCCGTCTCACCGGTCGAGGCCGCCACCATGGAGAACCTGCGCGAGGCCACACAGAATATGCTCGCCGGGCTCACCGCGCGCGAGGCCAAGGTGCTGCGCATGCGCTTCGGCATCGACATGAACACCGACCACACCCTCGAAGAGGTCGGCAAGCAATTCGACGTGACCCGGGAACGCATCCGCCAGATCGAGGCCAAGGCCCTGCGCAAGCTGCGTCACCCGACCCGCTCGGAAAAGCTGCGCTCCTTCCTCGACGGCGAGTGAGGATCGAGCAACCGACAGGGACGTCGGGCCGGGGCCCGACCGGGGCCACCTCGGCCACGATCTGCCCCGTGCTTCTGCTATCATCCCGCAACCGACAACCGGGCCTATAGCTCAGCGGTTAGAGCAGGAGACTCATAATCTCTTGGTCCCAGGTTCGAATCCTGGTGGGCCCACCAAACACCCATCCCACACCGTCCCATATCGTCCCGAAGCCCGCATAACAGCGGGCTTTTTTCATGCTAGGCTTGTCCCATGCTGTCCCACCACATCGCAGGGTTGCCCCGGTTTTTTTGGGGCAGCATTGGGGGCACCCCATGAAGGGGGTGGGGCAACTTTTCCAGGGAACCGGATTTGAGGGGGAAGCCATGGCACTGACAGACACGAGCATCAGGAATGCCAAGCCCCGCGAGCGGGTGTTCAAGCTGTACGACGAGAAGGGGCTGTATCTGGAAGTCACCCCCAAGGGGGCGAAGCGCTGGCGATTCCGCTACCGCCGACCCGGTACCGGCAAGGAAAACCGCCTCTCCCTGGGGCTCTATCCCGAGGTGAGTCTGAAGGCGGCCCGATCCAAGCGAGACCAGGCCCGCGCCCTGCTGGCCGAAGGCATCGACCCCAGCGACGCCCGGCAGATGGAGAAGCAGGCCGCCCGCCGTGCCGCCGAGGGCACCTTCCAGGCGGTTGCCGAGGCCTGGCGCGATCATCACCTGGCCACCAAGTCCGAGGGGCACCAGAAACGCACCTGGGGCATTGTCCGCCGCGCCCTGCTGCCCTACATCGGCAAGCGCCCCATCAGCGAGATCAAGGCCCCGGAGCTGCTGCAGGCCCTGCGCATTACCGAGGACCGGGGGCGGATCGACTCGGCACACCGCGCCCTGCAGACGGCCGGCCAGATATTCCGCTATGCCATCGCCCGAGGGCAGGCAGAGACCGACCCCACACCCGCCTTGCGTGGCGCACTCAGGCCGACCAGCACCCAGCACATGCCCGCACCCACCGACCCCGAGGCCGTGGCGGGCTTCCTGCGTTGCTTCGATGCCTTCGAGGGCGGCCCTGTAGTGGCCACCGCCCTGCGCCTGCTGCCCCTGCTGTTCTGCCGCCCTGGCGAGCTGAGGAAGATGCGTTGGGAGGATGTGGACCTGGAGGCCGGGGAATGGCGCTACACGGCCACCAAGACCGGCACCCCGCACCTGGTGCCACTGTCTCGGCAGGCCGTGGCCCTGCTGGTGGAGCTGCGCCCCGTGACCGGCCACCTGGCTGGCGGCTGGGTGTTCCCTGGCGGCCGTTCACCCCTGCGCCCCATGAGCGAGGCCGCCATCAATGCCGCCTACCGCCGCCTGGGGATCGACACCAAGACCGAACTGACTGGCCACGGCTGGCGAGCCATCGCCCGCACCCTGCTGCATGAGCGCCTGGGCTACCCCGCCGAGGTCATCGAGCAGCAACTGGCCCATGCGGTGCCGGACACCCTGGGCCGCGCCTACAACCGGACACGGTTCCTGGAGCAGCGCCGGGAGATGATGCAGGCATGGGCCGACTACCTGGACCGGCTCAAGACCGGGGCGGACGTGGTGGAGATCACGAAGGCGAGGCAGCAATAGACCGATCAACCCAGCGCCTAGGGTAGCTCCCGAAAAGCCGGACCACCTCGCCCGGCCTGGCGCTGGCCTTCTTCTGCGGGGGTGCGTGGAGGTGCGCATGGAGCCGGACAAGCCGCAAGGAACTGAAA
>CAYMWJ010000045.1:0-17432 GCA_964394235.1 uncultured Sedimenticola sp. | reverse complement strand
CGTGGCGGGACTTTCACCCGCAGGGGTGCGCCCATGCTGGGCGCACACGAAAAAGCCTCCACCGGCTGCACCGGTGGAGGCTCCTGGCCTGTCAGCGAAACCCCATCAGACCGAGAAGGAGGAACCGCAGCCGCAGGTGGTAGTAGCGTTGGGATTGCGGATCACGAACTGCGCGCCCTGCAGACCCTCGGTGTAGTCCACCTCGGCCCCCATCAGGTACTGGATGCTCATCGGATCGATGAGCAGCTTGACACCATCGGTCTCGACCACCTCGTCGCCTTCATTGATGTTCTCGTCGAAGGTGAAACCGTACTGAAAGCCCGAACAACCGCCACCTTGCACATAGATGCGCAACATCAGGTCGGGGTTGCCTTCCTCGGCGATCAGGTCGGCCACCTTCTTTGCCGCCGCCGAGGTAAAGACCAGCGGGACCTCGGATTGCTGTGCTACTTCACTCATTTCGATATTCCTGTCACTGATGTCCGCCGCCTGCCGACGAACTTCGGGTTAGCCGGAAGTATGCGTATTCCGAGCAATTTGGTCAAGTATTAGCCTCGACCGTGGCCGATGTCGCTTCCTCACCCTGCTCCCCGTCATAGCCCAGCCGACGTGGCTCCTCTTGCGAGGCATGCACCAGCTGACCGTTGACCTCGGCCCCCATGGCCATCTCCAGCAAGCGATAATGAACGGTGCCGGTCACCTGCGCCTGCGAGGCCAGTTCGACACGCTCACTGGCATACACGTCGCCAACCACGGTACCATTGAGGATCAGCACATCGACCCGCACGTCCCCCTCGATGGTGCCCTGCTCACTGACCGTGATCGCGGCCTCACCACCTTCGATACCACTGACGTTGCCGATGATCCGCCCATCGAGGTGCAGACCGCCCTCGAACTCCAGATCACCACGGATCACTGTCCCCCGACCGATGACGGTAGATACCTTGGGCGCCTTGAATCGTTTCCTCGCCATTCCACTGCCTCCACGAGCGTCCGCAACGCCCGTCTATACCTGCCAATTGATACGTTTCTCGAACGGCTTGAACTTCTTGCCGTCCGGATAGCCCTGGATCACCAGCTCCCGCGGGATGAAACCCTCGGGCAACTTCAACTTCCCCTCGAAACGTTGAAAATGCTTGAAGCCCATTTTCAATCCCTGGGCGATGCCCAGCTGTTTCTCGTCGAGTTCCACCGCCTCGCCGTCGAGCCGCCCCGACAGCCACAGCTTCACCCTGCCGCTGACCCGTTCGCCCCCCTTGTCCCGCTTCGAGACCAGGAAGCTGAAGGCATATTCGCTGCTCTCGCCCTGCCGGATCAACTTGACCGCCGAGATCTCCAGCGCGGTGACCTTTCCCGAGATCAGACTGTTGAGAAAGGTCACTTTCTTGCGCAGTTTCGCCTGCTCTTCCTGCGCCACACGCAGGGCCTCGCGCACTTCATCGGCCGCCGCACGGTCGATCTGGCTGGCACGCTGGTAACGGGCCGCCAGCTCACGCTGCTGTTCACACTCTTCTTGCAGCTCGCCGATCCGCGCCTGCAACGCCTCGATCTCGGCATCGGACGCATTGACAGGGTCACCGGCATGCTGCTGTCCCTGACGATAGCCCAGCCAGGCCGCACCGGCGAGCGCAACCACCCCGAGCAGCCAGGGCCAGAGCGGGCGCTGCCCGGCCTGCACGATACGCGGTGTCTTGAACTCCCGCTTTGCCATCCCGCTCCTCGTTCACCGCTTCAGGGCGACAACGCCACCTGGCGCAGACCGGTCTGCTCCTCCAGCCCGAACATCAGATTCATGTTGTGCACCGCCTGCCCAGCAGCACCCTTGGTGAGATTGTCGATCACCGACAACACCACGACCACGTCTCCGCCCTGGGGCCGATGCACCGCGATGCGGCAGTGGTTCACGCCACGCACACTGCGCGTCTCGGGGTGTGAGCCCGGCGGCATCACGTCCACGAAGGGCTCCCCGGCATAGCGGCGCTCGAACAGCGCCTGCAGGTCGCCAGGCTCGCCAGACAGGCGGGCATAGAGGGTGGCATGGATGCCGCGGATCATGGGAACCAAGTGCGGCACAAAGGTCAAACCCACCTCGTCGCCGGCGGCCCAGCCAAGGGTCTGGCGGATCTCGGGCAAGTGCCGGTGGCCGGGCACCGCATAGGCCTTGAAGCTCTCGCCCACCTCACCCATCAGCATGGCGGCATTGGCCCCCCGGCCCGCACCGCTGACCCCGGACTTGCAGTCGGCCAGCAAGCTACTCTTGTCCACCACGCTGGCCTCGACCAGCGGCAACAGGCCGAGTGCCGCCGCCGTGGGATAACAGCCCGGGTTGGCCACCAGGCGTGCCTCGCGGATCCGCTCGCGGTGGATCTCGGGCAGGCCGTAGACCGCCTCGGCGAGCCGTTCGGGACAAGCATGCGGCATGCCGTACCACCGTTCCCAGACCGCCGGGTCCTGCAGACGAAAATCGGCGGCCAGATCGATCACCTTCACCCCGGCATCGAGCAAGGCCGGGGCCATCTGCATGGCCGTACCATTGGGGGTGGCGAAGAACACCAGGTCGCATTCCGCCAGCATGGCCGGCTCGGGCTCGCTGAACGCCAGATCCACATGTCCCCGCAGGCTCTCGTAGACCTCGCTCACCGGTCGGCCAGCCTCGGCGCGCGAAGTGATCGCTCGCAGTTCCACCTCGGGATGCCCAGCCAGCAGGCGCAGCAACTCCACGCCCGTGTACCCCGTGCCACCGACAATGCCCACCTTGATCATCTGCCTCACACCCGATGTGTATGCTCGAGAAGCCGCATTCTAACCCCAAACGACAGTGGCGCGAGGCCCGTCACGATCGGTTAAGATGCCGCCTTCTCCACCATACCGCCGGACCATGCGACATCATCTGCGCCGATCCAAACGCAAGCTGCTCTCCCCCCGGGCCTGGAAGGTACGCTTGGTATTCTGGGCCGGCGCGGTGCTCATCGGCCTGGTCTGCGCCCTGCTGGCGCGCTTGGCCGAACATGCCAACGCCGCCTTCCTGAGCCTTGCCCATACCTGGCCACTGGCGCCGCTGGTGATCACCCCGCTGGGCATGACGCTGATCGCCTGGCTGACGATCCGCTGGTTTCCAGGCGCCCAGGGCAGCGGCATCCCCCAGGCCATCGCCGCCCTGCACATCCCCGGCAAGTCGGCCATCCTCTCGCTGCGCATCGCCCTCGGCAAGCTGGTGCTGGTGCTCGCCGGGCTGCTGGCCGGCGGTTCCATTGGTCGTGAAGGCCCCTCGGTCCACATCGGCGCCTCGATCATGTTCAGCCTCGGTCGCTGGGTGCGCTTCCCGCCGCACTACATGGAGCGCGGGCTGATCCTGGCTGGTGGCGCGGCCGGCGTGGCCGCCGCCTTCAACACCCCGCTGGCGGGCATCCTGTTCGCCATCGAAGAGATGAGCCGCAGCTTCGAACAACGCACCAGCGGCCTGGTGACCGTGGCGGTGGTACTCGCCGGGGTGACCGCACTGGCGGTGCTCGGACACTATCACTATTTCGGCAACATCCATACCGAGGTAGCCCCGCCGCTGGCGATCTGGAGCGCGGTGCTGGTGTGCGGTATCGGCGGTGGTCTGCTCGGTGGCCTGTTCGGCGCCCTGCTGGTAACCGGCAGCCTGCGCCTGGCGCCACTGGCCCGTCGTTATCCACTGCGCCTGGCCTTCGGTTTCGGCCTGCTACTGGCCAGCATCGCCTGGCTGTCCGATTACAGCGCCAGCGGCACCGGCTATGCCGAGGCCAAGGCCATCCTCGCGGGCACCGCCCCGCACGACCCCTGGTACAGCCTGAGCAAGTTCCTCGCCACCCTGGCCTCCTATCTCACCGGCATCCCCGGTGGCATCTTCGCCCCCTCGCTGGCCACCGGCGCAGGCGTAGGCGCCGACCTGGGCCACTGGCTGCCGGTGGCCCCGCTGTCGATCATGGTGTTACTGGGGATGGTGGGCTATTTCTGCGGCGTGGTGCAATCGCCCCTGACCGCCTTCGTGATCGTGATGGAAATGACCGCCGAGCGCGACATGCTGCTGCCCCTGCTGGCCACCTCCTTCCTCGCCTACGGGGCCTCGCACCTGGTCAATCCGCGCCCGCTGTATCACACGCTGGCCCAGGCCTTTATCGAAAAGGGTCACAAGCAACGAACTTCCAGCCGCGATCCTCAGTCGAAAACAGCCAACGCGCCGCGATAAAGGGACCTTTGCCATGGACGCCGTACACACCATCGCCCTGATGATGGGTACCGCCTGGGCCTCGGGCATCAATCTGTATGCGACGGTACTGGTGCTCGGCTGGATGGGCAGCACCGGGCAGGTGGACCTGCCGCCCGGGCTGGAGGTGCTCACCGACCCCTCGGTGATGTTCGCCGCCGGCCTGATGTACTGCGTCGAATTCTTCGCCGACAAGGTGCCGGGCGTGGACACCGGCTGGGACACCCTTCACACCTTCATCCGCATTCCCGCCGGTGCCATCATGGCCGCCGGGGCGGCCGAGGGCCTGGACATCGGCCCAGCAGCCGAGCTGACCGCGCTGCTGCTGGGCGGGACGCTGTCGGCCACCAGCCACGCCACCAAGGCCGGCACCCGGGTGCTGATCAACACCTCACCGGAGCCGGTCACCAACTGGACCGCCTCGATCACCGAAGACCTGGTGGTGATCGGCGGGCTCTGGGCCTCGCTCAACCATCCCTGGTGGTTCCTCGCCGGCCTGCTGCTGTTCCTGCTGGCGGCGGCCTGGCTGCTGCCCCGAATCTGGCGCGCGCTCAAACGCATCACCCGCGCGGCGGGCCGCTGGTTCGGGCGCCGGGATGACCCGGCCCCGGCCGAGGACTTCGAGGAACGGCGCCGTGACGTGCTGCACGCACTCTACGAGGACAAGCGTGGCAAACCATGAACAACAAGCGCGAGATTCCGTTCCACTCGCCCCACTGAACTGAGGAGACCGCCATGTGGCTGAAGGCCTGGCATCTGATCGGCATGGTGACCTGGTTTGCGGGACTGTTCTACCTGCCCCGCCTGTTCGTCTACCACGCCATGAGCGAAGACGAGATATCGCGCGAACGCTTCAAGGTGATGGAACGCAAGCTCTACTACGGCATCACCACCCCCGGCGGCCTGTTCACCCTGTTCTTCGGTCTGTGGATGCTCCACGACTACGCCTGGGCGGCCTGGGGCGGCCAGCTCTGGCTGACACTGAAGCTGATCCTGATCGGGCTGCTGATCGCCTACCACCTCTACTGCGGCAAGCTGGTGGCCGACTTCCGCGAAGACCGCAACCGCCGCTCGCACGTCTGGTTCCGTTGGTTCAACGAACTGCCGGTGCTGATCCTGGTCGGCGTGGTGCTGCTGGCGGTACTCAAACCGGCCTGACGAAAAACCCCGGTGCGACAGCCGGGGTTTCGAGGACGGAAAAGCGCCCGCGGGTCAGGAACAGCCGCCCTGCGAGCCGCAGGTGCCGCAGCCGCCCCCCGTGGGTTGCAGATTGTTGAACACGAAGCGTGCCTCGGCACCTTCGCCCACGAAGTCGATCTCGACCCCACGGATATGTTCCAGGGTGGCCGGATCGACGATCACCTTGACGCCCTCGTACTCACGCACCCGGTCGTCGTCGTTGAGCTGGTCGGTGAAGGTCATGCCGAAACTCACGCCGCTGCAACCACCGGGCGTGGCAAACACGCGGATGCCCTCGACATTGTCCTCGACCTGCCCCATCAGCTCGGCCATCTTGTCCTGCGCGGGCGGGGTCAGGGACAGTTCGGAATCGGTCAGTGCTGCAGCGCTCATCGCTATTACCTCGGGAAGCCAGTGGATACCGGTGCCAATTGTAGCATCCCCGTCGGGCGGCAAAACCCGCAGCGAGCCAAGGCAAAGTCATCTTCTCACAGCATACGCCGCGCGCGCAGACCATAGAGATGCCGCTCGGCATCCACCAGATGCTGCCCCCAGTGCAGACGGTAGCCGCTGCCCCAGCTACGCAAAGTCGGCAGGGCACTGCGTTCCTGGTCCAGTCGGTCCAGGCCGGCCTTCAGCTCCCAGTAGATATCGGCCAGGTCATCGGCCAGGCTGCCACTCTGCTCCTGCCCGTCGCGGCCGACGTCGAACTCGGTCCAGTAGCTGTCGAGTTCGCCCAGCGCCTGTCGCAGACGGGAAAACAGGGCAAAACGACATTCCAGGTCGATGTCCGAGAGCAGGTCATCGGCCTCTCCGGAATCGTCCAGGGTCTCGATTGCCGCATGCAGTCGCGGCAACAGGCGGGCCAGCTTCACCAGGAAGGTGACGGAATCGGCATCCGGCGCCTTGTCGAAGTCCTCGATGAAGGCGCAGTACTCCCGCGCGATGCGAGTCAAGTGCCCGACAGTTTCGAGTGGAGACATGGTCCCTCCCCGGCCCGGTGTCCCGGCGCCATATTGACGTTGCACTGCCTGAGTGTAGACCAGAATTCTCACGCCACAGCCACGCCCGGCCGTCGGGCATGGGCCTCAGATCTCCATCATCTCGAAGTCTTTCTTGCCGGCCCCGCATTCCGGACATCGCCAGTTGAGCGGCACGTCTTCCCAGCGGGTGCCAGGCGGAATGCCCTCGTCGGGCACCCCCTTGGCCTCGTCATAGAGGTAGCCACAGATCACGCACATGTAGACTTTCATCGTGCCCTCCTCCCGTGCAGGCCATTCTGCCAGAAGCCGCAATCGACGATTGTTGTAGCATGCACACATGAAAGAGCGTCCCATCGTGTTGTGTATCGGCGGCCACGACCCCAGCGGTGGCGCCGGCATCCAGGCCGACATCGAGACCACCCAGGCGCTGGGCTGCCGTGCCACCAGCCTGATCACCTGCCTGACCACTCAGGACAGCCACAATGTGCGCGCCCTGCACCCCCAGCCCGTGGAAGATCTGCTGGGGCAGCTGGACTGTCTGCTCGCCGACCTGCGCCCACAGGCACTCAAGATCGGCCTGCTGGGCAGTGCCGAGGTGATCCCGCCACTGGCCGAACGCCTGGCCACACTGGCCGTTCCCCTGGTGCTCGACCCGGTGCTGGCCGCCGGCGGTGGCCAACGCCTGGCAGACGAGCGCCTGGTCGCCGCCATCCGCCGCCACCTGCTGCCGCTGGCCACCCTGCTCACGCCCAACCGGGCCGAGGCCCGGCGTCTGGCCATGACCGCCGAACCCGATACAGCCGCCCGCGAGCTGCAGAGCCTGGGGGCAGGTGCCGTGCTGCTCACCGGGGCCGACGAGGCACAGGGTGAGCAGGTGATCAACCGCCTGTTCCACGAGACGGGTGAACAGGACTTCGACTGGCCGCGGCTGCCCCACAGCTACCACGGCTCGGGCTGCACCCTGGCCACGGCCTGTGCCTGTGGCCTGGCGCGGGGCGGTGATCTCGTCCCCGTGGTCACACAGGCCCAGACCTGGACCTGGCAGACACTGACACACGCCGAACACCCCGGCCACGGCCAGTGGCTGCCGCGCCGCCTGCCGGAGACAGAGACGTGAAGACGCTGCGCGGCTTCCCCTTCCAGGGACTCTATGCCATCACCGATCGAGCCCTGTGCGGCGAGCACCTGACCGAACGGGTAGCCCAGGCCATCGCCGGCGGTGCGCGGGTGATCCAGTACCGTGACAAGACCCGGGATCACGCGCGCCGGCACGCCGAGGCCGAAGCCCTGCTGGCGCTGTGCCGCACACACAGGGTGCCCCTGCTGATCAACGACGATGTCACCCTGGCCACGGCCATCGGCGCCGACGGGGTGCACATCGGCCGCGAGGACGGTGCCCTGGCCGACGCCCGCGCCGCCCTGGGGCCGCAGGCCATCATCGGTGTCTCCTGCTACGACCGCTTCGACCTCGCCGAACAGGCGGTCGCGGGCGGTGCCGACTACGTCGCCTTCGGGCGCTTCTTCCCCTCGCGCAGCAAGCCGCAGGCGGTACAGGCGCACCCCGAGTTGCTGCAGTGGGCGCGCCGCGAACTGCCCTGCCCCGTGGTTGCGATCGGGGGGATTACTGCGCAGAATGGCCGGTCATTGATCAAGGCCGGCGCCGACCTGCTGGCGGTGATCGCCGGGGTGTTCGGCCACCCCGATGTCACCGCCGCGGCACAGCGCATCGGCCAATTGTTCCAGACCCATTCGGAGATCACCGCATGAGCGACGCCAGCCAGCGCTTCCAGCACGCCCAGCAACACATCCCCGGCGGTGTGAACTCACCCGTGCGCGCCTTCAAGGGCGTGGGCGGCGAGCCGGTGTTCATCGACCACGCCAGCGGCGCCTGCATCTTCGATCCGGACGGTCGGCGCTATATCGACTACGTGGGCTCCTGGGGACCCATGATCCTCGGCCACGCCCACCCCGAGGTGCTGGCGGCCGTCGAGGAGGCAGCGCGCCGCGGCCTGTCCTTCGGCGCGCCGACCGAGATCGAGACACGCATGGCCGACAAGGTGTGCGAGCTGGTGCCCTCGATCGATCTGGTGCGCATGGTGTCCTCGGGCACCGAGGCCACCATGTCGGCGATTCGCCTGGCGCGCGGCTTCACCGGGCGCGACCACATCGTCAAGTTCGAGGGCTGCTACCACGGGCATTCCGATTCGCTGCTGGTGAAGGCCGGCTCGGGCGCGCTCACCCTGGGCGAACCCTCCTCACCCGGGGTGCCGGCGGCACTGGCCGAGCTGACCCTCACCCTGCGCTACAACGACGCCGAGCAGGTGCGCCAGGTATTCGCCGAGATGGGCGAGCGCATCGCCTGCATCATCGTCGAGCCGGTGGCCGGCAACATGAACTGCATCCCCCCACTGCCGGGCTTCCTGGAGACCCTGCGCGAGGTCTGTGACCAGTATGGCAGTGTGCTCATCTTCGACGAGGTGATGACCGGCTTCCGCGTGGCCCTCGGTGGCGCCCAGGGGCACTACGGCATCCGTCCCGACCTGACCACCCTGGGCAAGGTGCTCGGCGGCGGCATGCCGGTGGGCGCCTTCGGCGGACGCCGCGACATCATGGAGCACATCGCCCCGCTCGGCCCGGTCTACCAGGCCGGCACCCTGTCGGGCAATCCGGTGGCCATGGCCGCCGGGCTCCGGACCCTGGAACTGATCTCCACGCCCGGCTTCCACGAGGCCCTGGCCGGCAAGGTCGAGCGCCTGACAGACGGCATCCTGGAGGCCGCGCGCAAGGCCGGGGTAGCGATGACCACCAACCGCGTGGGCGGCATGTTCGGCCTGTTCTTCACCGAGGCCGACCAGGTCACCGACTTTGCCGGTGCCACCGCCTGCGACCAGGAACGCTTCCGCCGCTTCTTCCACGGCATGCTCGAAGAAGGCGTGTACCTGGCGCCCTCGGCCTTCGAGGCCGGCTTCGTCTCCTCGGCGCACAGCGACGAGGACCTGCAGGCCACCATCGACGCGGCAGACCGCGTACTCTCCCGGCTGGTTTGATCGACTCGCTCGCCCCCCTGCTCGACTGGGTCGCCCAGCATCCCGAGTACGCGGGCTGGGTGGTCTTCGGCATGGCCTTCGCCGAGTCGCTGGCCATCGTCGGCATACTGGTGCCGGGGGTGCTGATCCTGTTCGGCGCGGGCACCCTGATCGGCTCGGGCGTGCTCGAATTCTGGCCGATGTGCGCCTGGGCGGTGACCGGCGCGATACTCGGTGACGGCATCAGCTACGCCATCGGTCACCATTTCGATTACCTGGCCGGGCGCTGGGGCTGGTTCCGCCTGCACCCCGACCACCTCGAGCGGGCCCACCGCTTCTTTGTGCAGTGGGGCGACGTGAGCGTGGTGCTGGGCCGCTTCTTCGGCCCCATCCGTGCCCTGGTGCCCCTGGTCGCCGGCCTGATGGACATGCCGCCAAAGCGCTTCTACCTGGCCAATGTGCTCTCGGCCCTGGCCTGGGGTCCTGCCTACCTGCTGCCCGGCATGCTGGTGGGTGAGGCGGTGGACGAAGGCAACTGGACCCGGGTGGGCATCGCCGGCGCCGGCCTGGCCCTGGTGCTTGGCCTGCTGTTCCTGCTGCGCAGGCGGTTCACATGAGCAGCACCCTCCTCGACTATCTGCGCCATGGCCTGCCGGAGGGCGGCAGCCGCTACCGGGGCCACGGTGTCGATGACCCGCTGAGCGAGACCGGCTGGGCACAGATGCGCGCCACTACCGCCGCGCTCGGCGGCTGGCAAGTGGTCGTCAGCTCGCCACTGACCCGCTGCGCAGCCTTTGCGCAATGGCTGGCCGAGGCACACGGCCTGCCATTACACATCGACGAGGACCTGCGCGAAGTGGGCTTCGGCGACTGGGAAGGCCGCACTCGCGCCGAACTGCTGGCCGAGTGCGCCGACGAGTACCACGCCTTCTACGTCGACCCGGTGCACAATCGTCCTGCCGGCGCCGAACCACTGGCGACCTTCGGCACCCGGGTGGCCGCGGCCTTCGAGCGCATCGCCACCCGCCACGCCGGACAGCGGGTACTGGTGGTCGCGCACGCCGGGGTGATCCGCGCCACCCTGGGCCACGTGCTCGCCGCCCCGCCCGCCAACTGGTATCGTGCCGCAGTGGACAACGCCGCGATCAGCCGCTTCGCCCACGACGGCAAAGGCGCACGGCTGGTCTGGCACAACTGGCGCCCAGCGGAGGTCTCCCCGTGAACATGGTCCGCGTGCTGTTCAAGCTACTGCTCCTGCTCGCCGTGCTGTTCGTGGGCATCGGCCTGCTCCTGCCCGACCGGGCGCGGGTGACGCGCGAGATCCGCATCGACGCCCCGCCAGAACAGGTGTATCCCCTGATCGCCGATCTGCACCAGTTCCAGCGCTGGTCACCCTGGCGGCGACACATGGCGGACACACGCTTCCACTTCTCGGAACCGGCCAGCGGCCCCGGCGCCACCCTGAGCTGGGACAGCGGCGAAGCCGGCACGGACGGCCGCATGACCATCGAAGCGACCCAGCCCCCGCGGCGCATCCTCATGCACCTGCGCTTCGGCAAGGACCGCGAAGCGCAGATCAGCTTTCTGATCGATCCGCTCGAGCCCGGTCGCAGCCGGGTGCGCTGGCAGTTCGAGACGGCCTTCGGCCACGACATCTTCGGTCGCTATGTGGGCCTGATGCTCGACGGTATGCTGGGCCCGGACTACGAGGCCGGCCTGCGCGATCTCAAACGCCTGGCCGAGGAGACGCACGACAATGACTGAGAAACTGTACGAACACATCGATGCCCACACCACCCTGATCGACTGCCGCCTCTACCGCCCGCAACTGGCGGCCTGTTACCTGGTCGCCGATGGCGACGAGCTGGCGCTGATCGACTGCGGCACCCGGCACTCGGTGCCGCAGATCCTCGAGGCGATCGACGCCACCGGCGCCCGCCCCGAGCAGGTACGCTGGATCATCCCCACCCATGTGCACCTCGACCACGCCGGCGGTGCGGGCGTGCTGATGCAACACTGCCCGAACGCCACCCTGGTGACTCACCCGCGTGGGGTGCCGCACCTGGTCGATCCGTCGAAACTGCAGGCCGGAGCCACCGCCGTGTATGGCGAGGCCGCCTTCGCGCGCGACTTCGGCGCACTCGAGCCCGTGCCCGAGGCACGCACCCTGGCCGCCAGCGACGGTGAGCGTCTGGCGCTGGGCGGGCGCGAACTGCTGTTCGTGCACACCCCCGGCCACGCCAATCACCATGGCTGTATCCTGGACACGGCCAACGGTTACCTGTTCACCGGCGACACCTTCGGCCTGGGTTACCGCGAACTGGCGCAGCCCTCGCCCTTCCTCGTCGCCACCACCACCCCGGTAGCCTTCGACCCCGATGCCTGGCTGAGCACCCTGGAGCGCCTGCTCGCACTCGACCCGCAGGCCGTCTGTCTCACCCACTACGGCTGCTACCCCAATCCCGCTGCACTGGCCCCCATGCTGCGCGAGAGCATCGAGGCACACCGGCGCATCGCCCTGGAGGAAGAATCCCGGGGCGAGGCAGGCCGTGAGCAGCGCCTGCGCGAGGCTGTCGGTCAACTGCTGGTGGAGGCCGCCGAGGCACACACCGGTCTGTCGCGCGAACGGGTCCACGAAGTGCTCGCCGGGGACATCACGCTCAACGCTCAGGGACTGGCGATCTGGCTGGCGCGACGTGCAAAACGACGTGCTTCATAGGCACGCCCCCCTCGTGAACATCAGCGCATGGATGCCGGGGGAAGTGCCCCGTATAATGGCCGACCTTCCAGGAATATCCCGATGTACCAGACCGACGACCTGCGCATCCAGAGCATCACCGAAGTCTCACCGCCCTCGGTGATCCACGAGCTGTATCCCATCACCGAGGAGGCGGCGGCGACCGTGGCCGAATCGCGCCAGGCCATCCACCGCATCCTGCACGGCGAGGACGACCGCCTGCTGGTGGTCATCGGCCCCTGCTCGGTGCACGATCCGATCTCGGCGATCGACTATGCGCAGCGCCTGAAGGCCATGCGCGACCGCCTGATCGACGATCTCGAAATCGTGATGCGCGTCTATTTCGAGAAGCCGCGCACCACCGTGGGCTGGAAGGGGCTGATCAACGACCCGCACCTGAACGAGACCTTCGACATCAACGAAGGTCTGCGCCGCGGGCGCAAACTGCTGCTCGACATCAACAAGCTGGGACTGCCGGCGGGCACCGAGTTCCTCGACCTGATCAGCCCGCAGTACATCGCCGACCTGATCGCCTGGGGCGCGATCGGCGCGCGCACCACCGAGAGTCAAGGCCACCGCGAACTGGCCTCGGGCCTGTCCTGCCCCATCGGCTTCAAGAACGGCACCGACGGCACGGTGCGTATCGCCATCGACGCCATGCGCGCCGCCGCGCGCCCGCACGTCTTCATGTCGCTCACCAAGAAGGGACACTCGGCCATCTTCCGCACCACCGGCAACGAGGACACGCACATCATCCTGCGTGGCGGCCAGCGTCCCAACTACGACCAGGAATCGGTCGCCGATGCTGCCGAGAAGATGCGCCAGGCCGGGCTGCGCGCCAACCTGATGATCGACTTCAGCCATGCCAACAGCCGCAAGCAGCACGAGAAGCAGATCGACGTGGCACGCGACGTGGCCGGGCAGATCGCGCGTGGCAATCGCGACATCATGGGCGCCATGATCGAGAGCCATCTGGTCGGCGGCCGTCAGGACCTGATCCCCGGTCGCGAGCTGACCTACGGCCAGAGCATCACCGATGCCTGCATCGCCTGGGAGGATTCGGTGCCGCTGCTCGAACAGCTCGCCGAGGCCGTGCGCGCACGCCGCGAGGCCTGATTCCCGGCATTCAGCCGATCATGCGCGCGACCTTGAGCACCTCGGGGATGGCGCGGATACGACGGAAGATGGCGGCCAGGTGCTTACGGTCACGCACCATGATGGCGAAACGCAGGCTGGTGCTCAGGCCGTCACGCTCTTCGCTGCGTACCTCTTCGATGTTGGAGCCGGTCTCGGCGATGGCCGAGGCGACCGTTGCCAGCAGGCCGCGCTGGTTGCCGGCGTCCACGCGGATGGTGGTGGTGAACTCGCCCTCGATCTGATCGGCCCATTGCACATCGATCCAGCTCTGCCCCTGGCGGCGGAAATCGCCCAGATTGGGGCAGTTCTGATGGTGCACCACCATACCGCGGCCCGGCGAGAAGATGGCCACCACCGGGTCGCCGGGGACGGGACCGCAGCACTTGCCAAAGCTCACCACCAGACCCTCGCTGCCCTTGATGACCAGCGAACCGGCCGCCGCCTCGCCCCCTTCGTCCTCGTGATCGCGCAGCACCAGCAGACGCGCCACCAGACGGGCCATGCGGTTGCCCAGGCCGATCTGCTGCAACAGGTCGTCGAGATCGGCATGCCCCAGATCCTTCAGCGCCGCCTGCAACTCCTCCTCGCCGATGTCTTCCAGGCGCACCTCCAGCAGCTCCAGTTCCCGCTCGAGCAGCCGACGCCCGATCTCGATGGCCTCGCGCTGCTCCAGCCGCTTGAGATAGGAACGGATGGTGGCGCGTGCCTTGCCGGTGACCACGAAGTTCAGCCAGGCGGGATTCGGCCGGGCATCGGGCTTGGTGATGATCTCCACCGTCTGCCCGCTGCGCAGCGGGGAGCGCAAGGGCGCGAGCTGGCGATCGACCCGTGCCGCCACGCACTGGTTGCCGATGTCGGAATGCACCGCATAGGCGAAATCGATCACCGTGGCGCCGCGCGGCAGCACGATGATCTTGCCGCGCGGGGTGAACACGTAGACCTCGTCGGGGAACAGATCGACCTTGACGTGCTCGAGGAACTCGATGGAATTGCCCGAACTCTTCTGCACCTCGAGCAGGCCACGCAGCCATTCGGCGGCGGCGTCCGAACTGAGATTGCCGGCTGGCGCCCCCTTGTACTGCCAGTGGGCCGCGATGCCCTGCTCGGCCACGCGGTGCATGTCGCGAGTGCGGATCTGGATCTCGATGGGGATACCCTGGGGGCCGAACAGCACGGTATGCAGCGACTGGTAACCGTTGGCCTTGGGGATGGCGATGTAGTCCTTGAAGCGCCCCGGCATGGGGCGGTAGAGATTGTGCACCGCCCCGAGCACACGGTAGCAGGTGTCCACCGAATCGACCACGATGCGGAAGGCGAACACGTCTGCCAGGTCGTTGAGCGACTGTTTCTTGTCGCGCATCTTGCGGTAGATGCTGTAGACCCGTTTCTGCCGGCCATAGACCTCGCCTTCCAGGCCTTCCTGCTCGAGACGCGCCGTGATGACCTTCTGCACGTCCTCGACCAGCTCGCGGCGGTTGCCGCACAGGCGCTTCAGCGCGGCACGCAGCACCCGGTCGCGCCATGGCCAGTAGGCGCCCATGCACAGGTCTTCCAGTTCGTGACGGATGCTGTTGATGCCCAGGCGGTTGGCGATGGGGACGTAGATCTCGAGGGTCTCGCGCGCAATGCGTCGCGCCTTGGCCGGCTTCATCACGCCCAGAGTACGCATGTTGTGCAGGCGGTCGGCCAACTTGATGAGGATGACCCGGATGTCACGGGTCATGGCCAGCAGCATCTTGCGGAAATTCTCGGCCTGCGCCTCGGCGCGGGAGCGAAAGTTCAGATGCGTCAGCTTGCTCACCCCGTCGACCAGCTCGGCCACGCCTTCACCGAACTCTTCACGCAGTCGCTCCTTGGAGACGCCGGTGTCCTCGATGACATCGTGCAACAGGGCCGCCATCAGGCATTCGTGGTCCATGCGCATGCGCGAGAGGATGCGCGCCACCGCGATGGGGTGATAGATGTAGGGTTCGCCGGAGAGGCGCTTCTGGCCCTCGTGGGCCTCGGCGCTGAACAGGTAGGCGCGATAGACCTCGCGTACCTGATCGGCATCGAGATGGGCTTCCAGCTCGGCCAGCAGATCGCTGACCAGAAAACGTTGCTCGGCTGCCGCCTGCGCGGCCTCCTTGCCACTCTGCTTCAGGGGGGGATCGGCAGCGTCGCGCGACACCGGTCAGACTCAGGCTTCGTCTTGCGGCTCCTCGTAGGCCCCCAGCTCTCCAGCCAAGGCCGCGGCCAGCTCCTCGTCGATGGATTCCTCACTCTCTTCCGGTTCTTCCAGGATGTCGCGGGTGATCAGCCCCTCGGCGATCTCACGCAAGGCCACCACGGTCGGCTTGTCGTTCTCCCAGGGCACCAGCGGCTCGACACCATTGGCCAGCTGGCGCGCGCGCTTGGCGGCCATCAGGACCAGATCGAACCGGTTGTCCAGGTGCTCCAGACAGTCTTCGACAGTGATACGGGCCATGTGCTACTCCAAAAAACCGTGTTTCCGAGGGAACAAAGGCAGATTGTACCTCAGAATCCCCTCTCGCGGCCAATCGGCCGAAATCTGCCCCCGGGAGCGGTTCGGCATGGAGCGAGTTCGGCCCGGGGACGTTCGGCCCGGGGACGGGCCTCCTACAGACAGGAGCGGCGTCCCGCTGCGAAAAATCCGCAACAGGGAGTGGGCTGCGGATCATTCATCCAGCATGGCGCGCAGGGCCGCTGCATGCCGCTGGGCCTGACGCGGGGTGCGCAGGCGCTCCGCGGTGACGATGCGTGCCAGCTCGTCCAGCGCGATCTCGAAGCGATCGTTGATCACCAGGTAGTCATACTCGGCATAGTGCGACAACTCGGCACGGGCATCGCGCATGCGACGCTCGATGACCTCTTCACTGTCCTGACCACGTGCACCCAGGCGCTCACGCAGGGCCTCGATGGACGGTGGCGCGATGAAGATGGACACCGCCTCGGGGAAACGCGCCCGCACCTGGCGCGCCCCCTGCCAATCGATCTCCACCACCACGTCGTGCCCTGCGGCCAGTTGTTCGCGCACCCCGGCCTCGCTGGTGCCGTAGTAATTGTCGAACACCTGGGCATGCTCGATGAAGGCCTTCTCGGCCACCAGACGCTGAAAGGTCTCGACATCGACGAAATGGTAGTGCACCCCATCCTGTTCGCCGGGCCGCATCGGCCGCGTGGTATGCGAGACCGAGAGCCGGAGCGCCGCATCGCGCGCCAGCAGCTCACGCAGCAGGCTGGTCTTGCCCGCCCCCGAGGGGGCCGAAACGATGAAGAGGATGCTGGATCGGGTCATGACACGGGACTCCCGTTCACTGTGGGTCGTTCGATATTTCTATTATTGCAGAGAAGAAAACAGCCCTATCGGACTGCTTCTACAATACTACGAGCCGCAGGAAGACACAGTCACACGCAATCGACTTGTCACCTGCACGCTGAGCAGTGTCGCTCGATGATGTCATGTATCTGGGCCGGTTCGAAAGCCACGTCGCAAGACCAGATGCCAAAACCACCATGTTCGTTAACGGCCCGTACCCACAAGTCGAGGGCTGCCCGTTTTTCGCGGTTCTGCGGTGAATCCTGTCCCTTGATTTCCAGCACCAGCGTCTTGCCGTTGGACAACCTCACAAGAAAATCAGGGGCATACCGCCGCCTGGAGCCATTCCAGAGATAGTAAACCTGGAAGCTCAGGTGGTCATTCCTCGCCCAGGCCTGGACGTGCCCGCTCTTTTCCAACACATCGACGGCATATTGCTCCCAACTGCTGTCCACCACCGCGTGGCTGATCTGTGACCGCGCCACAGGCCGGCATGGCTTGGTGGTGTACCAAGTGCGCATGTCCGCCGTCGAACCGATGGGCGCCTCTTCGTCGAAAACCGGCTGCAACCGTTCGGTGTTCTGCTGACGGACATGGCGCAGCAGATGTTGGACGATCAGATCCAGATTGAGCCCGATCAGGATGCGCCGCCGGACCGGCTCCTGATGATACATGCTGGGTATATCCAGCTTGTCGGAGGCCAGGAACGCCTCCAGCAGGCGCACCAATTGAAACAGCAGGTATTCGCGCGTGCCGGAAAAATTTGCCAGCAAGTATTTGGATGCCTTGTGGGCCGCGCGGAATATCAGCCGCTGGAGAC
>CAYMWJ010000044.1:11176-18571 GCA_964394235.1 uncultured Sedimenticola sp. | reverse complement strand
ACTGACTCCTCTTCGAGTCCAAGCGTTGCACTTATTCTATGAATTCGCGGGGGATGAAGATGCGGGTGGTCGGTACCGGTGCAAGGCAACTCAGGGGGATCGATGGCAAGAACATCTATCGTGATGTGGCCTCGATCAATTTTGGCGGGGGTGAGACCAAGGACGTCATCGTGGACACCGCCAGTGTAGCGCGAGGAACCTATTTCCTGACCGCTACCGAGTACTACCAGATGAGCAACAAGACGCAACTCGATGGCGGACTCATTACAGAAATCGTCATCAACTGACCTGGCGTTCAAGGAAATTGGAAACATGAGAAATATGAAAAAACAAAACGCGCGTCACGGACGCCACGTCAGGCTGTTGCTGATCGTCCTGGCGCTGCTGTCCTGGGGACTGTCCCAGGCGCACAGTATCAAGGGGATCACACCGGTCGGTGGGCCAACGGGGCCTGCCTTCAACCTCTACACGGCACCCTTCAACATGAGTCTTCCAGAGGGCTCCAGCCTCTATATGTGGGGTTTCGGGGATCTGGATCAGGGAGCGGGGGCCACGCATCCGGAAGGTGCCGGCTATTACCTTCCACAGTACCCCGGGCCGACGCTGATCGTTACCGAGGGACAGACGGTCACCATCGATCTGCACAACTACGGGGTCCCCGATCCGGTCTCTCTGGTGGTCGCGGGGCACAATGTGCAGGCGAGCGGTGGACAGCCTGGCCTGCTTACCCGCGCGGCCATGCTGGGTGCGCCGGTGACCTATACCTTCACGGCCAGCAAGCCTGGCACCTACGTCTATCACAGCATGGACGGTGACAATCCGGGGCTGCATTCCGAGATGGGCTTGTTGGGCGTGCTGATCGTGCGTCCGGCCGACGGCAGTCAGACGGCCTACGGCAGCGGTACCGGGACCGGTTACGACCACGAGTATCTCTACCTGCTGGGTGATCTGGATCCCGATATCCATGCGCAGATGGAACTGGGGAAGCGTACACGTTTCACCAACCACGAGCGTTACGCGACCGTCTGGTTCGTCAATGGCCGGGTCTATCCCGATCTGCTCCAGGGCGACTTCAATCCGCTGTTTCCGCATCAGCCTTACGAGGCGCTGGCCGCAGCACACCCGCGCGACCGGATCCTGGTGCGCAACGTGAATGGCGGGCATGACAGCCACCCCTTCCACTATCACGGCGAGAACCATCGCTTCGTAGGAAGGGATGGCAATATGTTGTCTTCCAACGGTCTGCTAGCCGACATCGGGCGATCGGACAACACCATCAATTCGGCACCCATGCAGACGGTCGATGCCCTGTGGAGCTGGAGCGGCAAGGACCTCGGGTGGGATATCTACGGCGTCACCAACAGGCACACCTGCGTATCCAACGACGGTGACCGGTTCGACGATGTCACACAGGAATACTGCCCCGATCATGGCAAGCCACTGCCGGTGAACCTGCCGGGTGTGGCCGAGCTGACGCTGGGCGGCTTCTGGAGCGGCAGCCCTTACCTGGGCGACACGGGAACCTTGCCGCCGGGCGAGGGTGGACTCAATCCCAATGGCGGTTATTTCTTCGTCTGGCATTCACATGCCGAAAAGGAACTGACCACCTTCGATATCTTCCCCGGCGGCAGCCTCAGCGCGGTCATCGTCTTGCCGACCAGCGTCGCGATTGGCGATTAGTGGAAGGACAGTTACAAAGTGAAAAAGGATAATGTCATGAAAAGCAGACTCAAGCCGATCGCCATCGCGGTGGCACTGACACTCGCAGGAGGCGCGGCACAGGCTGCGGACTTCTACCTCGCCACCAAGGCCTACAGCAAGACGCTTCCGGACGGCACCAGCGTGCCCATGTGGGGTTATGTCGAGGACACTGGCAACGGTAGTGTGGCCCATTGCCACGACCTGACGGTCAAGGTGGATCGCAAGGCCTGTGTCGATGACCTGGCCGATGCCGCCGTGCCGGGGCCGCGGATGGATCTGACGCCCGAGGATACGACCTTGCGGGTCTATCTGACCAATGCCTTGCCCGAGCCGACGTCGATCATCATCCCCGGACAGGAAATGCCCTTCTCCGGTGGTGGTTCGGGACCGACCTGGAACGATGGCGCCATAGGCGCACGCACCCTTGCCGCTCAGCGAGTCCGTTCCTTTGGCACCGAAACGGCACCCAATGGCGGCAAGCGGTTCTACATCTGGAGCAAAGGCCGCGGCAATGCCATCGATCGTTCGGGTACCTTCATCTACCAGAGTGGTACCTGGCCGCAGAAGCAGGTGTACATGGGCCTTGCCGGATTGGTGACCCGGGACAGTGCTGCTGGAGAGGCCTACCCTGGCGTGGACTATGACAACGAGGTCGTGCTGTTCTACAGCGATATCGACCCGGGATTCAACCAGGCGGTGGTACAGGGCAGCTTGACCACCGCGGCCGATCGGCACCCGAGCTGGTTCCTGATCAATGGCACCCCCTATTACTCGGTGCTTGGTGATATTACCGCCGGTACCGACGGATCCCCGTTGAAGGCCGGGGAGACGACACTGCTGCGCTTTGCCAGCATCACCACCGATACACACGTGGCGGTGTTGCAGGGCATGGACATGTCGATCCACGCGGAAGACGGCTTGCGATACAGCTACCAGGACAGTTCCGGCACACCCGTGGCAGCGATCAGCAGGCGCCAGTATTCGGTGATGCTGCCGCCCGCAAAGACCAAGGATGCCACTGTCGTGGCGCCCGGCTTCGGACGCTACGCCGTGTATGACGGCAATGGTTACCTGAGCAACCCCAGCGATCCCGATGATCCGAACAGCAGGGACGGGGTGGGAGGTATGTTGCGCTTCCTCAACTTCGGCTCCGGCGTCAACCAGGCACCGACCGCACGGGCCGATGCCGCCAGCGTGGTGACCGGCAGCCGTGTGGTGATCCCCGTGGTGAACAACGATACCGACCCCGAGAACGATGCGCTCACCATTCATGGCGTGGTCACCACCGGCACCCTGGGAATCGTAGACTGTGGTCCAACCCACTGTACCTACGATGCCAGTGTGGTCCCTGCGGGGACGACCGAGACCTTCAGTTACACGGTCACCGATGGCACCCACAGCAGTAATGCCGCGACGGTAACCGTGAGCGTGAATGCGAACCAGCCCCCCATCGTGGCGGGCGATTCAGTCTCCACGATCACCGACACGCCGTTCACCATCGATGTGCTGGCCAACGACAGCGATCCCGAGGGCGGCGCCCTGACTGTCGCCACCTTCGATGCGACCACGGTGCAGGGGGGCATGGTGTCCTGCGGCACGACCGCCGGCGCCAGTTGTGCCTATACACCACCCGCCGGCTTTGCCGGTAGTGACCGCTTCACCTACACGGCAAGCGACGGGATCAACAACAGTGCACCGGCCACGGTAAGCGTCATGGTTTCGGCGCCCAACCTGCCGCCTCTGGTAGTGGGTGACACGGCAACGACAGGACGCAATACCCAGGTGGTCATCGATGTATTGGCCAACGATGCCGACCCGGAAGGTGCTGCCTTGAACATCGACAGTCATGACATGGTCACCACACAAGGTGGCAGTGTCGCCTGCGCAACCGGTGTGGTCGGCGCTACCTGTACCTATACGCCGCCTGCCGGCTTCTCCGGAACCGACACCTTTGGCTATGTGGCCAGTGATGGGGTCGATACCGCTGCCACGACGGTCACGGTGACGGTGAATGGCCCGGGTGCCCCGGTGCTGAAGTTCTCGACCGCGGGGGCCGGCTCGGTGCCGGGTGTCGGCGGTCCGTATGACGATGCCGATCTGTACGCGATGGATGCCACAGGGAGCTATGTCAGGACCTCCGATGCAGTCGCCGATCTCGGTCTGCCCAACGATGCCAATATCGATGGCCTGAGCATCAACGGCAATCTGACCTATGTCTCCTTCGCCGGGGCCAGCACGACGGTGCCGGGTATCGGCCAGGTGCCGGACGAGGATGTCGTGGTCTACGACACGACCAGCGGTATCTGGAGTCCCTACTTCGACGGCACGGTCTGTGGCCTGGACGCCTCGAGTGGACAGGATGTGGATGCCATCTCGGTGAGTAACGGCGTGTTGTACTTCTCCACCCTGGCCGGTGGTGCCAACAGCCCCGTCGGTGGGGTGAGCGGTGCCGATGATGCCGACATCTACAAGTGGAACGGCGGTACGCTCGGTCGCGCCAACTGTGGCCGCGAGATGCGCGGCACATTCGGCCAGGCCAACATGGGGCTTCCCGCCCATGCGGACATCGACGGTCTGACGGTACGCCATGGCCTGTACTACCTGTCCTTCAATCTCAACCGGGGGATGACGGTACCGGGCCTCGGCGTGGTGCAGGACGAGTCGGTCGCCAGTTATGACTCGACCACCGGGATCTGGACGCTGGTCTATACCGGCACGGGACTGAACCTGAGCAACAGCCAGGACGTGGATGCCATCGACATCCCCTGAAGGGGGCCGGGGCGGTTCACCGCCCCGGCACTCGCGGCAAACCTTACTCATTCGGTCAGCAAAAGGAAAAAAAGCATCATGCACGTAACACAAATCCCGGGTCTGAAAGCCCGTTTCAAGCGGGTAGCCGCAGTCACGGCCCTTGCTCTTTGTCTTCCAATGGCAGTCGCCGCCGAAGTCGTGGAGGGGCAGGGGAACAGGCCGCAGCAACGGCATCATCTGCCGAGCATGGAAGTGGTGTACAAGGGGATATTCGAGGCAGAGAAAAGCCGCCTGCAGATGGCCGAACCGGAGCATGACATGCCCAGCTCGCTCATCGATGACTGGGGCGTACAGGTGATCAGTGTCAACAGTACGGCCGAAGGCGTGTTCCTGGACTTTCGTTTCCGCGTGGTCAACCCGGAGAAGGCCGGGGTCCTGTTCGATAGTCGGATCAAGCCGTACATCGAGTCCGAGCAGGACGGTGTCAAGCTGGGGGTGCCGAGCGCGGCCAAGATCGGCTACCTGCGCACCACCAACCGGGGACACAACATCCATGCCGGAAAGATCTACTCCATCCTGTTCGCCAACCCCGGCCTGCACGTGAAGGCGGATGACAAGGTGAGCATCGTCGCCGGGGCGTTCCGGGCAGAACACATCAAGGTCAGGGAATATGTCGAACGTCGCTTTGTGCGCCGCTAGGAAAGGGAGATCCAATCCATGAGATCTCGCCTGTTCGTTCTGGTGCTGTCATTGCTGCCTTGCGCCCTGGTATCGGCTGGTACCGTCGATCCGGTCTTGCAGGGCCTGTCATCGCTCGCTCCGGTCGATATGGAGGTGCCGGTAATCGTGCAATTCCGCCATGCCGTCGCCCCTCGGGTTCTGGAAGACCTGGCCCAGCGAGAGGTCGAACGCCGTTACCCACACGACCATGCACGCCGGTATAAGGAGAAGAAGCACCTCAAGCGCAGGCTGATGGTGGGTTCCTTGCAAGGGGCCGAAAAGCGTTCACGTCGCCGCCTCCAGCGTTTTCTGAAACAATACGGTGTCGATATCCGGCCGATGAAGTCCCTGTGGGTGCGTAACAGTGTGGCGCTGAACGTCCCGGCCTTTCTGATCGATCGCATCGCAGCCATTCCCCGCGTGGAGCGGGTGATCTACGACGCTACCATCCAGGGGCCAGGCACAGGTACCCCGCCCAACGCACCGACGGACTGGAACCTGACGGCCACGGGTGTGGAGCAGGTATGGGCGACTGGCAACACTGGCCAGGGGATCGTGGTGGCCAGCCTGGATACTGGTGTCGATGTCACTCACCCCGATCTCGCTGCCAACTACCGGGGAGGGAGCAACAGCTGGTTCGATCCGCATGGCCAGCATGCTGCGCCAGCAGATGTCAACGGGCACGGCACCCAGGTCATGGGGGTGCTGGTAGGCAATGGTGCCTATTATTACCAGACAGGCATGGCGCCGGAGGCGCAGTGGATCGCGGCCAAGATATTCGACGACAGCAATCTCTCTACCCTGAGCGTCATTCACCAAGCCTTTCAGTGGGTGCTCGATCCTGACGGTAACCCGCTCACCGACGACGCCCCGGGCATCGTCAACAATTCCTGGTCGTTGCAGAGCACCATCAACCAGTGCAACCAGGAATTCCAGGACGATATCGCGTTGCTCAAGGCGGCCGACATCGCCGTGGTGTTTTCCGGTGGCAACTATGGCGCAGGGGGGGATACCAGCGTGAGCCCGGCGAACGATCCGGGCGTGGTCTCGGTCGGCAGCGTGGACGATCAGCGCCATATCGATACGCAGAGCAGCCGGGGTGCCGGGGCATGCGACGGCGGCATCTACCCGCGCCTGGTCGCACCCGGGGCCAATGTACTGACCACCGACCGCATGCCGACGGCTTACAACTGGGTATCGGGAAGCTCTTTTGCCGTCGCGCATGTCAGCGGTGCCATGGCCGTACTCAAGAGCGCCTTCCCCGCTGCCACGGTCAGCCAGATCGAGACAGCGCTGGTCACCTCGGCGACCGATCTCGGTATTGCCGGACCGGACGATACCTTCGGCTATGGCATGCTGAACGTGCCGATGGCCTTCGACTGGTTGGTGAGCAACCTGGGATCGGCCACCTCCGGTGCCCTGGGGTTTGGTGTGTCCGCCTACAGCATCGACGAAAATGTGGCCAGTATGGGCCTGACCGTCGTGCGTACTGGCGGTATGGTCGGGACGGTGTCGGTCAGCTATGTCACGCAGGACGGTACGGCCACGGCGGGACAGGACTACCAGGCCGTATCCGGCGTGCTGACCTTCGCCGATGGCCAGGCCACGGCGATCATCGCAGTCCCCATCCTGGACGATACGATCCATGAAGGGGAGGAGACCGTACAGGTCGTGCTTTCCTTGCCGACCGGCGGATCGACGCTGGATCTGCTCAGCAGTACCACGCTCACCATCCTGGACGACGAGACGTCTGGTCCGGTCGATGCCGATGGCGACGGTTATGCCGCGGACGTGGACTGCAATGACAACGATGCCGGTATCCATCCCGGTGCAATCGAGATTGCCCACGACGGGATCGACCAGGATTGCAACGGCCATGACTTGACTATCGATGTGCTCCGTGCGGAGTACATACAGAAGGACGGCCGGGACGATCTGGTGGTATGGACAACCAGCATGCTGGGCTCGCAGGCCAGTCTGAGGATGAGCGTGACGCTGGCCAATGGCCAGGTGGTGACCCGCAACTTGTGGTGGTCTGCCCGGCAGAGCCGTTGGCAGAAACAGCTCGAGGGCTTCGTGGCGGGCCATGGCAGCCTGCCGGTGGCGGCGCGTATCGACGGGATCGAGGGATCGGTCAACAGCGCCATCACGCGGATCAGTGATCCGGCCGATGCCGATGGCGACGGTTATGCCGCGGACGTGGACTGCAATGACAACGATGCC
>CAYMWJ010000044.1:0-11076 GCA_964394235.1 uncultured Sedimenticola sp. | reverse complement strand
TGCGGAGTACATACAGAAGGACGGCCGGGACGATCTGGTGGTATGGACAACCAGCGTGCTGGGCTCGCAGGCCAGCCTGAGGATGCGCGTGACGCTGGCCAATGGCCAGGTGGTGACCCGCAACCTGTGGTGGTTTGCCCGGCAGAACCGTTGGCAGAAACAGCTCGAGGGCTTCGTGGCGGGCTATGGCAGCTTGCCGGTGGCGGTGCGAGTCGAAGGTGTCGAAGGGACAGTGGACAGCCTGTTCACGATGGTGCCTTAGACGAACGATTGCAGGAAGAAAAAGGAAAGATCATGAGAGAAGGAAGATTCGTCCATCACCTGGTGATGGTGGGCCTGATGCTCGGGCTTGGGGTGTCTGCTGTGGTTGCGGGCAATCTCCCGTCCATGAAGATGGAGGGGCATAGAACCCATGCCATGCAGGGAGAACAGGCGGGGGCGGCAGCCCATGCGGCCCATCGTGCGACGATGGAGCAGGTGGGCTATCAGCGCTCCGTGCATCGTTATCGAGTCCCGAACGTGGAACTGGTGGACGTGTTCGGCCACCGGACCTCACTGCCACAGGAGTTGCCGATGGACAGGCCGGTGTTGCTGAATTTCATCTATACGACCTGCCCGACGATTTGTCCGGTACTTGGTGCTACCTTCTCTCAGGTACAGAAGAACCTCGGCGCAGCGGCCAGTCAGGTGCGCATGCTCTCCATCACCATCGATCCCGAAAAGGATACGCCAGAGCAGTTGCGAGACTATGCAAAGCGCTATGGGTCAGGTCCGCAATGGCGGTTCCTCACGGGGGAGCTGAAGCACATCATCGCGGTGCAGAAGGCCTTCGACATCTATCGCGGGAGCAAGGTCAACCATGAGCCGGTGACCTTCCTGCGTCCTGCCGGTTCCGTGGAGTGGATCCGTCTGGACGGTATCGCTCGAGCCGGGGACATTATTCAGGAATATCGGGGGGTGGCCGTAAACGGTGGATGATGAACAGATTCCGTACACTGCTGCTTACCCTGATGGTCTTCTTCGCCCAGACCGTGTGGGCCGTCGAGGGGGGAGCTGGGGCAGAGGCTGCGATGGCGGCAGGGCAGAAGATCTATCTCGAGGGGCAGCTGCCTTCCGGCGAGGCGGTGAGCGCCATCGTTCAGGGCGATATCCGCATCAGTGGCCAGCAAGCCGTCTGCGCTACCTGTCACCGGCGCAGTGGCATGGGCGCCAACGAAGGCAGCCAGGTGGTGCCGGCGCTGGCAGGTGACATCCTCTTCCAGCCGCTGCGCCTGCCGACCAGCAAGCCCCCCCTGGCACCAGTGCAAAGGCCCGCCTATACCCCGGAGAGCCTGAAGCGGGCGATCCGTCAGGGTGTCGGTGCCGATGGCAGGACGCTCGATCCGCTGATGCCTCGTTTTCCGTCCCTGGATGATGATGCACTGGATTCGCTGATTGCCTATCTGCGCAGCCTGTCGCTTGCCCCATCGCCAGGTGTCGACGATCACGACATGCATTTTGCAACCATTATCGCGGGGGATGTCGCACCGGCTGAGCGCCAGGGGCTGATCGATGTCATGCGCGCATTCATCGAGCTGAAAAATACCGAGACGCGTCACGAGGGGCGGCGTGCGGCACATGCTCCCTGGCACAAGAAGTGGCTCTACGAGCCCTACCGAAAGTGGCGCCTGCATGTCTGGGAGTTGTCGGGAAAGCCGCAAGACTGGCCGCGCCAACTCGCGCGCTATTACCGGGAACAGCCGGTCTTCGCGGTGCTCAGCGGTGTGGTGAAAGGTGACGGATCCTCCATTCATCGCTTTTGCGAGGCACAACGGCTGCCCTGCCTGTTTCCGACCATCGAGCTGCCGGTGATCGATGAGGTGGGTTTCTATTCGATCTATCTGTCGCAAGGGCCTTTCCTGGAAGGCCGTATCGTCGGAAGACACATCCTCGGGCAAGGTGGGCAGGATCGCGTCGTCCAGATCGTACGCCCGGGCGATGCCCGTGCCGCGCGGGCGGCACGGGGTCTCGAGCAGGTGCTGGGGAAGGCGCGGGTGCGAACCCTGTATGTCCCGCAACAGGCTGAAGGCTGGCAGCAGTTGACGAGCGAGATTGGGCTGGGTCCGCTGGTGCTCTGGTTGTCAGAGGCGGATCTGCAGGCGGTGGGGTCTGTTCTGGCCAGTTGGCCGGGAAAGGGCGCTGTCTACCTGTCTTCCAGCCTGTTCGGACTCGGTATCGAGTCGATCCCCACGCCACTTCGCGACCGCGTGTTGCTGGTGCATACCCGTGAGCGTCCGCAGTACATGGCGCGGCGATTGTTGCGCGCCACTGCCTGGTTCCGCGCGCGGCGGATCGATCGACCGGAGGTGCGAGAGGTGCAAGCCAATGCCTTTCTGGCGCTCAAGGTTGCCGGCGAGGCATTGACGTTCATTCGTGGCTACTTCTTTCGCGATTACCTGATCGAACGGATCGAGCACATGGTGGACAGCCTGACCTATACCTCGGTCTACCCGCGGCTCAGCCTGGCGCCCGACCAGCGTTTTGCGGCCAAGGGCGGCTATCTGCTCAAGCTCACCGCCACCCCCCGGCCCGTGTGGACGGCGGTCACGGAATGGACAGTGCCATGAGGTGAAGGGGGTTCAGGGGCTGGACAAGGGCGCTCACAGTTGCCGTGCTGGTCGGAGGATCGATGGTGGCGATGGCTGGGGAGCAGAGGATGGGAAGATAAGCGACGATTTTTATAATCATGATTGCTTGTTTTATTTTATGAATTCCCCTTTGGTTGGTGTATTTGGGTTATAATAAAAAATATTGTATATCGTGAGTTTCATATATTTCAAGAAGCTGGGCGCGTCGCTCGGTCTTTCAGGAGGTACGGCGGTATATGGGGTAACTGAGTTCGTGTAAGCCATATGGCACGGGACATCGCCATCCCTGCCTGCGCGGGATGACGAGGCAGTCCTTCGGGAGTTCCGGGGACTGGCGCTCGATCTGGACACGCAACACGCCGGGGGTAACCGGCAGGATCTTAGGGATGGCGAAATTGAAAACATTGACAAGGCCCGATGCCGACAGGGATCTGGGGGATTATCTGGTCCGCGAGGGCAAGCTGCGGCCGGTGGATCTGGCGCGGGTCAAGCGCGTGCAGTCCGAACAGGGAGGTACGCCGGGGCTGGCGCGACTGCTGGTGAAACTGGGCGTTGTCGGCGAACGGGACCTGGAGCAGGCATTGGCCAGCCTGTGTGCGGTGGAACGAGTCGGGCCGGACGATTATCCCGAACAGCCGGTGCTGGGAGACCTGTTGTCGATCCGCTTTCTGCTGGACAACCTGGTGCTTCCGCTGCATGCCACGTCCGAAGAAGTGGTCGTGGCCATGGCCGATCCCCAGGACGAATCGGTGAGGCAGATGCTGACCTTTGCCTGCGGGCGTTCGTTGTGTCTGCGGGTTGGGCTGGCCAGCGAGATAGAGGCGGCGATCGATCGGCAGAGCGGTGCAGCCGAGAAAGACGAGGCTGCCCCGGCCGATTTCGATCCGACGACCGACGAAGATATCGAGCACCTGAAGGATCTGGCGAGCGAGGCGCCGGTGATCCGCATGGTCAACCAGCTGTTTCAGCGCGCGACGGAACTGGGGGCCTCGGACATCCATGTCGAACCGTTCGACGGTGAGTTGAAGGTGCGTTATCGCATCGACGGGGTGTTACGCGATGTCGAGGCGCCACCGGTGCAGATGGGGATGGCCATCGTGTCACGCATCAAGATCATGGCGCGTCTGGACATCGCCGAACGCCGCATGCCGCAGGATGGACGGATTCGCCTGCGCGTGCAGGGTCGGGACTACGATCTGCGGGTCTCCACCGTGCCGACCCTGCATGGCGAGAGCGTGGTGTTGCGCCTGCTCAACCGCGAGAGCATCGCACATGATTTCACTGCGCTCGGTTTCTTCGACGATACGAGAGAACGCCTCGAGTCGGTCCTGCGTCTGCCGCATGGCATGATCCTGCTCACCGGACCGACCGGCAGTGGCAAGACCACGACCCTGTATTCCGCGCTGAGTCTGCTGAATACGCCGGAGCGCAAGATCATCACCGTCGAGGATCCGGTCGAATATCAGCTCGAGGGCATCAACCAGATCCAGGCCCGGCCGGGCATCGGCCTGACCTTTGCAAATGCCCTGCGCTCCATCGTCCGCCAGGACCCCGACGTGATCATGGTGGGCGAGATGCGCGACCTGGAAACGGCGCGGATCTCCATCCAGTCGGCACTCACCGGTCACCTGGTGCTCTCGACCCTGCACACCAACGATGCCGTCAGCACGGTGGCGCGCTTGCTGGAGATGGGGGTGGAGGACTATCTGCTCACCGCCACGCTAAATGCCGTGGTGGCGCAGCGCCTGGTGCGCGTGCTGTGCGAACACTGCCGACGCCCGCTGGAATACACCGCGTTGCTCGAAGCGCGGGTGCCCGGGCTGGGTGCCTGCTTGCCGACAGGTGACAGCGTGTATACCGCGGGCGGTTGTGATCACTGCGGTGGCAGTGGCTACCGCGGACGGACCACCATCCATGAACTGCTGATCCTCGACGATCGCATGCGCGAACTCATCATGGACCGGGCCGAGACCCATCGCCTCGAGGAGGTGGCGCGTGCCGCCGGCATGCGCACCATGTACGAAGAAGGGCTCCGCAAGGTGGCGGCCGGGATCACCAGCCTCGAAGAAGTGTTGCGCGTCACCCAGGAGGCTTGAGCGGACATGCCGGTATTTCATTACAAGGCGGTCTCGTCCACTGGCGAAGAGGTGGAAGGACAGCACGAGGATGTGGACGAGGCCGCGGTGATCCGCTGGATCCAGGACAATGGCCTCATCCCCCTGCACGCCGAGCGGACGGAAGGCGGTGGACGACGTTTCACCTTGCCGAGCTGGAAAATGGGACGGCGTGCCCTCTCGTCGGCGGAGCTGGCTGCGTTCACCGAGGAGCTCTCGGTGTTGCTCAAGGCCGGCATCGCGCTGGAAGCAGCACTCTCCATTGCGCGTAACGCCAGTGAGTCCCCGGCGGTAGCGCATGTCCTCGATCGCATACTGGAGCAGGTGCGTAACGGCGCCAGTTTTTCCGCTGCACTGGCATCGGTGAGCAAGGTCTTTTCACCCTTCTACATCAACATCGTCAAGACATCCGAGGCCGCCGGTACCCTGGGGCCCGGTCTCGGGGAACTGAGTGCCTATCTGCAGCGGGAGAGACAGCTCAAGGACGAGATCGTCTCTGCCACGCTCTATCCTCTGGTGCTTTTCGTGGTGGCGCTGATTTCCATCGCGCTCATCCTGGTGTTCGTGGTGCCCAAGATCTCGGCCCTGTTCGTGGGTTACGAAGAGATGCTGCCGCTGTCCACGGTCGTGGTGATCGCCAGTGCCGAATTCGTCGCCAGCTACTGGTGGGCAATGCTGTTGGGCGTACTGGGAGGGCTGTGGTGGATACGGCACCGCCTGGAGGTGCCTGCGGGGCGTCTGCGCTGGGATCGCCGTCTGCTCGGATTGCCGGTGCTCGGCGATCTGATCGCAAAGATCGAGGTGGCCCGTTTCAGCCGGAGCATGGCGACCATGCTGGGCAACGGGGTGCCCTTGATGCAGGCCTTGCCGCTGGCCAGTGGTGCCATGTCCAACCGGGTGCTCTCCGACCTGACGCGGCAGGGCACGGAGATCCTCAAGGATGGCGGCAGTTTCTCGTCGATCTTCGCCGGAGCGGCCTGTTTTCCGACCTTGGCCTTGCAGCTGATCAAGGTGGGAGAACAGACGGGCGATCTGGAAGGCATGCTGGCGAAGGTCGCAGAAATCTACGAGGCCGAGGCGAGCAAGGCGGCCCGGCGCATGTTGTCGATACTGGAGCCAGTGTTGATCGTGGGCCTGGGGCTGGTGATCGGCGGCATCATCATGTCGATCATGGTCGCCATCATCAGCGTGAATGAATTGCCCCTGTAGGCAAATTGTCTGAAACAAGGAAAACGATGAAGAACAAGTTGAGAGAACAAGGTACGCAGTCCAGGGGATTTACCCTGATCGAACTGCTGGTGGTGCTGGTGGTACTGGGCCTGCTGGCGGGCCTGGTCGGGCCACAGGTGATGAAGCATCTGGGGGATTCGAAGACACGGACCGCAAAATTGCAGATCGAGGAGCTGGCCGCGGTACTGGACATGTCGCGTATCGATGCCAACCGCTATCCGACCACCGAGGAGGGCCTGAAGGCACTG
Source organism: uncultured Sedimenticola sp. (assembly GCA_964394235.1). GTDB lineage: Bacteria > Pseudomonadota > Gammaproteobacteria > Chromatiales > Chromatiaceae > MONJU. The sequence goes on along the minus strand of CAYMWJ010000044.1, from coordinate 4,857 downwards.
GTCGAGCGTCCGGCGGGTCTGGCGAGCTGGAACGGCCCCTACCTGCGCAAGCGCACGTTGCCGCAGGATCCCTGGGGCAATGCCTATCACTATCGCTCTCCCGGGGAACACGGCGATTTCGACCTGTATTCCCTCGGCGTGGATGGCAAGGAAGGCGGGAGCGGCGAGAGCCGGGATGTCGTCAGTTGGGAATGAATCATGCGTGCAAGGGCGAGAGAGACAGGGAGGGGCTTTACGCTCGTGGAGCTGCTGGTGGTGATCGTGTTGCTGGGGCTTGTGCTCACCCTGGTCATGCCGGCCTTCTCGGGCAGCGTCGCGACCCTCAAGGCGCGCGAGGCGTCGCGCCAGGTGGTACACCTGCTGCAACTGGCGCGTACCGATGCCATCACCCTGGGCAGACCCGTGAACGTCATCGTCGACTTCGAGCGGCAGCGTATCGCGCCCTCGGTGGGTGTGACTTACCACCCGCCACAGACGATGCGCCTGGGATCCATACAGGCCGGCAGCGCACAGCTATCGCTCGGTTTCCATCCGGATGGCAGTGCCAGCAGCGGCAGTTTCTATCTGGCGGCGCCGGGGAAGCGCTATCACTATGTCATCGAGCCGATGACGGGCAGGGTCCATCGTGAAGCGATCAGTGATCCTGCATCCTGAGGTCAGCGGTTTTTCGCTGGTGGAAGTGCTGGTGGCGCTGGCCATCCTGGCGGGCGTGATGGCGGCGGCACTGAGCGTGTATGCCGGCAGCCTGTCTGGCACCCACAAGCTCATGGGATACGAGCGGGCGGTCGAGGTGGCGGAGGCGCAGCTGGCCATGGTGGGCGCGGACTATCCCGTGACCATCGACTCGCAGCAGGGCGTCACCGACGATGGGGTGAAGTGGGCGGTCACGATGCAGCCCCTGGCACCGCAAGGGACGGAGGCGTCGACCGTGGGCGCCCCTCGGGTTCTCTACGAGATACGAGTAGCGGTCGCCTGGGTTGCGCAGCGTCACGACTACCTATTGGAACTGCATTCGTTGCGGCTGGGGGCGACCCCGTGAGACCTCACCTCGATGTCAGACTGCCTGGGGTCGCCGGCTTTACCCTGGTCGAGATGCTGATCGCCATCACCATTGTGATGCTGATGGTGCCCCTGGCGGTCCAGGGTGTGCAGACCGGGCTCGCTGCCTGGGAACGCCTGGGACAGCATGCGGAACAGGCGGACTGGCTGCGTTCGGCACGGCGCGTCGTTCGACAGCAGGTCGGCGAGGCGCTGCCCCTGTTGGAGGATGTCCAGGGGCGCGGGCGGGTGGTCGAATTTCAGGGCAGAGCGCATACGCTCTCTTTCGTCGGGCGCATGCCCCGAGGAGTGAGGCCCGGGGGGCTGTATCGTCAGTTCCTCCTGCTGGCTGCGGTGGACGATGGCAAGGTGCTGGTCATGCGTCTCCGGCCCTTCGAACCGGCGAACGGCAGTACGCTCTCTGTCGCCAGCAGGGAGCTGGTGTTGATGCGTGATGTTGCTGCGTTCGACCTGGCCTATTTCGGCAGCGCCGACGGCAAGGGTCGTCCGCGGTGGCACAACGAATGGATCGACAGACCCGTACTGCCGCAACGGGTGCGATTGACCATCACCCGCTCCAACGCCGGAGGGGCTCCAGTGCGCATGGTGATGCCGGTATATGCCCAGGTGGGAAGGCGCTCATGACTGGCGTTCGTCCGTTGTCGCCGGATTCCCTGCCTTACCCACGGCAGGCGGGCGTGGTGCTGGTCGCGGTGCTCTGGGTGGTCGTGCTGTTGATGGTGATCGCCACTGGCGTGACCTCCCAGTATCGAACCCAGCAACGCCTGGTGGGTAACCTGGTCACCTCGGCCCAGGCAGGAGCCGCGGCCGAGGGTGGGGTGTATTACCTGCTGCATACACTGGAGAGGCGTGCCGCGCGTGGGGAGCGGATCCTGCCAGAGAGCGCGTATCCTGTGCGGCTCGGGCGCGCCGATGTGGAGGGTTTCATTCAAGATGAACGGGGAAAGGTCGATCTCAATACGGCACCCGGCGAATTGATCCGTGGTGTGATGTTGGCGGCTGAGCTTTCCTTCGAGCAGAGTGATGCGCTGACCGATGCCATCCTCGATTGGCGCGACGACGACCACCTGCGTCGTCTGCACGGAGCCGAAGACAGGGATTACCACCACCAGGGGAGACTCCATGGTGCCAAGGATGCGCCTTTCGACAGTGTGGACGAATTGCGCCAGGTGCTGGGCATGACGCCGGCGCTGTTCGACAGGGTGCGTGATGGCTTCACGGTCTATACGGGAGCGGTAAATGTCAACCCGCGGTCTGCGCCGCTGCTCGTGCTGCAGGCCATACCGGGAATGACAGCCGCGTCGGCATCTGCCTATTGGCAGGCACGGCGGGACCGGTTGGCCGAGGGGCTGGCGCCTCCCTCCTTTCCGTTGGCCGGAAGTCCGCATGTGACATCGGACAGCGGTCCGGCTTATGCCCTGGTCGTCGAGGCGCGCATCGACAAGCGGACGACTGCGCGCGTGAAGGCTATAGTTGTACACGAAAATGGACAGGACGCTGGGTTTCGCATCGCTTCCTGGCAGAGAGACTGAAGGTGACAGGGAGAGGCATGGCGGAGCAGGCATTGAAGGAAGCAATGGGACAGCGGATGGATTTCCGGGCACTGGGGGAGATGATCAAACGCCTGCTCGGCGCTACCGGTCGTTGCTTTCACTGGTGGCGGCGGGAACTCTTCGCCCTGTTGCCGCATTTCGCAAGGCGCCTGCTCGGGGCAGAAGAGCGGGTGGTGCTCATCGATGCCAGCTCACAGCAACTCGAGGCGCGCTTGTGGCAAGGGGATCGAGAACAGAGATTGGGCCAGCTGACGGGGGGGGCACAGCGCAACCTCTGATGGCAGTGTCGCCGAACGGGTGAAGGCGCAGGCTGCGGGTGCCGAAGAGGTCATCCTGCAACTGCCCCCGGATCAGGTCATGCAGCGTGACCTCACCCTGCCGTTGGCGACCGAAGACAATCTGCGCGAGGTGCTGGGTTTCGAGATCGACCGGCTGACACCCTTCCAGCGCGAGAGGGTGTCCTATGACCATATCGGGCTGGCACGGAACCCTTCGGAAGGTACCCTGAGCGTACGACTCTATGCCGTGCAGCGCGGCAAGCTCGAGGCGCTGCTGGCCAGATTGCAGGCGCTGGGCATTCAGCCGACGGCCGTCACGGTGAAGGACCCGGAGGGTGGCTCGGAGAGGCCGCTGCTTCCAGTGGTGCCCAACTTTCTCGAAGGCCCACGGCAGCCTGTCCGTATCACCCCCATGCGGCGTTTGGCCCGGATCAGTACCGGGGTGATGCTGGCGTTGTTGGTAGTGGCAGCGATATTGCCTCTCTGGAATCAACAGCGTCATATCCGCGCGTTGGAGTCTGCCCTGGCCTCCGTGCAGCCCGAGGTGCAACAGTCCAGAAAGCTCTCCAGCGAGTTGTCGGCCTTGGCCGATGACTACCGTTTCCTGGTCCAGCGCCGCCAGGCCGCGGAGCGTCCCCTGAGCTATCTGAACGAACTGAGCCGGGTGTTGCCCGACGATACCTGGCTGTTGCGGCTGGAGGTCGATGAGCGCCATGTCGGCCTGCAAGGTGAATCGAAGGACGGTTCGAAGGTATTGTCCCTGATCGAAAATTCCCCGCTGTTCCAGGAAACCCGCTTTGCCGCGCCAGTGGTGCGCATCTCCAGCACGGACACCGACCGCTTCAATGTGCAGGCGGCGTTCGAGGAGGCGGCAGAATGAATCGTACCTGGCCATTGTGGCAACGGCGAATGCTGGCCCTGGGGATCCTCGGGCTGCTGCTGTGGGGGGGCGCGGTCTTGCTCGTCGGGCCGGTGCTGGAAGCGTATCGCGCCAACGGCGAGCAGATCGCACAGATGGAGCGTCGCCTGGCCGACTACCGGCGAATCGCGGCCGACAAGTCGGCGTTGAAGGCAGAGATCGCGAGCCGGCATTCGGCCTTGCGCCAGGCCGGCTATTTCCTCGAGAGCCGCACGCCTGCGCTGGCCTCCGCGGAGTTGCAGGAGCTGGTGCGTTCCAGGATCACCGAGGCCCAGGGCAAACTGGTCAGCAGCCAGGCCCACGAGACCCGTCTGGAGGACGGTCGCCGAAAGGTGGTCGTCGATGCGCGCATGCGGGGGGATATCGCTGCCCTGCAACAGGTATTGTTCAAGCTGGTGACCCGTCATCCCCTGGTGTTCGTGGATGAGCTGGTGGTGACGAGGATTCGCAGCCGGGTGGTCGGGCGGGTGAGGCAGGGGGAAGACCCTGGCGTACAGTTGCTCGATGTCCGTCTCAAGGCCAGTGCCTACATGGATTCGGCCGGAGAGGGGACATGAGAGCGCGCAGGGGCTGGTTGCAGATCGGGGTCAATGCCCTGCTGATTGCAGCACTGTCGTGGTTCATCTGGCTGGAGTGGAACCGGGGCCTGCATCCGGGAGAGGTGACGGGGCCGCCTGCGGCAGGGAAGGCAGCGCGACCGCTGTTCCCGTCACTCCATTCCCCGTTCTCCAGTCCGTCCGCCTATGCCGAGATCGTCCATCGCCCGTTGTTCAGCCGCGATCGCCGACCGCCCAGTGTGACAGCGCCAAGCACCGTGGCGCGCCCCCCCGCTGCGATACGCGAGCTTCGCCTGACCGGCATCGTCATTGGCCCGGACACCCGCACCGCCATTCTCTCCGACGGCAAACGCAAGCAGGAAGTTCGCCTGAGCAAGGGCGAAGCCTACAAGGGATGGACCTTGCAGGAACTGGCCGATGATGGCGTGGTGTTTACGCATGGAGAACGCCGCGTGGAGCTTCCGTTGGTCACGCCGCGAACGGTGCAGGGG
>CAYMWJ010000043.1:0-18646 GCA_964394235.1 uncultured Sedimenticola sp. | reverse complement strand
AATGATACTCTCATGGCGTCATGCATGCAAGGGGATAATCTGACAAAGTAGAATTGAGACTTGCCTTTTTAGTCGTGAAATATTCCGGGATAGATCTCTGGATCACCAGGGACACAGACGCAAGAAGGCATGCAGACCGCAAGTCGGGCGACCATGCTTTGAGATTGCATTGGAGAACAGGATGAAAGATGGAGGCCGAGCCCGGAGTCGAACCGAGGTACACGGATTTGCAATTCTCACATCACGCCGCCTCTCTGTCTGCTATAATCATCGTTAATCACTGTTAAACGCCTGTTGAAACAATGGATTGCGAGAGAATCTTGCGTTTCCCGGCAATGATCTACAGTGATTGAAATCGACCGCCAGCGCTTCCTGAGTGCATCCTAAACGCTTCCTGAGCGCATCCTATAACTGGCCGCCTTACCGGGTCGGCCATACGAAAAGCCCCCCGCCGGCGGCCACCGGTGAGGGCTGGTTGTCGAACCTGAACCGGAGGCCCGACATGCCCACGAAGGATACAACATCCGACCGCGCCGCGCCTGCACGCCAACGCCTGACCGTCTCCCGCATCGAGAAGCTGACCATTCCACCTGGCAAGACCGAGGTCACATTGTGGGACACCGAGACCCCCCGGCTGGGGGTGCGCCTGCAACGTGGCGGCAGGCGGTCCTTCATCTATTCCCAGCGCATCAATGGACGGCAGGCGCGCATCACCATCGGCCCTGTTGCCGACCTCACCCTGGAACAGGCTCGGAGCGAGGCCAAGAGGATCAGCGGTCTGATCGCTCAGGGTATCGACCCCAGGGAGGAGAAGCGCCAGCGCCTGGAGGCTGCCGAGGCGGCCCTGCGCGAACGGGAGCGGGCGAAGATCACCTTCGGTGAACTTTGGGACGCCTACATCGAGGCCAATGCCGACGGCTGGGGCGAGCGGCACCTGAAAGACCATGCCGAGGTTATGAAGCAGCCCGGCCAGCAGCGCAGGCAGTCGAAGAAGAAGACCGTGGCCGGGGTGCTGTGGCCACTGCACGACGTGCTGCTGGGTGATCTCACACCACCCATGCTGCAAGCACACATGGCGAAGGAGGCCGCCAGGCGTCCCACCACGGCAGCCAAGGCTTTCCGCCTGCTGCGCGCCTGCCTGCGCTGGGGCCGGCTGCAACCCGAGTACGATGGCCTGTATGACGCCGAGAAGCTGGTGGCGGCCGCCGGCAAGAAAGTGCCGAAAGCCAGCAAGCCCAAGGACGACGTGCTGCAACGCGAGCAACTGGCCGCCTGGTTCCAGGCCGTGCAGGACATCAAGGAGCCCGCCCACCGCGCGTATCTGCAAGCCCTCCTGCTGACCGGCGCGCGACCTGGCGAACTGCGGGAATTGCGCTGGTCCGACATGGACCTGCAATGGAACACCCTCACCATACGCGACAAGGTGGAGGGCGTGCGGGTGATCCCCCTCACGCCCTACGTTCGCCAGCTACTCCAGGCCCTGCCCCACCGTGGCGAGTACGTCTTCACCACCCACCGCACCAAGGCTGGAGGGCATGCTTCCAGAGCCAACCGTCAGCACACCAAGGCCCTGCAGGCTGCTGGCCTTCCACATGTCACCCTGCACGGCCTGCGCCGTTCCTTCGGCAGCCTGACCGAGTGGGTGGAAGTCCCCGCCGGGATCGTGGCGCAGATCATGGGTCACAAGCCCAAGGCCACCGCCGAACGCCATTACCGGGTGCGCCCCGTCGAACTGCTGCGCCAGTGGCATACCAAGATCGAGGCCTGGATGCTCGACCAGGCCGGGATCGAGCAGCCCGCCGAAGATGCCCAGCGGCTGGAGGTGGTGAGATGAGCGTGCCAACATGGCCCGAATGGGTATCAGAAATAGATGGTCTTGCCAGTCACCTAGAAAAGAGGTTGGCCGAACTCAAAACATTCCGACCTGAAGGGGAATTTGAAATAGACGAGCGAGTGAATCACATTGCTTCAGAGTTGGAGAGGTCAATAGATGACGCAAGCAAGTATATAAAAATGCTCTTCAGCATCTCACCCGTTATAATTGCAGGAACAATAGAAAATGAAGACGTAAAAAAAGCACGGGAGAGCCTTTTCAGGAACGCGAAGGAGTTATTCGATGGTACCGATTACTCAACAGCGGTTAACGTCGGCATGGACTATGAGACGTTCCGGTGGGCGCTGCGCGGGGCAAGACTCAAAATACAAGAGTTTAGGTTGTTTCACCAGAAACCAGGAAAAGGTCGGCGGAAGTCAGATAGCGGAAAGCAATACCTCGCATGGATGGTAATCAACATCAATGAAGAACTCTCTAGTCTCGGTATCGGCAGTGAAAGACGAGACGAGTTGATTCAGAAGCTGTTTGATGCTGCAGGCCAAGAGGTGCCAAGCGAATCCACCATCAAACGTGCAAAGAGAAATGGCGGCGCGTGGCGACTGGGGTCATAAATCACGGCATATTTCTAGCATTTGAGACCTCCCGGCCATGCGCAGGCCATGGCACATTGCGCGAACCAACCATAACCATAGGAGGTTCGCGGAATGCCAAGGAAATACATTACAACCTCTGAACTGGCTCACGCCATCGGCGTTAAACCGGAATCAATCCGGACCCGAGTCTATCGCACTGGCGCCTACTACACGGTCAAGCCCCGCAAGGGACTGAATCGCCGTCTGCTCTGGCCCGCCGACAGCGTCGAGCGCCTTCTCGGCGAAGGGGGTGAAGCAGCATGACCAGCACCACCGACCGACGCCCCCGGAACCTAGCCGACGCCATGGTCCGCGCTGCAGCACTGGCACCCCATGTTGTTGGAGTCGGCACGCCGACCCCCTTGTCGCCCGACGTACTGGATGAAGCGCGATGCCTGGCATCGTGGCTCGGCATCGACGACGAGATCGCCAACCTTGCCGCAGCGTTGCGGGTACTCTTGGACAACCTGAGTGACGCCGACGTTGAGCCTGGCATGCTGTCTGCGCTGGCGCTCCTCGCCGACAGGGCCGACGAGATTGCAGACGCGGCCCGCGTTGTGCGGGATCTGGACTTCCGGCTTCATCAGCACGACCTCGCGGTCGCTGCTCGCACCGATGCGGGGGTGCAGCAATGACGCGAGACAGCGCGGCTCCAGCCAATGTTGAATTGCCCTGGCCCCTGCCGAAGCGCTTGGCAAAAGCGAAAGCCTGCGAGGTAGGCGTCGATCGAATGTCACCGCCAGAACGGCTCGCTCTGGACCTTGAGCGCGCGATCGAGGAGGTTGCCAGCATCCATACCGACCTGCGACTTGTAGAAATCGGAGCGGTGACGCTGGAACAGGGTGCGGAACATATGCGCGCCAGGTGTGCGCGGATAAATGACCTGCTATCCCGTATCCACACCGCCAGTTGCCGCAAACTGTTCGGGAGCGACATCGGTGGGTAAAGTGGCAGTGTTCCCCGATGGCGGGCCGAAGGCTCCAGCGTCCAAGCTGTCCGAAGACTCCATTGCGCAGCAGTTCGAATATGTGCACCAAGGTCGCGTGGTCTACGCGCATACCTTCGGACACTGGCTGTATTACGACTCGGACTCCGGCATCTGGCAGGTGGACCGCCAGGAGCTGGTAGCCCACTGGGTGCGCGAATTCATCCGCAAGCTGAGTCGCGAGAACCGCGCACGCTGGGGCAAGGCCAGCGTGATCGACGCTGTGGCTCGGCTTGCCCGACGCGCGCCGGGTATCGCGGTATCGGGCCTGGAGTTCGATGCGGACCCGGACACCCTCGGCACGCCAGATGGCATCTTCGACCTGCGGACCGGGGAGCGCCTACCGCCATCACCCGAGCTGCGCATCGCCAAGACGACATCGGTAGCACCAGCCGATGGTGAGCCCTCTCGGTGGCTTCGTTTCCTGAACGAGGCCACGGACGGTGACGAGGAGCTGATCGGATACCTCCAGCGGCTGTGCGGCTACTGCCTGACCGGGCACACGCGCGAGGAAAGTTTGGAGTTTCTCTACGGCCCCGGCGGGAATGGCAAGGGTGTTTTCATGGGGGCCGTGCTCGACATTGCGGGTCGATACGGCCGGCAAGCATCCATGGACACCTTCATCCGATCACGCGGCGACAGGCATCCGGCCGATCTGGCCGACCTGCAAGGCGCGCGCGTGGTGATCGCCGCCGAATCCGCCGAGGGGGCGCGATGGGATGAGCAGCGCGTGAAGATGGCAACAGGCCGCGATCGGATCTCGGCGCGCTTCACGGGGCGGGACTTCTTCGAGTACCAGCCGCAGTTCACCCTGCTGATCGCCTCCAACCATAAGCCGCGCATCGGCACCGTGGACGCCGCCTGGGAGCGCCGCCTGCACCTCATCCCCTTCGAGCAGAAGCCAAAGAACCCCGACCCGCACCTGAAGGACGCCATCAAGGCCGAGTATCCGCAGATCCTCGCCTGGATGATCGAAGGTGCGGAATGGTGGCACCGGGAAGGGCTGGCGCCGCCCGAACGCGTCACCGCGGCCACTCGGGAATACCTGCTCGAGGAGGACGTTATCGGCCTGTGGTTCCGCGAGCACTGCATCGCCGACCCGGCCGCCCGTACCGCCCGCTCCGACCTCCACGACGACTACGAGCGCTGGTGCGACGCGATGGGGCATCGGGCATCCAGCATGCACAAGCTTACGCGCTGGCTGAAGTCTCACGGCTTCGTGCAGGACATGAAGAAGGCGGACCGGCCATTTGTCGGGGTGCGCTTGAAGCGGCAGGACGAGGTGGATGCCCCGACCTTGAGCGCTGAATATCCAGGAGGGGCTTGGTGATGGGCGGGCGGTGTGCATTGTGCAAATTGTGCGGCAGTTTCCGGTCGCGGCCCTATAGGGGGTTTTTGAACCTCAATCCATTTTTTCGTGCACAAAGTGCATTCTGCATTTTCTCCCCATCGTGCATTTTTTCCCCACGCGCGCGCGCACCCGCGCGCGCACAGGCCGCGACCGGAACACTGCGCACGAAGTGCATTGTGCACAAGTGCCGCGGGTCCTCCCTGAACCGTTCGGCCTGCGGGTACGGGAGGCGCGGATTTCGCCAAGATTTTGATCGCGCTGCAGTCGCAACACCTTGTCGTTTCGATTTCCCACTTGATCTTGAGGTCCGGTAATGAGTGATTCCAAGCCTTCGTCAACTTTGCCCTTCGACCCCGATGAGGTTTCGGTGGTCCGCCTGAACCAGGCGCAGATCGCCGAACTGTTCGGAGTGAGCCGACAGGCAGTGAACCAGTGGGTCAAGCGCGGCAAGATCACGCCGTTTGCCGACGGCACCCTGGATCCGACAAGGGTGGCCAAGGAGCTGGCCCGGAACGCGGATCCGCGCAAGCTGCGCAACCGGATATTCCGGCGCCTGAACGAGGAGACGCAGGAGCTGCGCGACGAAGTGGCGCGGCTGCGGACGGAGCTGGCGAGCGCACAGGCTCTGGCGTCGACCCTCGAACTGCAGGCGGTCGGTCTGCTGCGGGAGGTTGTGGCGCGCACGGCCTGGCTGGATCGATTCTATGAAGAGGTCGAAGCCCTCGATACCGAGGCACGCAGCGGGTCACCAGACGAATGGGCTCGGCGCCTGGAATCCATCTACACCGAAGCCGATCAGCCGACAGAGACGGTGACCTATGAAGACCTTCGCCGGACTGGTCTGGAGCACTACGCCCCGTTGATTGGGCATTCCCTGCCCCAGCATGAGGTGGTGGCGGAACAACTCGATGCCGACATCAAGGCCCTGTTGGAGGATCTGGACCCTGACCTGGTGGCGGAGCTGGAGGCGCTCGATCTGGACGACTCACAAGACGAGGAGCACCTTGCATGAGCGGCTTCCCCTTGCCTTGTCTTTCGCCGGCGAGCCAGTCAGGCCTGCGGTGGTCTATCGAGGCCAGAGGAACGGGCTTCCCCGTCTGGCGCTGGATGCGGCCGGCGAATGCCTTCCAAGGGGAAGGCGATGGCACGCATCAACCCTCGCACAACCCCCAAGAGGAGGCGACGCCATGAGAAAGCGGGACTTCTGGGCCGAAGAAGCTAGCGTTGATGAGCTGCTATTGGGCGCCGTGCTGAGCGAATTAGAAGGTTTAGACGACCATGCCTTGCGCCAGATTGTGGCTGTGCGCATGGTGGAGCGCATCAAGCAGGACTTGGGCGGGGAACGGCGCTACATTCCTCGGCCTTCGCTCAGCGGCAGAAACGCCAGGATTCTGCTCGAGTACCGCAACGGCGCGCGGGTCAGCGAGCTGGCCAAACGATACGACCTCACCGAGAGCCGTATCTATCAGATCATCGGCGCGAAGCGACACGGACTGAGTGAGTCCACCACCGAGAAGCCGTCGCCGCCCCCTTGAGGCCATGCGCGTGGGTGGCCCTGCCATGGTGACTTTGTTACCCGTATCGGTAACATCCGTTACCTCTTCCGGCAACGTGCAACCCCTTGCCCCAGTGCCCCTGGCCGTATCCGCCGCCCCCTCGATGCCATGCGTTGTTTACCTGGTGCTAGCCGATAACCCTGAGCTGGCGCCAGCACGTTGATAACGCGTGGATTTCGCTCCGCGACCGTGGAAGGCTTCTGCGCCGTGGTGCGCGAGCAGGAGAACTGGGCAATATGACTTGACAATCGGCGGAATCATGGTTAACACTTACCGCGTCGCTGCAAATTCAGCGGCCCGGATTGGCGTCCGGCAGACTAGGCGCATCACACGCGCCGCTCGGTGCGTTTTTTCATGCCCGATCAATGGCGGGTTGTGTGCGGGGGACTCACGTCCCGCCGGTCCTAGTCCCGGTACGCCAACCGCATACGACCCGCCGCCCTTTATTGGCGTGAAGGACGGCGGTCTCTCAACCCTGACTAGGAGACCGACCATGCCAAACCACACCACCGGCGCGTCCGCGCCCGATCTCGACACCATCCGTTTGTACCTCGAGGGCCATCACCGCTTGGCCGTTCAGGCCCTGAACCGCCTCGTCTCACTGGCGACCGTCGCCCAGCACTGTGCTGGCGACGATTCGCTGGCTGCACAACTGGTGGAAATCATCCACGACGAAGCAAGCGCCGCCGCCGAGGCCATTTCCGAGGACTGGGCCGACATCATCGCCCGCTGCAACTGGGAGGTCGGGCAATGAGCATGAGCATCGCCGACGCCATTCGTCGTTACCACGAAATCAAAATCTCGGTGGCTTCCGTGGGCATGGAGCCTCTGGACGAGGAGACTGTGGACATCCTGGACCGCATCGTAGTTGACACCAACAGCAGCATGCTCGCAGGGCAACTGGCCGCCGGCCTGCGGACGCTGTGGATCGCGCGGCAAAGCGGCGAGCACCAGGAGGAGGACACCGACGCCATGCTCTGCCTGCTGGCCGAGGTCGCCAGCCTGATCGAGAACGCCATCGAAGCCCACGACGCCGCCATCTGGTGGCAGGCGCAGCACGAGAAGGCCGCCAAGGCCGCACCCACCACGCGCCGCAGGAAGGCGAAGGAGGCGGCAGAATGAGCGACTTCACCACCGTCAAGGCCGCTGCCCGTGGCGGCTGGCCCGCCATCTGGTCCGCCCTGGGGATTGGCGACCTCCCCCGCATGGGGAGGCATGGACCCTGCCCCGGCTGTGGAGGCCGCGACCGCTTCCGCTTGGTACCTGACCGCATCGACGACGGCGGCTGGATATGCGGCCGGGGTGGCGACCCCACCGGGGGCGACGGCTTCGCCCTGCTGGTGCATACCGGCATCGCCCGCACCGCAGGCGAGGCTCTGCACCTGGTGGCGGCTCACCTGGGCATGGATGCCAAGGCCGACCCGGCAACTCGCCAGCGAGCGCGAGAGGCCGCCCAGCGCCGCGACCGCGAGCGTCTGGAGGTCGCGCTTGCCCACGAGCTGCGCGTGCTGCTGCTGGTGCTCGACAACCGCATTGCAGGCCGCGAGATCGAGCGTGATCAACGTTTCCGCGCCGCCCGGCCCGAATGGCAACCCCTGCCCGCCGAGCACTGGGAGCGCGAGCACCTGGCCGCCCGCCGGGTGGTGGCCCTGCTGGGCAAGCTGTACCCACCGAACAGGAGGAACGCGGCATGAACAACACCGCCGAAGACCTCATTGAGAAGACCCTGGCCGAAGTGGATGCCGAGCTGGGCGTCGACGCGCCCGACGACGACACCACTCGCCCATGGGCCGGGGTGGAGGTGCCGAAGGGCTACATCCTGAACGCCAGCGGGGTGGCCATCGACAATGACGACCTCGAGGTGCTGGCGCACCGGCCCGCCTGGGTGTCGGCCGTGTCGCGGGACCGCAAGCGCGAGAACTGGGGGCGGCTGGTCCACTGGCTGGACCTGGACGGCCACGAGCATACCGAGGCGATCCCCGCCGAGCTGTTCCACGCCCAGGGCAACGAGCTGGCGCAGCGCCTGGCATCGCGTGGCCTGCCCATCGCACCGGGGCGCGAGAAGAAGCTGGTGCGCTACCTGACTGCGTTCCAGCCCACCGCCCGCTTGGTCTCGGCCACGGCCACCGGCTGGCATGGCGAGGCCTTCGTGCTCCCGGATCGCGCCATCAACGTGAAAGACGACGAGCGCATGGTGTTCCAGACTGGCGCCGACATTGGCGAAGCCATCCACGCCGCCGGCGACTACACCACCTGGCACACCCTGGTGGCCGACCTGCCGCTCATCGTCCGCTTCCTGGTCTGCGCCAGCCTGGCCGCACCCCTGCGGTATCCGCTCGGCATTGAGGCTGGCGGCTTCCACCTGTGCGGGGCCACCAGCAAGGGCAAGACCACGGCCCTGCAGGCAGCAGCCAGCGTCTGGGGCTGCGCCATCGACCCCGGTATCGCCGGGGGCGCAGCCGCCTACATCAACCGATGGAACGCCACCAGCAATGCCCTGGAAGGCATGGCCGCCGGGTTCAACGATCTGCCCCTGGTGGTGGACGAGATCGGCGAAGGCGAAGGCAAGGACTTCGGGCGCGCGGTGTACCGGATCATGTCGGGATCGGGGCGCAGTCGAGCACGCCGCGACGGCAGCCTGGCGAAGCGCTGCACTTGGCGCATCCTGCTGTTGTCCGCCGGCGAACTGCCCGTGGCCGAGTACATCGCCGAAGGGGGCGCACGGGCGCGAGGCGGGCAACTGGTGCGCCTGCTCGACCTGCCGGTGGAGGCCGTCTTCCCCGACGCCGAAACCGCCGACCGGATCAAGCACGGGGTGGCAGAGCACTACGGTCACGCCGGCCCCGCCTTCATCACCTGGGCAGCCCAGCGCCTCGAGGCCCTGCGGGAGCGCTGGCAGGCCTTCGACCTGGACCGGATCGGCCCAGCCAGCACCAGCGAGGTCGGCCGCGCCCGCAAGCGTTTTGCCCTTGTGGCCTTCACCGGCGAGTTGGGCATCGAGGCTGGCGTCCTGCCCTGGCGGCCTGGTGACGCCACTGCCTGCGCCATCGAGGCATTCACCCTGTGGCGCCGCCAGACTCGTGCCACCGACGAAGGGCAGCGTGGCATTGAGAACGTCCGCGCCTTCATCGAAGCCAACGCCGCTCGGTTCGAAGCGCGCGATGATCACCCACCACGGGACCGAGCCGGTTGGCGACGCCCAGGCTACTGGCACTTCACCACCACCGCATTCCGCGAGGCGTGCAACGGCGCCAACGAACAGGCAACCAAACGAGCCTTGAAGGCGGCTGGACTGCTGCACTTCTCCCACGGGATGTTGGCCCAGTTGCGAGTCGATGGCAGCAAGGTCAAGACGGTCTGCGTTCGAGAGGAAATTTTAGGTTATGCGTTTTCGAATGGGTCCAGTGGGTCCGCTGGGTCCGAGTCTGAAGATTCAAGGGCTCAGATCCGGACCCACCGACCGGAAGGCGTTGGGTCCGTTGGGTCCGCCGATCATATGAACCCGTCACGTGGACCCGGTGGACCCAGCTTGAAAAGCGTAATGGGTCCGCCTGAAAACCATGCTGTTGCTGGCTTGGACCCACTGGATCCCACGGACCCGGTGCAAAGTGAAGAACTGAAACAAGATCATGGCGAGACAGCTGGGAGGGTGAAGCTGTGACCATCGTCGAACGCATCGAACAGCTCGGCATTCGCGTGACGGCAGAGGCCGGGCAGATCGTCCTGGAGGGCAACACCCAGGCCCTCACCGACGAACAGGTGGCGTGGATCAAGGAGCACAAGCCCGCCATCCTGCGCGAGCTGCGGGAACGGGTGGTGTCCAAACTGGGCGCCCTGGCGAAGACCCACCACGTCCCCCTCGATGACCTGCTCGACTGGTACCGGGGCGACCTCGAGGACATGACCCGGCTCGACGACGAGGCGCTGGCCTGGCTGGTCGAGGACTATGCCAAGCGGCGCAGGAACTACCGGCGGGATGGCGGCGATGTTGTTGCGGCATGACCTCCAGACAGTCACGCACCCACGCAACCAACAAACGACTCGGTTCCCGGCGCACGGGTCAGCGACCTGGCCAAGCGATACGAACTCACCGTGAGCCATATCTATCAGATCATCGGCAGCGAAAGCGACACGGACTGAGCAGCTGCATGTCGGCGGCCACCGCGTAGCGTGTGCATCGGCCTCAAATTTCTGGCCGTAGATATTTGAGTCGGCTCGCCTCTATAACTCCCTCACCAGTTACAGAGGAGACGAGCATGACCACTGCAAAAGCACGATACGAGGCATATCTGAAAGAAGCATCGCAGCACCACCGCCTCAAGGTGATGGCCCGCCAGCGCGTCAAGTCGCTGGAGAACGACATCGCTTCTCTGCATGAGCAGATCGCCGGGCTGGAGCGCAAGGCGTCCGAGCTGGCCGCCTCGGCCGCCACCGATGCCGAGGCCGAGGCGGAATTCGAGGCCAACGCCAACACCATCGAGGTGCTGAAGCGGCAGCTGAAGGGCAAACAGCAGATTCTCGACGCCGCCAAGGACGTGGCCAATGAGCCGGGGCCGAACGAATTGCAGGGACGGGAATTGCTCGCGGCCTATTGCGACGAGGAGGCCCGCGCCCTGCTGCGCGACAAGAAGCGGGTCATCAATGAGGCCTCGAAGCACCTGCAGGCGGCCTTCGTGCGCTGGGCCTACATGGGTGGCGACTGGGACGCCTTCCTTTCCGAGGTGCTGCCAGGGCCTTCCGACGAGGAACTCGAAAAGCTCTCGACGAAGTTCTACCGCGACGTGCTCCGTCCGCTTGAGGAGAGGTACAGCGCATGAGCAAGTACAGCCCATTCGCCCAATCCCTCATCGACCCCGTGCAAAGCGAGCTGCTGCGCCTGGCCTGTAAACGCGACCAGCTCCTGGAGGAGTACGACAAGGCCGCCGAGACCGTCGAGGCAATGGCAGCCGCTCGTGCCGAGGCTGTTGGTTTGGCGACACGCCAGGAAATTGACCGTACCGCGTACGGGGCTCAAGTGGTCAAGGGCGACCTGTCCAGAAAGCTCATGGCCTGCGACAAGGAAGCCGGCGACCTCATCAGAGGCACCGGCGCGGAGTTCATACGCAAGGACGGGCACGACGAAGCACGGGCAGAGGCTCGCGAAGCGCTCTGGGAAATCTACCTGGGGGAGGCCGCCGACCATGCCTGGTATGCCAAGTAACCCCCGCCCCATCGAGGCCACATATCGCACCGTGTGCAACGAACGCGAGGCGATCACGGGCACAGTGCCCTTGTGGGATGCCTGTCAGTTCCTGCGCGGCGACAGCTGGCGAAACACACCGATTCACGAGGCCGGTCATGCCGTCATGGCCAAGCATTTCCGCGTCCCGCTGTATGGCGTGTCCCTCTACGGCTCGGATAGTCCCGAGAGCAGAGTGGCCGAGGGTGCGGTTCACTTTCGCGCCCCGCGTCCCGACTGGCACCGCTCGTATGGTGAGCGGGTGGCGCGGATCACGGAGAGTCCATTGCCAGGCACCAATGAGATCGGCGTGGCCCTCGTGCTGATCTACCAGGCCGGCCTGCTGGCCGAACTCCTGGCCGCGAACAAGCCGCCAGGCCCCGATGAACTGGTGTTCGCCATGGGGTCGCCAGACCACCGCCTGGCCGTCCACTATGCTGGCACGCCAGAGACCATCCGGACGCTGCTGGCCTGCCAACGGGTGGCCCTGGGCATTCTCGAACGCCAGTGGCATGCCCTGCTCTCGGTCGCTTCGATCCTGGAGGCGCGGAAGTTCATCGCCGGTTCGGAGATCACCAGCGTGATCCACCCGCCAACCACCATCAACTGAACACAACGGCCACGATCGGCTTCAACACATCGGAGCAATCCATGAGCATCAAAGACAGAGTTGTCGAGATCGCGTACCGGCTACGCGATGAATTCACCGGCAAGGTCAGTCAGGTTGTCAGCTCCATCGAGAAGGTGGATCACGCATCCGTCAGTTCGAGCAAGGGTGTCACCCGTCTGTCAAATGCGTTCACCATGCTTGGGCGCTCGGTCAAGGTCGCCTCCACCGCCTTGGCCGCAACACTGGTTGGCGCACTGATCGCGCTCGCTGCCAAGCTGGTCAGCGTCATCACCTCGCTGGGTGATTTCAGCAGCGAGCTGGACAAGACGGCCAAGGCCGCGCGAAGCCTTGGCGAGACGACCGAGCAGATGACCGCACTTCAGTACGCGGCCGAGCTGTCGGGACTCTCCACGACGCAGCTGCAAAAAGGCATGCAGCAGATGGTGCGCACTGCCAGCGAGGCTGCCGACGGGATCGGGAAGGCCGCCGAGGCCTACGGTGAACTCGGGTTGAACGCGACCGAGATGGAGCAGCTCAGCCCCGGTGAACAGCTGGCGAAGATCGCCGACGCCTTGCAGGACATCCAGAGCCAAGCTGACAAGGTTCGCCTGGCAGAAGCACTTTTCGGCGCCAGGAATGCGTCCAGCTTCCTCAACCTGCTGGAGAAGGGATCGCAAGGACTCAAGGAAATGACCGACGCCGCGAAGGAGATGGGCCGGGTCTTCTCGTCGAGCGAGGCCGCCAAGGTCGAAGAATTCAATGATCGGTTGACGACCTTGGGCGCCAAGTTGTCGGCGAACATGAAGAAGGCAAAGCTCGCCATCATAGAGGCCGGCAATGCCGCGCTGAATGCTTTCGGCATTGACCCCGGAACGGGCAACAAGCTGAAAGACCTCGACTCCCAGATTGCACGAATCGAAGAGCGCCTGGGCAGAATCCGCGGAATGCCGAAGGTCCTTCAGTCGCTGCTTTCCGGCATATCCGATAGCGACCTCCAGAAGCTGAAGAAACTCACCGAAGAGCGCGACAGGCTGCTGTCCCGGAAGAAGGCTGAGAAGCTCGCCCGTGAGCGCGAACAGGCGGAGCGGGAGCACAACCGCAAGATGGCCCAGCTGTACAAGGAGGGCGTCGATGGCTTCAAGAAGGCGCTGGCAGAGCGGAAGCGGGCCTATCAGAAATCGCTGGGCGAACTGAAGGCACTCCAGGGCGAGGAAAAAAGCGTCGCTCAAGAGTTCGCCAAGTTCGTCCAGGATGTGCAGTCAGGGTCTTCTGGTAACACCAAGACCACCTTCTTCGATGCCAGCCTGACCAAATCCGAAGCCCAGCAGGCGCTGGACGCGGGCAACTTCCAGCAGGCCCTGGAGAAAGCCCGCGCCGCAAAGGAAATGGTCGAGCAGCTCAAGACGAAGGGCGAGGATTCCACGGTTTCCTTGCTCGGCTTGGCAAAGTCCATCGAACGCATCGCCAACGCGGCCGCCAAGGGCAAGGTCGATGCCAAACAGGGTGAGGTGGATCAGCAGAAGAAGCTGATCGACGACATCGAGGCACGCCTGAAGAACCTGCCGAAGATCAAGGTCTCGTTCGATGACGAGGCACTGAAAGCGGAGATGGACCGGATACAGAAAATGCTCGACGAGCGCCAGTTCACCGTTCAGGTCAAGACCTCCGAGTCGGTCGCTGGATATGGCGGCCAGACTGACATCGAACGGGCGCTGAAAAAAGCAGCACTTCAACGGGGGGATGTACGATGACCAGGCAAAGCGATAACAACCGCCAGCCGACGCTGACCGTGGTGGACTCTCGGGGCGCACTCCTGGCCGTGCTGGGCTATGTCGTGCGTGTGGCCTACGAGAATGGAACCGAATACGGTCAGTACGGTGACCCTTTCCACAACGGCATGGTGATGGGGTACTACGACATTCTGACCAATATCCGGATCGCCGCCGAGCGGTACGGGGTCTCCCTCGATCAGATCGGGATGGAAAGCATGGAT
Organism: uncultured Sedimenticola sp.; assembly: GCA_964394235.1. Taxonomy (GTDB): domain Bacteria; phylum Pseudomonadota; class Gammaproteobacteria; order Chromatiales; family Chromatiaceae; genus MONJU. The sequence continues at coordinate 4,467 of CAYMWJ010000043.1, read as the reverse complement.
CCTGAGAAAGAACTGTTTGAACCAATGAGGCAGGCTGCCGACAGGAGCTGACCCGCTGGACGGCAAATCCATGTTGCCTTCCTGGTGTTCGCCACAGCATCCCGCGTTTCGTTACACCGTAACGATTGGCCAGGCGGTCGAGGCCTTGGCCACCCGATCACTCCACCACCACTCCGGGCCGTGCAGACTTTCGCTCTGGTCTGAATGGCATCACCAAGGCCACCAAGGTATGCAGTTGGGTCGCCATCACCCAGGAGCTGTCGCGGGCCACCTCGCCGAGCTCAACCGGCTTGGCCTGCCGCCCTCCATGACGTGGAAACAGCGATTGAAATAGGCCGCTGGCGCTTCCTGAGCGCATCCTAGATATGAAAACTCCACAAACAGACTGCTATGGCTGTTTCAGCAAGTGATTGAATCTTAAGGGATAAAAGATGGAGGCCGAGCCCGGAGTCGAACCGAGGTACACGGATTTGCAATCCGCTGCATAGCCACTCTGCCACTCGGCCATCTTTGATCGTGCCCCGGCCCGCTTTGCAGGGCGCCGAGACCAGAAACCCCGCAACGATGTGCGGGGTTCCGAGGGAAATTGGAGCGGGAAACGAGACTCGAACTCGCGACCCCAACCTTGGCAAGGTTGTGCTCTACCAACTGAGCTATTCCCGCCGAACGAGGCGCCATTTTATGGATTCCCCGGGGGCTGTCAACCCCTAATGCGAACTTTTTTCCGACCCGCCGCCGCCCAGGCGCGGCCAGGCTGCGCGCAGGTAGATGACCATGGACCACAGGGTGAGTACCACCGCGATGTACAGCAGCACCTCACCGATCATGTAGACCGGCAGGCCCCACAGGTCGTCACGGTAGATCAGCAGGGTAATCGCCAGCATCTGCGCGGCGGTCTTGAACTTGCCCAGCTCGGAGACGGCCACCTGGGCGCGCTCCCCGATCTCGGCCATCCATTCGCGCAGTGCCGAGATGGTGATCTCGCGGCCGATGATGACCATCACCGGCAGTGCCAGCCACAGCCGGGGATTGGCCTGCAACACCACCACCAGCGCGGTGGCGACCATCAGCTTGTCGGCCACCGGATCGAGAAAGGCACCCAGCGGGGAGGTCAGATGCATGCGTCGCGCCAGGTAGCCGTCCAGCCAGTCGGTGAGCGCGGCGGCAACGAAGACCCCCGTGGCGGCCGGCGCCGCCCAGGAGACCGGCAGGTAATACACCAGCACGAACACCGGTATCAATGCGATGCGCCCCAGCGTCAACAGGTTGGGCAGGTTGTGGAGGCTGTTCATTCTTCCCCGTGAAAGCTGATGTAGATGGCATTCGCCAGCTTCTTGCTGATGCCCTCGACGCGCGCGATGTCCTCGACCCCGGCGCGTGCCAGCCCTTGCAGCCCACCAAAATGCTTGAGTAGACGCTGGCGGCGCTTGGCACCAATGCCCGGTATGTCTTCCAGCGGCGAGCGGCTCTTCGCCTTCGCCCGACGCTGGCGGTGGCCGGTGATGGCGAAACGGTGCGCCTCGTCGCGGATCTGCTGCACCAGATGCAGTGCCGGGGAGTTGGCCGGCAGTATAAGAGGGCGCTGTTCGCCCAACAAGAACAGGGTCTCCATGCCAGGCTTGCGATCCGGTCCCTTGGCCACCCCCAGGATCAGCAGGTCGTTGATGCCCATCTCACTCAATACCTCGGCGACCGCCGCCAGCTGCCCCTTGCCGCCGTCGATCAGCAGCAGGTCGGGCATCTGTCCCTCGCCGCCCTGAATGCGCGCATAGCGCCGTTGCAGGGCCTGGCGCAGGGCCGCGTAGTCGTCCCCCGGAGTGATGCCGCGGATATTGAAACGCCGATAGTCGCTGGAAGACGGCGTGCCGTCCTGGAACACCACGCACGATGCCACGGTCTGCTCGCCCCGGGTGTGGCTGATGTCGAAGCACTCCATGCGGCGTGGCGGACTCTCCAGGTCCAGCGCCTGTTGCAGGGCCTCCAGGCGCTGCTCGGCCGCGCCACGACTGGCCAGCCGCGCCTGCACGGCCATTTCCGCATTGGTGCGCGCCATCTGCAACCAGCGCGCCCGCTCGCCGCGTGGCCGGGCGATGATGCGCACCCGGTGTCCCGCCTGTTCGCCCAGGGCCTGCTCCAGCGGCTCACGATCAGGCGGCAGGCTGCTCACCAGGATCTCCGCAGGCACGGCCCGGTCCAGGTAATACTGGGCGATGAAGGCCGAGACCAGTTCCGCCTCGTCGGCACCCTCGCTGTTGCGCGGATACAGGGTCTTGTTGCCCAGGTTGCGCCCCTGGCGGACCAGGAACAGCTGGATGCAGGCCACCCCACCCCGGCTCGCGGCGGCGACGATGTCGAGGTCGCCGCGTTCGCCGGCCACGTACTGGCGTTCCTGCACGGTACGCAGGGCGGCGATCTGGTCGCGCAGCTTGGCCGCCTCCTCGAATTCCAGGGCCTCGGCCGCCGCCTCCATGCGCGCCACCCAGCGGTCGACCACGTCCGAGGCCTTGCCTTCCAGAAACAGCACCGTGTCCCGCACGTCGCGGGCGTAACGCTCGGGGCTCACGAAGCCGACACAGGGCGCGGTGCAGCGTTCGATCTGGTATTGCAGGCAGGGTCGCGAACGGTTGGCGAACTGGCTGTTCTCGCACTGCCGCACGGGAAACAGCTTCTGCAGCAGCTTCAGCGTCTCGCGCACCGCCCCGGCACTGGGGTAAGGCCCGAAGTAGCGCCCTCCCCCGCTACGCGCGCCCCGGTGAAAGGCCAGTCGCGGGAACTCGTCGTCCGACAGATGGATATAGGGATAGCTCTTGTCGTCGCGCAACAGGACGTTGTAGCGCGGCCGGTGTTCCTTGATGAGGTGATTTTCCAGGATCAGTGCTTCGGCCTCGGTATGCGTCACCGTGATCTGGATGTCGCGGATCTGCGAGACCATCCTCTCGATGCGCCGGTTGGCCGCACGGGTGAAATAGCTGGCGACCCGTTTCGCCAGGTCACGCGCCTTGCCCACGTACAGCACCTCGCCGTCGGCGCCGATCATGCGATACACCCCGGGGCGGTGGGTCAGAGTGGCGAGGAAGGCCTTGTGGTCGAAGGTGCCGTCAGCCATCGAGCAGGGCGCGGGCGCGGGCGAACACCGCGTCGAACATCGTTTCGGTCAGGCGCCGGGTCTGGGTGTTGTAGCGGCTGCAATGGTAGGAATCGAGCAGCACCCGACCACCGGGCAGCGCATGTTCCGCCCCGTGTGCGAACACGCAGTCCTTCTGTCGCAGGCCGCACGCGGCGACCACCGACTTGTGGGCGATCGAGCCCAGCGCCAGCACCACGGCACCCGCCGGCAGCCCTGCCAGTTCGACGGCCAGAAAGTCACGGCAGGCGTTGATCTCGGCGCCCACCGGCTTGTTCTGAGGTGGCAGGCACTTGACCGCATTGGTGATGCGGCAGTCGATCAGCTGCAGGCCATCGTCGGCCGCGAGCGACTCGGGTCGGCTGGCAAAACCGTGCCGATGCAGGGTGCGGTAGAGCAGGATGCCGGCATGATCGCCGGTAAAGGGCCGCCCGGTGGCATTGGCACCGTGCATGCCGGGCGCCAGGCCCACCACCAGGAGACGCGCGGCCGGGTCGCCAAAGGGGGGCACGGGGCGCGCATGGTAGGCCGGGTACTGTGCCTTGACCTCGTCCAGGAAGGTCGCCAGCCGGGGACAACGTCGGCAGTCGGGATCGAACATCGGGTATTTTTCAGGTACTCGGATCGATGACCTTGTGACGGATGGCCAGGTGCGTGAGTTCCACGTCATTGCTCACATTGAGCTTCTCGTACAGACGGCGCTTGTAGGTGGAGACCGTCTTGGGGCTGAGGAACAGGGCATCGGAGATCGCCTGATTGCCCTGTCCCTGGACCACCATCAGCATGACCTGCATCTCACGTGGTGACAGCAGCCCCAGTGGTGACTCCTCGGTCGGATTGGCCAGCTTGCCCAACGCCAGCTTCTGCGCCACCTCGCTGGAGAGATAATGGCGTCCCTGCGCGACCGTGCGGATCGCCTTGAACAGCTCCTCGGCGTCACATCCCTTGGAGAGATAGCCCATGGCCCCGGCATCCAGCAGCTGGTTGGGAAAGGGGTCGCCACTGAGTGCCGTGACCGCGATCACCCGAGCCTCGGGCGCAATATGCACGATCTTGCGCGTCGCCTCGATGCCGCCGATACCCGGCATGTTGACGTCCATCAGCACGATGTCCGGCGGCGAGCAACGCACGAAGGCAACGGCCTCCTCGCCGCTCGAGGCCTCGTGCACCACCTCTATGTCATGCGCGCTGTCGAGCACACTCCGGATACCGGAACGAAACAGTGCATGGTCATCGACCAGCAGCAGACGGATCATGATTTACCAACCGGGCGACAGGAGTCGCCTTTTTATTTCTCGCGAATTCATAGAATAAGTGCAACGCTTGGACTCGAAGAGGAGTCA
>CAYMWJ010000042.1:9652-18664 GCA_964394235.1 uncultured Sedimenticola sp. | reverse complement strand
AGTTTTCGTGGGATGAGTAAAATTCTACCGGATCAGCGAATTTTTAGAGGTGCCTAACAGTTTTCGTGGGATGAGTAAAATTCTACCGGATCAGCGAATTTTTAGAGGTGCCTAACAGTTTTCGTGGGATGAGTAAAATTCTACCGGATCAGCGAATTTTTAGAGGTGCCTAACAGTTTTCGTGGGATGAGTAAAATTCTACCGGATCAGCGAATTTTTAGAGGTGCCTTGCTGTCCTATGAAGGCAGGCAGATTCTTCTTTACATAAAGGATCACGGAACCGAGAAGTTCAGGGCTGCGCTGAGAAATGGCAGTATGGGATACCGCTTCCATGTAGCGGACTGCAAGACATTGCAGGACATGCGCTCCAGAAATCGTTTCGATCGGTACTTTGTGACCAACGATCTCAGTGGTCGATTCGAGATTACAGGGTTCGATCCGGATATTCGTGCCCCACTGTCTGGCACGGCGGAGCTAAGGGTATGCATCAACTGCCTGAAAAAGTTGAATTACAAGGGGTACGTCTCGGGCGAAAGAAACCCGAAAAAGACCATCTGGGAGCCATTCCGAATCGACGATTTCTTCCAGCATTACAGCTCCTGTTTCAAGTACCTTCCACACCATCCAGATGATGACAATGCACAGTACACGGAGGACTGGCCGCTGATATCCAGCCGTCTGAGGGCGGAGCGAGGATTTCTTTGCGAACAGTGCGGGGTGCGGCTGAGCGACCACAGGAACCTGCTGCATGTGCACCATATCAACGGTCACAAGAGTGACAACAGGCCTTCGAATCTGAAGGTGCTTTGCGCTGATTGCCATCGCAAGCAGGCACACCATGGGCATCTATTCGTCTCCCATCAGCAGATGCAGTTGATCAACAGGTTGCGTCGAGAACAGGGTGTCGGGTTGAAAGGGGCGTGGGACGAGGTCATCGAAATAGCGGATCCCGCTGTGGAAGGGGTTGTTCTGTTATGCCGGAAAAAAGGAATTCCGGTGCCCGAGGTAGGTTATGAACTCCAGGACAGGGGCAGGGAAGTGGTCGGTGAGGTCGAATTGGCGTGGCCCGATCGTCGGGTGGCAGTCGTCCTTTCGAGCGAAGACAAGGCGGTTGCGGTAGCACAGGGGTGGAAAGCCTGGGAAATGATCGAGGTGTTGGACAACCCTGAAAAATTTGCTGCCTTCTTTGGGCCGTAGAGAACGGTTTGTGACTTATGTCGGCGACCGTCGAATGCTCCTCTTCTACCGTTTCCGGCGCAAGAGGCGCTGCTGGAGCGATACAGTGGCCGCGTCGTCCCCACCCTCAGGGCTCGATGACAGAGCACCGGCTCAAGCTCTTGGGCTTGCGAATGAATTCCGTATTGAAGGTGAAAAAGCGGTTGCATTGTGCGGAAAGCAACAAGTGCAGGGCATCCGCGAAATCCAGACCCTGGTCATGCCAGTTGTTTTCAAACAGTTCGACGGCTTTCTTGGATTGCCGGGCATCGTCACCTGTCAATGAACGCACAACGATATTGGTATCAATCGCGATCATGAGAGGCCTGTTTCACTCCTTTTTCAATGGCTTGCTCCAGCTCCTCGATGGTTTTGGGCTGGCCTTGGTATTCGAGGCAGGCGGCCACTTGTTCGATCGTGGTCTCATGAAAAGGCGATTTCGGCCTGAGCAGGATGCCTTCTCCTGTATCGATCACGGCAAATTCCTGGCCCGCTTTCCATCGGTGAGCCGCACGAAGGTGTTTGGGAATGATGATCTGGCCTTTGCTGGAGAGTTTCGTTGTGTCCATGTTGGCGCTCGAAAGTAGGAAATCCGCAAGAACGCTAGCGCGTCGTCGCGTGCTGTCAAGGAGCAGGCGTTACGGACGCCAGGGGATTGTATGGGGGAGGAGAATGTGGACTTGTTTAGAGGTTCCGGAAGTTCTACAGGACGAAGAGGAACTGAACGGATGACGATTACCCTGATGCACACGGCCGACTGGCAGATCGGCAAGCAGTTCGCCAACGTGCCTGGCGACGCCGGGGCAGCGCTGCGCTTGCAGCGCCTGAAGACGGTTGCAGCGATCGCCCGGCTGGCCAGCGAGCGAGCGGTGGACGCGGTGCTGGTGGCGGGCGATGTGTTCGACGACAACGCGGTGTCGGACGACACCCTGCGTCGCACCATGCACGCATTGGCCGCCTTCGATGGCACCTGGGTGCTGCTGCCCGGCAACCACGATGCGGCCCTGGCGCAGAGCGCCTGGACGCGTCTGCAACAGATGGACATCGTGCCGCCGAATGTGGTCCTGGCAGTCGAGCCCGCGGCCATCCCGCTGTGTGATGGCCGCCTGGTTGTGTTGCCGGCGCCATTGCAGCGCCGCCACGACACCCGTGATCTGACCGCCTGGTTTGATAGTCACCAGACCGAACCGGGGGTGTGCCGCGTGGGCCTGGCGCACGGAGCGGTGAGCAACCGCCTGCCCGAGCAGGCGGAGGCGATGAATCCTATTGCCGAGGATCGGGCAAGAACCGCGCGGCTCGACTATCTGGCGCTGGGCGACTGGCACGGCACCCTCGAGATCGCCGATCGCATCTGGTATGCCGGCACCCCGGAGCCCGACCGCTTCAAAGGGAACGACTCGGGTAATGTGCTGCTCGTGACCCTGAATGACCCCGGCGAGCCGCCGGCCGTGGAGAAGGTCCCGGTCGGACATTATCGCTGGCGGCAGGACACCTTCGAGATCGTGGACGAAGACTCGCTGGAGGTGCTCGATGGGCGTTTGCAGCAGCTCGAATCGCCGGGCACCACCCTGTTGCGGCTAACGCTGGGCGGCGCACTGAGCCTGGCCATGCGCGAACGCCTGGACCGCTTGCTGGCGGACTGGCAGGCCCGCCTGCACTTCCTGGACGTGCACGAGAGCGGCCTGCTGGCCCGCCCCACCGCGGAGGACATCGAGGAGCTGGGAGCGACCGGCTTCGTGCGCGATGCGGTCAAGGCCCTGCAGGCCATCGAAGGGGACGAAACCAATGAGGACCGCGAGGTCGCTGCCATGGCCTTGCAGATCCTCTACCTGGAGCAGCGGAGGCAGCAGGCATGAGTGGCTTCCAGTTTCATCGCATCGAGGTGGACCAGTTCCAGCAGTTCCGCGAGCCGGTCGTGATCGAGGGGCTGGAAGCAGGCCTCAACGTGATCGCCGGAGAGAACGAGGCCGGCAAGTCGACCCTGTTGCGGGCGGTGCGGGCCGCCTTGTTCGATCGCTATCGCAGCAACGTAGGGGAGCGCTACCGCCCCCACGGCGCCGCAGTCAGCCCGTCGGTGAAGCTGGACTTCACGGTGGCGGGTCGCCAATACCACCTCGAGAAGACCTTCTCCAGGAAGAAGGACGGCGGCCTGCGCCTGCAGGCCAGCGACGGTCAGCGCTGGGAAGGGCCGGAAGCCGAGGAATATCTGGAGCAACTGCTGGGCTTCGCCTATCCGGGAAGGGGGGCGAGCCGGCCCGAGAACCAGGGGCTGGCGGGCCTGCTCTGGGTGGAGCAGGGCAGCGCACACCAGCCGGTGGTGCTCACCGACGAGAGCCGCGAGCAGGTACAGGGCGTCTTCGAGCAGGAGATGCGCGATCTGCTGGGGGGCGATCGCGGGGAGGCCCTGTTCCGGCGCATCCAGGAGCTGCGCGATCAGTACTTCGACAGGCGCGGCAATCCGCGCGGCGGTTACCGCAAGTTGCAGCAGCGCGCCGAACGTCTTGCCGAAACCCTGCGGCAGGCAAGACAGGAGCTCGAGGCCTACGAGAAGCAGGTGGACCAGCTTGGCAGGGTGGAGGGAAAGCTCCGGGAATACCGCGATGCGCGCCTGCTCGAGAAGGCCGAACAGCGGCTACGCGAGCTCCAGGAAGTGGCCGAGCGCATCACCGAGTTGCGTGCCCGCATCGCGGAGGGCGAGAAGGCCGTTGCGCAGGCCGAGCTGGCCTGGGCACGTGCACAGCAGGCCCGGGACAAGCGGCAGGCCGCTGTCGCGGCGGTCGATGAGGCGCAGGCGACGCTGGAGAGCGCAACCGCGAAGGTGCAGCAGCTCGAAGCGGAGCTCGCACCGTTGGAGAAGAAGCGCAACGAATGCCAGGTCGAGGTGGACCGGCTCAACGCCCGCCGCCGCGGGCTCGAGAGCGACCTGCAGCGGGCGCGCGATGTCCGGGAGTTGCAACGCCTCGAGCAGCAACGTGAGACGCTCGTGCAGCGCCTGGACAAGGCGCAGCAGCTCGATGAACAGCGGCGCGCGGCCCTTGCCGAACAGGCAGCCCTGCGGGTGGAGGAAAAGGATCTTTCCGAGCTGGACTCGCTGGAGCGGGAATTGGACCTGGGCGAGGAGCGCCTGCAGGCGGTCGCGACCCGGGTAAGCTATGCCCTGGAGGCAGGTGTCCAGGCGCGGCTGGCGGGCGAGTCGATCCACGGCACGGGCGAGATGTGTCTCACCCGGGAGGCCGGGCTGGAGATCGAAGGCGTCGGCCGAATCGATATCAAGCCCGGTGGCGAGGACCTCGCGCCGCTCCGGAGCCAGCTGGATGGACTGAAGGAACAGCTCCAACGGCGCCTGGAGGAACTCGGCGTGGATTCGGTGGCCGAGGCGCGGCAGCAGGTGCGCCAGCGCGAGGAACTCGGCCAGGCGGCAAAACAGGCCGAGGCCGAACTCAAGGGGCTTGCGCCCGACGGGGGGCTGCCGGCTCTGCAGGATCAATTGCAAGAGCTGTCGGCCAGGGTGGGCGCATTGCGCGGGAAACTCGGTGCAGGAGAAGGGGGTGATCCCGATCTCGCCGCGCTCGAAGAGGAGGCGCAGGCGCTGCGGGCGCAGCTGGACACCTGCGTAGCGGAACTGCTGGGCTACCGGGACAGCGTATCCGGTCTGCAGGCCCGGATCGAGGCGGCGCGCGCGGATCGGAAGGAGGCCGAGCGACGGCTCGAAACCGTCCAGGAAGCACTGGCGGCAGCGCGGGAAAAGCAGCCAGACGAACATCTGGAAGAGGCAGTGCGCAAGGCAGCGCAGGCGCTCGAGCAACAGCGGCAGCAGCTCCGGGTCGCAGAAGATGCCCTGGCCGCGGAAGACCCCGGAGCCGTCGAGGCGGGGATCGAACGTGCGCAACGGGTACTCGGGGATCTGAACGAGGACCGGGCTGCGTTGGAGCGGGAAGTGGTCCAGCTGCGAGCCACGCTCGCGGCCCTGGGCCAGCAGGGTCTGGCGGAACAGGTGTCTACCCTGGAGAGCGAATACGCTCAGGTGCGCCGGGAGCTCGAACAGGAGGAGCGCCAGGCCCGCGCACTCGACCTCCTGGCAAGGACGCTGGAGGCCTCGCTGCAGCGGGCGCGCGAGGCGGTGGCCCGTCCGATCGTCGAGCGCCTGGTGAGGTATCTGCGCCAGCTCATCCCGGGAGCGGAGCCGGTGGTCAACGACTCCCTGGCCCTGGTGGGACTACGCCGCGACAGGATGCTGGAGTCGTTCGAGACCCTGAGCATTGGCACCCGCGAACAGCTGGCCGTCCTCGTGCGTCTTGCCTATGCCGATCTGCTTGCCGAGGCCGGGGTACCGGTGACCGTGGTGCTGGATGATGCCCTGGTCAACTCGGATGATGAGCGCCGCGACCGCATGAAGGACATCCTGTTCCAGGCAGCGAAGCGCTACCAGATCATGGTGCTTACCTGCCACGGGCGCGAATATCGGGATGCCGGTGGGTATTTCGTTCGCCTTGAGGAGTAGTGGAGTCGCCGATGAGAAGCCGCCTTCCTGTCGTCTGCCCGTGCCTTTCCCATTTCGTTATCCATGCCCTTGTCCGACCGGATCTGGTCTGGAGACGCGGTAAGCAGCTACTTCGACAGTCTGTTGCCTGATGATCGCACGGTGTGTGAAAAGATCGCCGCGCGGGAACAGGCCGCATGAGCGAATCCTCAGGGCGAACGGAATGGAAGAGCGCCTCGTATCGCGGATCTTCGATTTGCCCGAGTCTATCGGCCACGCGCCGGATGCTTGTACGCAGCGAAAAGCAGATCGTCTTGCGACCGAGCCGTTCTTGCCACACGGCCGGGACGCGTCGACGGTAGTACCAGGTGCCGTTACGCAGCAGCAGATGTCGGGTGGACATGGACGCCTCCTGCACCTGGGGCTGTCGCGCGGGCTGTGACACGGCTTGTGTCGCAGTCGGTGTGACCGCCGTGGAGGTGGCCGTCCAAAGAAAAAAGGCTTTCCGAAGAAAGCCTTTTGATCAAGCGGTCATGGAACCGCGGAATATGGTGCCTGGGAGAGGACTTGAACCTCCACGGGGTCACCCCCACTAGCACCTGAAGCTAGCGTGTCTACCAATTTCACCACCCAGGCATGAGTAGCTGAGGGCGCGTAATCTACAGCGACAGGAGCGGCTTGTCAACGTACAATGTCGCCACGATTCCAGAAAGGCAAAAATTGAGTGGCAAGAAGAAGCAAGTCGCGCGGTCTGCGCGCCAAGGACCCGAATTTCGCGCGTGAGGCGCAGAAGTACGAGAACCCCATCCCCAGCCGTGAGTTCATCATGGAAGCCATCGACGAGCTGGGCTGCCCCCTCTCGTTCGACGAGCTGGCCGAGGCGCTCGGTCTGCTGGAGGAGGACCAGCTCGAGGCCCTGTCCCGTCGTTTGCGCGCCATGATCCGTGATGGCCAGTTGATCCGTAACCGCCGCGGTGGCTATTGTCGGGTGAACCATGCCGACATGATCCCCGGGCGGGTGATCGGTCATCCCGACGGCTTTGGTTTTCTCAAACCCGACGACGGTGGTGACGACCTGTTCCTGGTGCCGCGTGAGATGCGCAAGGTCTGGCACGGTGATCGCGTGGTCGCCCAGGTCTCGGGTACCGACCGGCGCGGGCGCAAGGAAGGGGTTGTCATCGAGGTGCTCGAGCGCGCCTTCTCCCGGCTGGTGGGCCGCTTGCACATAGAAAAGGGTGTGGCCTTCGTGCTGCCGGACAACAAGCGCATCCCGCAGCAGATCCTGGTGCCGCCCGACCAGCTGGGCGATGCCGAGGACGGGCAGGTGGTGGTCGTGGCCATTGACGAGCACCCCACCGAGTGGCGTCAGCCCATCGGCCATATCGTCGAGGTGCTGGGCGACCACATGGCGCCGGGCATGGAGACCGATGTCGCCATCCGTGCCCATGACATCCCGGTCGAGTGGCCGGATGATGTGCTCGAGCAGATTGCCGGGCTCACCGAGGAGGTGCCCGAAGCGGCCAAGCAGGGACGGGTGGACCTGCGCAAGACGCCGCTGGTGACCATCGACGGCGAGGACGCGCGCGACTTCGACGATGCGGTGTACTGCCAGCCCACGCCCAAGGGCTGGCGCCTGCTGGTGGCCATTGCCGATGTTTCGGCCTATGTGCAGCCCGACAGCCCGCTCGACCGCGAGGCCTACAACCGTGCCACTTCGGTGTACTTCCCCGACCGGGTGGTGCCCATGTTGCCCGAGGTGCTGTCCAACGGTCTGTGCTCGATCAACCCGCATGTCGACCGCCTGTGCATGGTGGCCGAGATGTACTTCGACGCCAAGGGCAGGATGTACCGCTCGCGCTTCTTCGAGGGGGTGATGAACTCGCATGCGCGGCTCACCTATGATCAGGTGCGCGACATGCTCGAGCGCGGCGATCCCGAATTGTGCGAACGCTTCGCACACGTGTTACCGCACCTGCGTGACCTGCACACCCTCTACAAGGTGCTGCATGCGGCGCGCGAGCAGCGTGGCGCCATCGACTTCGATTCGGTCGAGACCAAGTTCCGTTTCGACGGCAACGGCAAGGTGGCCGAGGTGATCCCGCTGGAGCGCCACGATGCCCATCGCATGATCGAGGAGTGCATGCTGGCGGCCAACGTGGCGGCGGCGCGGCACCTGCTGCGCAAGCGGATGCCGGCGATGTTCCGCAACCACGAGCCGCCCAGTGAGGAGAAGCTCGAGGACCTGCAACAGTTCCTGGCCGAGCTCGGCCTGCGTCTTGGCGGTATGCCCAGACCCTCCGCCAAGGACTATGCCGAGCTGCTCGAGCAGGCGAAGGACCGGCCCGATTACCACCTGATCCAGACCGTGCTGCTGCGTTCCATGATGCAGGCGGTCTATGCCGCCGAGAACAAGGGTCACTTCGGCCTGGCGCTCGAGGCCTACACGCACTTCACCTCGCCGATCCGGCGTTATCCCGACCTCATGGTGCACCGGGCCATCCGCCACCTGCTCACGGGCAGCAAGCCGGCCGAGTTCAGCTACAGCCACACGCAGCTGCAGACCATGGCCGAGCACTGTTCCGCCAACGAGCGCCGTGCCGACGAGGCCTCGCGCGATTCGGCCGATGCACTCAAATGCGAGTTCATGCTCGACAAGGTCGGGCAGGTGTTCGAGGGGCTGATCGTCAGTGTCAACAGCTTTGGCCTGTTCGTCGAGCTGGCCGACATCTATGTCACCGGCCTGGTGCACATCACCGCGCTGGACCGCGACTACTTCCACTTCGATCCCATCGGTCACCGCCTGACCGGCGAGCGCAGCGGCAAGGTCTATCGCCTGGGCGATCGGATTCGTGTACAAGTGGCTGCGGTGAACATGGACGAGCGCAAGATCGACTTCGTGCTCGCCGGTGGTCGCGCGCGGGAGGACGAGGGCGCGCGACGAGGTGCTCGCCGGCGCGGTCGGGATCGCGATCGGGAAAGGCGCGGGGCCGAGACGACTGGTGAGACCGCGTCCTCGCGCAAACCCGCCGCCAAGCAGTCCAGGGAAGAGTCGCCCGCGAAAGAGCAAGCCGCCAAGGGCAGTGTCTGGCGACCGGCGGTGCCGGGCTGGGGGCGCCCGGTCGACAGCGAGGAGGCAAGCGGCAAAGGGGCTGGTCAGGCCGGGAAGGTCGGCAGGAAGGCGGGCAGGAAATCGTCGCCCAGGAAAGCCGCCCACAAGAAGGCGGCCAGGAAGGTCGGCAAGAAGGCGGCGAAGAAGAAGGCCGCTGGCCAGCGTCACCCGGCACGCCGACGCAGCAAGCCACGCTCGTGAAGCGGGA
>CAYMWJ010000042.1:3843-9552 GCA_964394235.1 uncultured Sedimenticola sp. | reverse complement strand
TCTCACCCCGGTCGTCTGCAAGGTCGCCAGCGGTGCGGCCGAGACGGTGCCCTTCTTCCAGGTGACCAATCTGGCGCGCACCCTGCGCCGCCTGCAGGACGCACACCGCATCTTTCTGGTCGGCACCGCCGGCGAGGCCGGGACCGACCTGTTCGACGCCGATCTCACCGGCCCGCTCGGTCTCGTCATGGGCGCCGAGGGCGGTGGCCTGCGCCGACTCACCCGCGAGGCCTGCGACCAGTTGGTGTGCCTGCCCATGCTCGGGCAGGTCGAGAGTCTCAACGTCTCGGTCGCCACCGGCATCTGCCTGTACGAGGCGCTGCGCCAGCGGCGTGCCTGAACGGCCAGTATCAAACTTCCCTTCGCGGGAGCCGGTCGGCTTGCATTGCGTTCCAGCCTTCTCTAGAATCGCGCGCTTCGACCCGGTCATGCCGGGTTCTCCTTGCCTCACCGCCGCTGGCGGGAGGCTGTCAAACCGTGAGGAGCTACAATGCGTCACTACGAAATCGTGTTCCTGGTCCACCCGGACCAGAGCGAGCAGGTCCCCGCCATGGTGGACCGCTACAAGTCCATCATCGAGGGCGATGGCGGCACCATTCACCGTCTCGAGGACTGGGGTCGCCGCCAACTGGCCTATCCCATCAACAAGCTGCACAAGGCGCACTACGTGCTGATGAACATCGAGTGCAGCAAGAACGCGCTGGCCGAGCTGGAGAGCGCTTTCCGTTTCAACGATGCCGTGCTGCGTCATCTGACCATCCGTCGCGAAGAGGCCATCACCGAGCCCTCGCCGCTGGCGCGCGAGGATGACAAGAACGAAGCCCCCGAAGCCGCCGCTTCCTGATCCAGAGGAGTCGTTGAAATGTCGCGTTTCTATCGTCGTCGCAAGTACTGCCGATTCACTGCCGAGGGCATCAAGGAGATCGACTACAAGGATCTCAACCTGCTCAAGCAGAACATCAGCGAGACCGGCAAGATCGTACCGAGCCGCATTACCGGCACCAGCGCCAGGTACCAGCGTCAGCTGGCCACTGCGGTCAAGCGTGCGCGCTTCCTGGCACTGCTGCCGTACACCGACAGCCACTGAACGGCTGCCGGGTCGGGCGCCGTGAACGGCGTCCGCCCCTGAACGGGGGAACCGTATGAAAGGGCTGCTCGTCGCGGTGATGCGGGGCAGGACCCAGGCCAGCATGGCCGTGGTGGTCATGGCGTTGCTGGCATTGTTGCTCAGTCCCCTGTCGATTCTGAGCAATGGCCTGGTGGTATTGGCCACCCTGCGCAACGGACCGCGCGAAGGGCTGCTGGTGGTCGGGATCTCGGTCCTGGCCATGAGCCTGCTGGGCGGCCTGTTGTTCGCCCAGCCGCTGGTGCTGGGCATGCTGGGGCTGATGCTGTGGCTGCCGGTCTGGGGGCTGGCGCTGGTGCTGGGACGCAGCGGTTCGCTGACCCGTGCGCTCGAGGCCGCGGCGCTGGCCGGCATGGCCGTGGTACTGGTGCAGTACCTGCTGCTGGGTGATCCGGCAGCCTTCTGGGGCGGCCTGCTGCAGGACTACATGGCCGCCAACTGGGACAGTGAGGTAGTCCCCGAGGATCAGCAGCGGGCCCTGCTGGAGGTCATGGCCGGCTGGATGCCGGGCGGCATCGGCGGGGTGTGGGCGTTGTCGGCGTCCCTGGCGCTGATGTTCGGGCGCTGGGGGCAGGCCCTGCTGGCCGGGCACGAGAACGCCTTCGGTCGTGAGTTTCGTGCACTGCGGGTGGCGCGGCTCTGGTTGTGGGGGGTGCCGGTTCTGCTGCTGGCGGGGCTGGTGGGAGACCAGCCCAATCTGGCCGGGCAGTTGCAGGTGGTGGTCCTGACGCTGTTCCTGTTGCAGGGCCTGGCCGCGGCCCACGGGGTGGTCGCCCTCGCAGGCGGCAAACGGAGCTGGTTGTTCGGGTTGTACTTTTTGTTGATCGTCGGCCTGCCGCACAGCCTCACGGCCGTTGCCATCGCCGGATACGCCGACGGTTGGTTGGATTTCAGGGCCAGGGTGCGTGGTGACACCGACGGCTCGTCGGGCCCTGGCAAGGGGCAGTAGCATCGCTCGCACCCGGGCGAAACGAGAAGGGGTTTGAAACGATGGAAGTCATTCTGCTGGAAAAAGTCGAGAATCTGGGCACCTTGGGCGACAAGGTGACCGTCAAGTCGGGTTATGCCCGCAACTTTCTGATTCCCAAGGGCAAGGCCGTGTTCGCCAGCCCCGAGAACATCAAGATGTTCGAGGAGCGCCGCGCCGAGCTCGAGAAACAGGAGGCCGAGAAGCTGGCCGCCGCCGAGGCGCGCAAGGCGCAGGTCCAGGCGCTGGAAAATGGTGTGACCATCGCGCACAAGGCTGGTGAGGAAGGCAAGCTGTTCGGTTCGGTGGGCACCAGCGATATCGTGGCGGCCTGCCAGAACGCCGGTATCGAGATCTCCCGCTCCGAGGTGCGCATGCCCGAGGGCGCCTTCCGCGTCACCGGTGAATATACCGTGGTGCTGCATCTGCACACCGACGTGGACGTGGAGCTGAAGGTCAACGTGGTCGCCGAGGAGTGATCTGAAGCGACGCGTGCGACGCATCCTGACGCCCCGGCCGCGCAAGCTGCCGGGGTGTTTGCATTTCGGGTCCCGTTTTTTGTGATTCAATAGGCCCATGTCCATGGATTCCGATCAGTTTCCCCCGCCGCTCGAAGTACCGCCGCAGGCCAGCCTGCCGGCCGAGGCCGCCATGGAGGCCCTGCGTCTGCCACCGCATTCCATCCAGGCCGAACAGGCGGTGCTCGGCGGTCTGATGCTCGACGACGAGGCCTGGGAGCGGGTCGCCGACCAGATCACTGCCGAGGACTTCTACCGCCGCGAACACCAGGCGATCTTCCGCGCCATGGCGGCGCTGGGCGAGGCCGACCAGCCGCTGGACGTGGTCACCCTGGCCGAAGAGCTGGAGCGGCGCGGGGAACTGGACGATGTGGGCGGCCTGCCGTACCTGGGCATGCTGGCCAACGACACCCCGACGGCCTCCAATGTCGGGGCCTATGCGCGCCTGGTGCGCGAGCAGTCGGTGATGCGCCAGTTGATCCGTGTCGGCAACCGCATTGCCGAGAGCTGCTACCGCCCGGAGGGACGCAAGGTCGATCAGTTGCTCGACGAGGCCGAGAACCTGGTGTTCCAGATCGCCGAGCAGCAGGCCAAGGGGCGCTCGGGATTCCGGCCCATCACCGAGTTGCTCACCGACACGGTCAACCGTATCGAGGAGCTGTACTCCAGCGACTCGGCGATGACCGGCGTGCCCACCGGTTTCGATGATTTCGATGCCAAGACCTCGGGCCTGCAGAAGTCCGATCTCATCATCGTTGCCGGCCGACCCTCGATGGGCAAGACCACCTTTGCCATGAACATCGCCGAGAACGTGGCGATCAGCGCTGGTCTGCCGGTGGCCATCTTTTCCATGGAGATGCCCGGCGAGGCCTTGACCATGCGCATGATCTCCTCGCTGGGGCGGATCAACCAGCAGGCGGTGCGCACCGGCAAGCTCGAGGACGACGACTGGCCGCGTGTGACCTCGGCGGTCAGCCTGTTGCAGCAGGCCAAGCTGTTCATCGACGACACCCCGGCACTCACCCCCACCGAGGTGCGTGCGCGCTGCCGCCGGCTGATGAAGGAGTACGGCCAGCTCGGTCTGGTGGTGATCGACTACCTGCAATTGATGCAGGCCCCCGAGGCCAGCGAGAACCGTACCAACGAGATCTCCGCCATCTCGCGCGGGCTCAAGACCCTGGCCAAGGAACTGAACGTGCCAGTGATCGCGCTCTCGCAGCTCAACCGGTCGCTCGAGCAGCGGCCCAACAAGCGCCCGGTGATGTCCGACCTGCGCGAGTCCGGGGCCATCGAGCAGGATGCGGACCTGATCGTCTTCATCTATCGCGACGAGGTGTACAACGAGGACTCGCCGGACAAGGGCAAGGCCGAGATCATCATTGGCAAGCAGCGTAATGGCCCCATCGGCACCGTCACCCTCACCTTCCAGGGGCAGTACACACGCTTCGACAACTATGCCTATGACGCCTATGCCGATCTCGACCACTGAGGCGGTCGGCGGCGCCTGTGCGCGCATCGACCTGGCCGCGCTACGACACAACCTGGGTGTGGTGCGTGAGCGTGCCCCGGGGCGGCGGGTGATGGCGGTGATCAAGTCGCAGGCCTACGGACACGGCATGTTGCCGGTGGCGCAGGCGCTGCGGGAGCAAGTGGACGCCTTCGCACTGGCGCGCATCGACGAGGCGGTCGCACTGCGCGAGGCCGGCATCGACGCCCCGCTGGTGGTGCTCGAGGGGCCGCTGACGGCGGACGATCTCGCCCTGGCGCGGCGGCACCACCTGGCGCTGGTGATCCACGATCCGCACCAGCTCGCCCTGCTGCAGGCTGACATGCGCGGCGGCGCGCTCGATTGCTGGATCAAGTTCGATACCGGCATGCACCGCCTGGGTTTCGACCCGGCGCAGGCCGACGGGTTGCTCGAGCAGTTCCGCGCCCTGCCGTGGCTGCGCCTGGCGGGGCTGATGACCCACCTGGCGAATGCCGACGACCTCGCCGATACCACCACCGAAACCCAGCTGGCGCGCATGCGTGCGGTGCTGCCCGGGTGCGGCCTGGCGCGCTCGCTCGCCAACTCGGCGGGCATCCTCGCCTGGCCCGACAGCCATGCCGACTGGGTGCGCCCCGGGCTGATGCTCTACGGCGCCTCGCCGCTGGCCGGGCGTGATGCCGCCGCGCTCGACCTGCGTCCGGTGATGACCCTGAGCGCGCCGCTGCTGGCGGTACGCAGCGTGCAGCGCGGCGAGCCGGTCGGTTATGGCGGTACCTGGCGTGCGCCCGAGGACCTGCCGCTGGGCGTGGTCGGCATCGGTTACGGCGACGGCTATCCTCGGCACATTGGTCCCGGCGCGCAGGTCCTGTTGCGCGGGCGACGGTTGCCCGTGGTTGGCCGGGTGTCCATGGACATGTTGATGGTCGATCTGCGCGGCCTGCCCGAGGCCCGGGTGGGCGACCGGGTGACGCTCTGGGGCGAGGGACTGCCGGCCGACGAGGTGGCGCGCTGGGCGGATACCATTCCCTACACCCTGTTCTGTGGTGTCACCGCGCGGGTGGCGCGCGACTACGGAGACTGAGATGGCGAGGGCACCCAAGGTCCGTTACCGGTGCAGCGAGTGCGGCGCCAGTCATCCCAAGTGGGCGGGGCAGTGCACCGATTGCGGGGCCTGGAACACCCTCCAGGAAGAGACCGCACCGGCGCCCCCGAGTGGTGGGCGCTTTGCCGGCTACGCCGGTGATGCGCGCGCCCAGTCGGTGCGCCGCCTGTCCGAGGTCACGCCGCAGCAGACACAACGCATCGCTACCGGCCTGGGCGAGCTGGACCGGGTGCTCGGTGGCGGCCTGGTGCCCGGCTCGGTGACCCTGATCGGTGGCGACCCGGGCATCGGCAAGTCCACCCTGCTGATCCAGGCCATGGCGCTGCTCGCCGAGCAGATGCCGGTGCTGTATGTCAGCGGCGAGGAATCGGCCGAGCAGATCAGCCTGCGCGCGCAGCGTCTCGGTCTGCCGGGCGACAAGGTGCAGCTGCTCACCGAGACCCAGGTCGAGCGCATCATCGACCTGGCCGGGCGCCACGGGCCGCGTGCGCTGGTGCTCGATTCCAT
>CAYMWJ010000042.1:0-3743 GCA_964394235.1 uncultured Sedimenticola sp. | reverse complement strand
GGCATGTATGACCAGGACGTGTTCCTGAACGTGGTCGGCGGGGTGCGGGTGACCGAGCCGGCGGCGGACCTGGCGGTGCTGCTGGCGGTGCTCTCGAGCTTTCGTGACCAGCCCGCGCCCGGCGACCTGGTGACCTTCGGCGAGGTGGGCCTGGCCGGCGAGATCCGGCCTGTGCCCTCGGGGCAGGAGCGCCTGCGCGAAGCCGCCAAGCACGGCTTCCGGCGCGCCATCGTGCCCGCGGCCAACGCCCCGCGAAAGCCCATCGAAGGGCTGGAAGTGGTCCCGGTCCGTCGCCTGTCCGAGGCCATCGACGCCTGTTGAGGTCGTGCTTTGTGGTTATCCCGTGTTCGGCGCAGTTCAGTTCGCCGAGAGTTCTTCGAGCTCGCGTTGCAACAGCTCGGCGTCGCCGGCGTTGAGTTCCACCAGTCGGCGCAGTTGGCAGGCGTCTTCGATGTCGATGCCGGTGACGCGCAGGCCGATGCGTTGCGTATCGGTGCGGCAGACTTCCATCTGCATGCGGATCAGGAAGTCCGGGTCGTCGCTCAGTGCGATGTCGGTCATGCCCTGGGTGCCGACCGCAGGTAGCGGTGTCAGTCCGGTGTGCATCAAGGCACCACGCAGTGAAATGTCCAGTAGTTCACCCGGCCATGAGCGTCCGTCCGCGGCCAGCAGTGCGGGCCGTTTGAGGACGATCCGCTGGAAGCGTCGCCGATTTTTTCCTGTCATCTGGTTCGCCTCGTTTGCCTGGTCTTTCCGGGTATAGCGGTCGGCAGGGTCAGAAGTTGAGGTCGTCCTCGTCGCCGGTCGCATCGAGTGTGCGTCGCTCCGCCGGGCGGATACGCGCGGTCTTTACCCGGTTGTCCTGGGTCTGCAGGATGTCGATGGGGTAGCCGTTGATCATCACCGAGGTGCCGGGCTCGGGCAGGCTCTGCAGGTGCTCGACGATCAGGCCGTTGAGGGTGTTCGGTCCGTCGGTCGGCAAGTCCCAGTGCAGGGTGCGCACCAGTTCGCGCAGATTGGCCGAACCGTCTACCAGGAAGCTGCCGTCCTCCTGTGGCGTCACGTCCGCCAGGCTGTCGGCCGGGTCGGTGGTGAACTCACCGACGATCTCTTCGAGCAGATCGGCCATGGTCACCAGTCCCAGGATGTCGCCGTATTCATCCACTACCAGGCCGGCGCGCCGCCGGCTGCGCTGGAAGTTGAGCAGCTGGTCGTACAGTGAGGTGCCCTTGGGAATGAAGTAGGGCTCGCGGATCAGTGCGCGCAGCTCCTCGTGGGTCAGACCGTCGCGATCGAGCGCGGCCTGCAGGATCTTGCGCGAATGCAGAAAGCCCAGCACGTGGTCGATGCTGCCCTCGTACACCAGTACCCGGGTATAGGGCAGTTGCTGCAGCTGGTCGAGGATGATCGAGATGGGGTCCAGGATGTCGATGCCGTCGATCTCAGTGCGCGGCACCATGATGTCCTCGACGCGCACGTTCTCCAGGTCGAGCAGCGCCAGCAACATCTGCTGATGCTGTTGCGGGATCATGCTGGCGGCCTCGTTGACCACGGTGCGCAGTTCCTCGCGGCTGAGTACATCGGGGCCGCGGTGCTGTGGGTCCACCCCGAACAGGCGCAGCACCGAGTTGGCCAGCAGGTTGACGACCCATACCAAAGGGAACAGCAGCCGCTGGGTGGGGGTATAGACCCAGGCGGCAGGGAAGGCCAGGCGCTCGGGGTGCAGCGCGGCGAGCGTCTTGGGCGCGACCTCGGCAAAGATCAGTACCACCAGGGTGAGCAGCCCAGCGGCGATGGGGATGGCGCCCTCGCCACCGAGGCGCATGGCGATCAGGGTGGCCAGCGAGGAGGCAAGGATGTTGACGAAGTTGTTGCCCAACAGGATCAGGCCGATCAGGCGGTCGGGCTGCGCCAGCAGGCGTTGGGCGCGCCGTGCGCCGGGGTGGCCACCGCGCGCCAGATGCTTCAACCGGTAGCGATTGAGCGTCATCAGCGCGGTTTCCGAGCCAGAGAAGAAGGCCGACAGGATCAGCAACAAGATCAGCGCGCCGAACAGGGCGCCTAGCGGTATGTCGTCCAAGGCGGGGTCCCGGGTCAGGAAGATGGGTCAATTTCTAGGGGCTGGGCCGGGTGCTGTCAAGCGGGAGCCGATGGCAACGGAAATCTGCAGGATGACGTTTTTTTGACATCTGTCGGGGCAGGTGTTTAACTCGCGGAAAAAGCCGCATTGCATCATGGTTTTGGTCCACCAGGCGCAGGAGACGTGGATGGCGCAGACAGCGACGGATATCACCCTCAAGGCCGCCGCCGCCCTGCTGGTGATGCCGGCCGGAGAATCCCGAGACTACCTGAAACACATCCTGGAGTTCGTCGATTGCAAGGTCGAGTGGCCGGACTCCCCCGAGGCGATGGTGCGGATGATCGACCGCTATGCCGAGCACTCGGTGTCGGTGTTCATGAGTGCCGGCCTCCCCGCCAAGGAACGCAGTGCCTGGCTGCGGGCCATCGAGCGGGCACAGGTCCGCCCGGCCCTGGTGCAGGTGCAAGAGAAGGACCGGGCGGGGGAGGAGATGTTGGTCAGTGGTGACGTGATCGCCGTGCTCTCCTTGCCGGCGCATCTCGATGCCGTGATCTCCATCCTGCACCGTGCCCAGGTGTTCTCCGACAACCAGCGCCAGGGCGAGGGCGCGCGGCGACCGGTGGAGCTGTTCCGCAGCCTCTCCGGCAACTCGCGGGCCACGCGCGAGATCAACCGGATGATCGAGCAGGTGGCAGACACTGACGCCACGGTGCTCATCCTGGGCGAGTCGGGCACCGGCAAGGAGGTGGTGGCGCGCAAGCTGCACTACCACTCCAAGCGCCGTGGCAAGCCCTTCGTGCCGGTCAACTGTGGCGCCATCCCCGGCGACTTGCTGGAAAGCGAGCTGTTCGGC
This sequence comes from uncultured Sedimenticola sp., assembly GCA_964394235.1. Classification (GTDB taxonomy): domain Bacteria; phylum Pseudomonadota; class Gammaproteobacteria; order Chromatiales; family Chromatiaceae; genus MONJU. The sequence continues at coordinate 810 of CAYMWJ010000042.1, read as the reverse complement.
CACGAGAAGGGGGCCTTCACCGGGGCCATCAGTGCCCGCCAGGGGCGTTTCGAGTTGGCCGAGGGTGGCACCCTGTTCCTCGACGAGATCGGCGACATGAGCATGCACATGCAGGTCAAGCTGCTGCGTGTGCTGCAGGAGCGCACCTTCGAGCGGGTCGGCAGCAACAAGACCATACGCTGCAATGTGCGCATCATCGCCGCCACCCACCGCGATCTGGAGCAGGCTATCAAGGACGGTAGCTTTCGCGAGGATCTCTATTATCGCCTGAACGTCTTTCCCATCGAGGTGCCGCCGCTGCGCGAGCGGGTGGAAGACATCCCGGTGCTGGTGGCCGACCTGATCGCCCGCATCGAGCACGAAAAGCGCGGATCGGTGCGCCTGACACCGGCGGCGGTCACCGCACTCACCTATTACAGCTGGCCCGGCAATGTGCGTGAGCTGGCCAACCTGATGGAGCGCCTGGCCATCCTCTATCCCTATGGTGTGGTGGACGTGGGGGATCTGCCGGAGAAGTTTCGCACCGGCAAGCCGACCTCGGCTGCGTCACCGACCAGCGAGGAGTTGCCTGAGGTCACGGTCGCAGGTGCCCAGCCAGGCACCGTGACCACGGTGCCACGCTTGCCGCCCGAGGGTATCGATCTCAAGGCCTATCTGGCCGATGTGGAACAGAGCCTGATCCGTCAGGCGCTGGATGAGGCCGACGGCGTGGTGGCCCATGCTGCCAGGAAACTGCGGATGCGACGCACCACGCTGGTGGAAAAGCTGCGCAAGTACGGTCTCCAGCGTGCCAACGAGATGGCGTGAGGC
>CAYMWJ010000041.1:0-19091 GCA_964394235.1 uncultured Sedimenticola sp. | reverse complement strand
CGCAGCACGCGCAGGCGGATGTGCTGGCCGATGCGCGCCAGTCCCAGGCGGGCATGGAAATCGCTGGCGTTGGCGATCTCGTGATCGTCGATGTGGGTGACCACATCGCCCACCTGCAGGCCGGCCCGTTCCGCGGGTGAGCCCGGGCGCACCTCGGTGATCAAGGCGCCGCGCGGGCGTTCCAGGCCCAGGGCATGTGCCAGGTCGCCGCTCAGGTTCTGGATACTGACGCCGAACACACCGCGCTTGAGACCACCGTATTCCACGATCTGGCGCAGCACCTCGCGGGCCAGGTTGCCGGGGATGGCGAAGCCGATACCGACGTTGCCGCCACCCGGCGCGAGGATGGCGGTGTTGATGCCCACCAGCTCGCCACGCAGGTTCACCAGCGGGCCGCCGGAGTTGCCGGGGTTGATGGAGGCGTCGGTCTGGATGAAGTTTTCGTAGCCCTCGATGCCCAGGCCGCTGCGTCCCAGTGCCGACACGATGCCCGAGGTCACCGTCTGGCTGAGGCCGAAGGGGCTGCCGATGGCGACCACGAAATCGCCTACCCGCAGCTGGTCCGAGTCGCCCCAGGGCAGGTCGGTGAGATCCTCGGCCGGGATCTGCAACACCGCGATGTCCATTTCGGGGTCCTGGCCCAGCAGATGCGCGCGGAAGCTGCGCCCGTCCTTGAGGGTCACGCGGATCTCGCTGGCTTCCTCGATCACATGGTGGTTGGTCAGTACCAGGCCCTTGCGCGCATCGACGATGACGCCCGACCCCAGGCTCTGGCTCTGTCGTTGCCGTTCCTGGGGGATGCCCTCGAAGAACCAGCGAAAGAAGGGATCGTCCAGCAGGGGGTGGCGGCGCAGCTTGCGCTGGCTGCTGGTGGCGATGTTGACTACCGCGCCGGTGACCCGTTCCAGCATGGGCGCCAGGCTGGGCAGGGGCTCCCCGTCCACAGCCATCGGCAGCGCGGCGGGTGCGGCGGCGATCAGGCCGAGCAGCAGGAGGATGGTGAGCAGCAGGCGGTGCATGGTGTCTTCCCCGGTTGGCATGGGCGGCCGGTCAAAGAAAAACCCCGCCGCAGCGGGGTGATGATACGCGATACGGGATCAGGCCGCGTCAGCGGTCTTGTTCTCTTCCTCGACGCGATCGGCCTGGCCCTCGATCAGCTTGCCTTCCTGGCCGGCGGTGCGGATCTCGATGCGCCGCGGCTTCATCGACTCGGGCACCTCACGCACCAGGTCGATATGCAGCAGGCCGTCCTTCACCTCGGCACCGGTGACCTTCACATAGTCGGCGAGCTGGAACACCCGCTCGAAGGCCGGCTGGACGATGCCCTTGTGCAGGTACTTGCGCTCCTGCTGTCCTTCCTTGCGGCGACCGGCCACGCGCAGGCGATTCTCCTTCACCTCGATGTCCAGTTCGTCCGGGGAATAGCCCGGTACCGCCATGCTGATCCGGTACTGGTCCTCGCCGGTCAGCTCGATGTCATAGGGCGGCCATCCCTCGGTATCCGCACGGCGCGCTGCCTCCAGCGCGTCGGTCAGGCGGTCGAAGCCGATGGCCGCGCGAAACAGGGGAGAAAAATCGAATGCCGTCATGATCTTGTCCTCCTTTTTCCGAAGCCTCGTCTCGTCTCGCGGTACAGATAGGGTTGCTGGTCAGGATTTCAAGAGGGGCGCCGGACAGGTAGTCCATGGCCTATACTGGCGCGCTATTCAAACGGCAAGAGAGAGGTTGGCAATGTTCACCGGCATCATTCAGGCCATCGGGGAAGTGCGCCGCCTGGAACCACGTGGCGGCGATCTGCGGTTGCACATCGCCACCGGCAAGCTGGACCTGGGCGACGTGGCGCTGGGCGACAGCATCGCGGTCAATGGCGTGTGCCTGACCGCTGTCGAGCTGCCGGGCGACGGCTTCGCCGCCGATGTCTCCAACGAGACCCTGTCACTGACCTCGCTGGGCAGCCTGCGCCCCGGCAGCCGGGTGAACCTGGAGAAGGCGCTGACCCTGCAGACCCGCCTGGGTGGACACCTGGTGTCGGGACACGTGGACGGGCTGGGCGAGATCCTGGAGCGCCACGATGATGCGCGCTCGGTGCGTTTCCGGGTGCGTGCGCCGCACGAGCTGGCGCGCTATATCGCGCACAAAGGTTCGATCACGGTGGATGGCACCAGCCTGACGGTGAACGCGGTGGATGGCGCGGTGTTCGAGCTGAACATCGTGCCACATACCCTGCAGGAGACCATCATGGACGAGTACGCGCCGGGCCGGCAGGTGAACCTGGAGGTCGACCTGCTGGCCCGTTACCTGGAACGCCTGCTGCTGGGCGAGCGCGCGGCCGAGGCCGGCGGCGGGGTGGACCTGGCGCTGCTGGCCCGCGCCGGGTTCAAGGTCTGAATCAGCCGCGTCGCTCGGCAAAGTCCAGCATGCGCTGGATGGAGACCACCGCACGCTGGCGGATCGCCTCGTCGATGTGGATCTCGCCGCGGCCCTCGCGCAGGGCGGTCTCGAGGTTCTGCAAGGCGTTCATGGCCATCCAGGGGCAGTGCGCGCAGGACTCGCAGGTGGCGCCCTCGCCGGCGGTGGGCGCGGAGATGAGTTTCTTGCCGGGGGCGGCCTGCTGCATCTTCCAGAAGATGCCGTCGTCGGTGGCGACGATGAACTCTTCGTTGGGCAGTTCCTTCACCGCCTTGATCAGCGCGGTGGTCGAACCGACCACATCGGCCTGGTCGACCACCTCGTCGGGCGATTCGGGATGCACCAGTACCGCGGCCTGCGGATGCAGGCGGCGCAGGCGCTCGAGCGCGAAGCCCTTGAACTCCTCGTGCACCACGCAACTGCCGTCCCACAGCAGGATGTCCGCCCCGGTCTGGTGTTGCACATAGCGACCCAGGTGCTTGTCCGGCGCCCAGAGGATCTTCTCGCCGCGCTCGTGCAGGTGACGCACGATGTCGAGTGCGATGCCCGAGGTCACGGTCCAGTCGGCGCGCGCCTTCACCTCGGCGCTGGTATTGGCATACACCACCACGGTGCGTTCGGGGTGCTGGTCGCAGAAGGCGCTGAAGGCCTCGGCCGGGCAGCCCTCGTCGAGCGAGCAGGTGGCGCCCAGCTCGGGCATCAGCACGGTCTTTTCGGGGTTGAGGATCTTGGCGGTCTCACCCATGAAGCGCACGCCGCAGACCACCAGGGTGCGGGCATCCGAGCGTGCGCCGAAGCGGGCCATCTCCAGCGAGTCGGCCACGCAGCCGCCGGTCTCCTCGGCCAGCGCCTGCAGCTCGCCATCCACGTAGTAGTGGGCCACCAGCACGGCATCGCGTTCGCGCATGAGCTGCTTGATGCGTTCGCGCAGTGCCTCGCGCTCGGTGGGCGAGAGTGCCGGCCACTGCGGGTGTGGCGGCACCTGGATGTGCGGCAGGCTCGGGGTGTTGGCAGTTTGCGCTTTCATGGGTCTCTCCCGTGAGGGAATATCAAGAAATTTTAATGGATGCGGCACCGATTACGCGAATTCCCGCACTTCTTCCACGGTCCACAGCCAGGCGGCGCCGCGCACCCCGCTGGAATCGCCGTGCCGGGGCGGCACGATGCGGGTGCGCAGGGTATCCGAGAACAGGTAGGGCGGCAGCCGTCGGGGCAGCTCGGTGTAGAGTGAGCGAATCTGGCCCATGCCGCCGCCGAGCACGATCACTTCGGGATCGAGCAGGTTGATGACCGAGGCCAAGGCGCGTGCCAGCCGCTCGTGGTAGCGATCCAGGGTGGCGCGGGCGCGCGGATCGCCGGCCTCGGCCGCAGCCACGATGGCGCGGCTGTCCTCGCCGGTGCCGTGGTCGCGCGCCATGCCGGGGCCGGAGAGGAAGGTCTCGATGCAGCCGTGCCGACCACAGTAGCAGGGCGGACCAGGGAGTTCGTCGCGCGTGGGCCAGGGCAGGGGATTGTGCCCCCATTCGCCGGCGATGGCGTTGGGGCCGGCGAGCAGGCGGCCGTCGATGACGATACCGGCGCCGGTACCGGTGCCGATGATCACCCCGAACACGCTGCGTGCCCCGGCCGCCGCCCCGTCCGAGGCCTCGGACAGGGCGAAGCAATCGGCATCGTTGGCCAGGCGCACCGGCCGACCGAGCCGGGTCTGCAGGTCGTCCAGCAGGGGGCGGCCGTTGAGGCAGGTGGAATTGCTGTTGCGCAGCAGGCCGGTCTCGGGCGAACGCGCCCCCGGGGTGCCGATGCCCACCGGCAGGTGACCACCGGGGTCGAGGTGGTCGACCAGGCTGGCGATGGCATCCAGGATGGCCGGGTAGTCGCCCTGGGGGGTGGCGATGCGCCGCCGGGGTGCGAGCCGACCGTCGGCATGCAGCAGCACGCCCTCGATCTTGGTGCCGCCCAGGTCGATGCCGATGCGCGCACTCATTCCCCGCCGCTGGCGACCCGCGGCTCGGGTGCCGCCACCTCGGCTTCGAGGTCCATGGGGGGGCGGCCCGAGGGATTGGTGAAGCTGTCGTTGAGATCCTGCACGTAGCGGTCGGTGTTCTCCAGCACCTCGGCGATGCGCCGCCGGTTGCGGCGTGTCCAGCCGCGCGGCTTGTTGCGGAAGATACTGCGCCAGGGCACGGTGTTGGCGAGGAAGGCGCCCGGCAGGTTGCCGCGGATACCGCGCTCGGCGGCCAGGCGTCGCGCCATGCCGTACAGCGAGCGCGCGGTCAGCTTGCGGACCCCGAAGTGCAGGCCCAGCCAGGCCAGCCAGGTGCCCAGGGCGCCCAGGGACAGGTGCAGTGGACTCTGGTTCAGCCAGCTCCAGGCCGCTTGCGGCAGCCCGGTGCTCAGGTAGCCGTAGAGGAGCAGTCCGCAGATCAGGACCAACACCACGGCGTCGCCGATCAGGGTGCGGCGGCGCCAGGCCTGGAGCAGTTCGACCAGGGCGGGAACGGCCTTCTCCTCGATGTCGCGTGCGGTCTTCTCCAGGCTGCCGACGATGCGGTAGGCGCGTTCCACCTCGACCTGCTGCATGCGCGCATAGATCTCGGCCAGATCGGCGTCGCGTTTCTTCTCGAAGCGGTCGCGCAGTGCCGGGTCTTCGATGGGGTTGGCGGCGCTCTTGCTGAAGATGGTGAAGAAGCGCCCGGCGGTCAGCCCGCGTTCGCCCAGGGCGCGCTGCCAGGCGGCGACGACCTCCTCGGGGTTGTCCTCGCGCGCGGTGGTGTCGAGCTGGTTGAGAATGTAGAGGAACTTGCCCGAGTCCGACCGGTGGATGGTCTTGTCCACCAGGTGATCGAGGGTGTCGCGCATCGCCCCGGGTTCGGGGTGACGGCCGTCGAAGAACACCAGCACCAGGTCGGACAGGTCGATGATGTGATCGGTGATGCGCAGGGTGGAGGTGCGCTGGGCGTCGGCATCGAATCCGGGCGAGTCGATGATGATCTTGCCGCGCAGGTGCTCGCTGCCACAGGTCTTGAGTTGCAGGTAGGCGTCGATGCGCGAGCCTTCGCCGACGGCGACCTTGTCGATCTCGGCGCTGATCTTGTAGAAGGGGAAGCGCGGGTCGGAATCCAGTGCCACCCCCGGCAGGGTGTGCGATTCCTTCTGGTTGCTGTAGCAGATGACGGTGAAGCGGTCGTCCACCGCCTGGTTGCCACTGCGCTGCAGCTTTTCGCCAAGATAGTCGTTGATGAAGGTGGACTTGCCCGCCGAGAAGGTGCCCAGTACCGAGATCAGGGGCCACCAGGGGATCTGGGTGGCGTGTGATTCGTCGTCGCCGAGCAGGCCCATGCGACGGGTCACCAGGTCGATCTTGCGGAAGCTCTGGACCGCGTTGAGCAGGACCGGGTTTTCCTGCTCGAGATGGGTTTCGAGCTGCTTGAGGCGATGTTCGATGACGTTGCTGCTTTTCATGCTGTTCTATCCATGGCTGCGTCGGGCGGTGCCGCCGATGGTAGCTCGGGCGGGCGGTCTCTGAACAGGGGGGAGCGATGGCAGATGTCGCCGATTCGCGGTTTTCCCTGATCCATGTCGGTAATGGCCAGTGCTGACGAGGGTCAATTGCATTGGCGCCCTCCGCTGGGGGATAATCGCGCGCACCATGCGGTTCCGAATCCGAAAGGGTTGTTCCCGGCGCGGAATCCGCGCTCCAGATCCCGGGGCGGATCTCCTCCCGTCACTGCGCAACAAGGACCTTGTAAAGACCATGCGAAGCATCCTGACAGCCGCTGTCATCGGCGTAATGAGTCTGATCGGCCCGACACTGGCCGATACGGGGGATTCTGCCGAGATCTTCGAGGTGAAGGTGTCCACCGAGCAGCCGACCGTGGCCATTGGCGGTACCGTCGTGCCCTATCGCCAAGTCACGCTGGCGGCCCAGTTGCCGGGACGGGTCAAGTTCGTTGCCGGTGTGGAGGGCGACTTCTTCGAGGAAGGCACCTTGCTGGTGGCGCTCGACGAGGACGAGCTGTTGGCCAAGCGCGCCGCCGCCTATGCCCAGTACACCGCCGCCGAGGCCGAGTTGCGCAACGCTGGGGTGCAGTATTCACGCGAGCTGTGGTCGCCCAGGTCCAAGTCCGCGCCTGGTGGCATGGGGCTGCCCAACCTGTTTGACCAGATGTTCACCGGCGCGGCCGAGGATTTCTTCGGTGAGCGTGACCGCGATGCCGAGCGTCGGGCCGACCTGTATGCCTCGACCACGCGTATCGAGCAGGCACGCAGCGCCATGCTGCGGGCCGAGTCCGAGATCCGCGCCATCGACGCCAAGCTGCGCGACACCAAGAGCCTGGCGCCCTTCGGTGGCGTGATCATGCACAAGTATGTGGAGGAGGGCGACACCGTGCAGCCGGGGCAGCCGCTGCTCGATTTCGCCGACATCACCTGGTTGCAGATCGAGGTGGACCTGCCGGCGCGGCTGGCCCAGGGGCTACAGCCGATGATGATCCTCTCGCGTGCCGCCACCTTCGACGACCACTCCGAGCCGGTGGATATCCGCGTGGCCCAGGTCTACCCCATGGCGGACGTGCAGCGGCATACCGTGAAGGTCAAGTTCGACATTCCCCAAGGGGTCTCCAAGCCGGGCATGTACGCCAAGGTGATGATTCCCGATCTCTCGCAGGCAGCGAGCATGGCGCGGCTGCCAGTGATTCCGACCTCGGCCATCATCTACCGCGGCAATCTGCCGGTGGTCTATGTGCAGAATGCCGAGGGGCGGCCCGAACTGCGCATGATCCGCGAGGGGCGACGCCTGTCCAACGGCATGACCACGGTGCTGTCGGGCATCGCCGAGGGGGATCGGGTGTACGTGAAACCGGGGCCTTCCATCCTCGAACGGCCGAAGCCGTCGGCCAAACCCGAGGCCTCCGCGGATTGAAAGCCGTCCGAACCATGCATGCCGCCCCGGGGCGGTCAGCCAGCAGGATTGATGCAGACGCATGAGTGAGATCGACACCAAGCCGGACTGGGAATCGGGTGTACAGGCCGAGGAACACCGCCTCGGCATTGCCGGCGCCATCACCCGCTTCTTCATCAACTCGCCGCTCTCGCCGCTGCTGTACATCGCCATGCTCGGCCTGGGCATCCTGGGTCTGCTGATCACCCCGCGCCAGGAAGACCCGCAGATCTCGGTGCCCATGATCGACCTGTTCGTGCAGTATCCCGGCGCGGACGTCGACCAGGTGGTGGCGCTGGCGGTGCAGCCGCTGGAGCGTCTGATGTACGAGATCGACGGGGTCAAGCACGTGTATTCCGCCGCCGAGCGCGGGCGCGGCGTGGTCACCGTGCAGTTCGAAGTGGGCGAGGAGATGGCGCCCTCGCTGGTCAAGGTCAACGACAAGCTGGCCTCCAACCAGGATCGCATTCCACCGGGGGTGCTGCCGCCGCTGGTCAAGGCCAAGGGCATCGACGACGTGCCGGTGGTGACCATCACCCTGTGGTCGGAGAAGGACTACAACCAGGACGGCGTGCCGGACGTGGACGACTCGCAGTTGCGGCGCCTGGCGCAGTCGGTGCTGCAACGGATCAACGAGATCCACGAGACCGGCAACAGCTTCGTGGTCGGCGGTCGCGCCGAGCAGGTGATCGTCGAGGTCTATCCCGAGCGGCTCGCAGGCTTCGGCCTCAGCCTGGGACAGGTGGCGCAGGCCATCCGGGCGGCCAACATGGAACAGCAGATGGGCGATGTGGAGGCCGGAGGTTCGCGCCTGCTGGTGGTCTCCGGCGCCTTCCTGAAGACCGTCGACGATATTCGTGAACTGCAGGTGGGCGTGCACAATGGGGTGCCGGTCTATGTGCACGACGTGGCCGATGTGCGCCAGCGGCCCGAGGACGCGAAGCAGCTGGTCGCCTTCTATTCCGGGGCGGCCAGTGGCGACCTGAACCGCGCGGTGGCGGTGCCGGCGGTGACCATCGCGGTGGCCAAGAAGAAGGGCACCAACGGGGTCAAGGTGGCCAACGAGGTGATCGCCCGGGTCAACTCGCTCAAGGGCACGCTGATTCCCAACGATGTCAATGTCACCATCACCCGCAATTACGGCAAGACCGCCAACGACAAGGTCAATGCCCTGATCAAGAAGCTGTTCATCGCCACCGCCATCGTGTTCGTGCTGGTGTGGCTGGCGTTCAAGGCACTCAAGCCGGCGATCGTGGTGCTGATGGTGATCCCGGTGGTGTTGCTGTTCACCATCCTCTGTGCCTGGCTGCTCGGTTTCACCATCGACCGGGTATCCCTGTTTGCGCTGATCTTCTCCATCGGCATCCTGGTGGACGACGCCATCGTGGTGGTGGAGAACATCTACCGGCGCTGGCTGGATGCCGGCTCCACCGACATGGCCACGGCAGTGGACGCGGTACGCGAGGTGGGCAACCCGACCATCCTGGCCACCGGTACGGTGATCGGCGCCCTGCTGCCCATGGGCTTCGTGTCCGGCATGATGGGCCCCTACATGCTGCCGATCCCGGTGCTGGGCTCGGTGGCCATGGCCATCTCGCTGTTCGCGGCCTTCGTGTTCACGCCCTGGCTGGCGATCCACGGCCGTCTGCGGCCGACCATGGATTATCTGGAGAAGGCCGAGAAGCGCGAACACAAGGAGGCCGAATGGCTCGACGGGCTGTTCCGCCGCATCCTGATCCCGATGATCCGCAGCCCGCGCCGTGCACGCCTGTTCAAGCTGGGCATGTGGGGCGCCTTCTTCCTGGCGTGCAGCCTGTTCTATTTCAAGTGGGTGGCGGTGAAGATGCTGCCGCTGGACAACAAGCCCGAGTTCTCGGTGGTGCTCAACATGCCCGAGGGCACCGCGCTGGCGGTCACAGGCAATATGGCGCATCGCATCGCCGATCGTCTGCGGCGCATGCCCGAGGTGGTGGACGCGCAGATCTATGTCGGTACCGCGCGGCCCTTCGATTTCAACGGCATGGTGCGCCATTATTACCTGCGCAACCAGCCCTGGCAGGCCGAGATCCAGCTCGAATTGCTCGACAAGCACGAGCGCGAGCGTTCCAGCCACGAGATCGCGGTGGATGCGCGTGAGCAGGTGCGTGAGCTGCTCGAGGGCAGTGGTGCCACCTTCGCGGTGGTGGAGATGCCGCCGGGGCCGCCGGTACTGCAGTCGGTGGTGGCCGAGGTGCACGGGCCGGACGGCGAGACCCGGCGTGCGGTGGCCACCATGCTCACCGACATCTTCCGCCAGACCGAGAGCCTGGTCGATGTCGACAACTACATGCGCGAGCCCTACGACTACTGGCACTTCGAGATCGACTACGAAAAGGCCCAGCGGCGCGGCATCACCGTCGAGACCATCAATCGTGAGCTGGCGATGGCGTTGGGTGGCTATGTGTTGGGCGATGTCAAGCAGCGCGCGGGGCACGAGCCGATCAACATCGTCATCCAGATCCCCCTGGCCGAGCGTTCCAATATTTCGCGCCTCGGCGATATCCTGGTGACCGCGCCCGACGGCAAGGGGGTGCCGTTGCGCGAGCTGGGGCATTTCGTGCGCAAGGTCGAGTCGCATATCGCCTACCACAAGGATCTGCGACCGGTGGAATACGTGGTGGCCGATGTCGGCGGCAAGCTGGCGGCACCCATCTATGGCATGCTCGAGGTGCAGGACAAGCTCCAGGAACTGGGCTGCGGGACGCCCGACGGGGTGAGCCTGTGCGACCACATCTACTGGACCGGGCCGCCACCGACCGACGAACACTCGGCCTTCGAGTGGGCGGGCGAGTGGACCGTCACCTACGAGACCTTCCGCGACATGGGACTGGCCTTCATCGCCGCACTGGGCCTGATCTACATCCTGGTGGTGTGGGAGTTCGGCAATTTCCGCATCCCGGCGCTGATCATGGCGCCCATCCCGCTGACCCTGCTGGGCATCATCCCGGCGCACATGCTGTTCTTCCAGATGGGCTGGGGTGGTGAGTTCACCGCCACTTCCATGATCGGCTGGATCGCCCTGGCCGGTATCATCGTGCGCAACTCCATCCTGCTGGTGGACTTCTCGGTGCACCGCCTGCATGCCGGGGTGGGCGTGGTCGAGGCGGTGATCAGCGCGTGCAAGACCCGGACCCGGCCCATCCTGATCACCGCGTTGGCGCTGGTGGGCGGTTCCTCGGTGATCTTCTTCGATCCCATCTTCCAGGGCATGGCCATCTCGCTGGCCTCCGGGGTGTTGGTGTCCACCATCCTGACGCTCATCGTGATTCCTCTGGGTTGCGTCAAGGCGGCCGATGCCCTGTGCGAGGTCGCCAACGTGGATTGCGCCGCTCAGGGCCTGCTGCCCGAACAGACCCACCCGCCGGAGGAAGAGCCAGCAGTTGGCACCCCGCTGTGGGTGCGGCTGTGGGGCGGGCTGATGACGGCGGTGTTCGCGGTGGTCGGCGTGATCGGTGCGGCCTGGAGCTGGATTGCCGAGCGCCGTGCTTGCAAGACCACTGCGGCCTCTGTGGTCGGCAAGGGCGACGGCTCTGCCCCGGTGTCGGTTGATTCTCCGCTTGCTGAACGGACCGAGACCACCGCTCCCGCAGCGGATACCGACACGGCAGAGGCGCAGGTGAAGAGCGGGGTGGAAGCGACTGCAAGGGAAGCCGCCCCGCCGGTGCAGCGCTCGGCAACCGAGGCGCCGGCAGAGGAGGTGAGTGCGGCCTCGGCGGGAGAGTCGGTTGATGCGCTCACCTCGCCTGTCGCGCCTTCGACGGTGGAGAAGACCGCGGATACGCCGGAGGCCAATGCCGAACAGGCGGAGCAGAAGACCGCGGCGCCGCGCACTGCGACGCGAAAGAAGGCCGCCAAGAAGGCCGCTCGGAAGAAGACGGCTGCGAAAAAGGCCGGTACGCGGAAGAAGGCGGCGGCCAGGAAGACGGCCAAAAAAGCTGCCACGAAGAAGGCGTCGGTCAAGAAGCAGAATGGGGACGCCTCGCCGGATTCCCCGCAGTCCACCGGCAAGGAAGGCAAGACCGAGAAAGGTCGTACGCGGCGCGGTATCCGCCTCAAGGCGCCCGACAATCTCAGTGACGACGGCCTGGGTTGAGTGCGTCTGGCATGCCTCCCTGTCGCCTCGATCGAGTGGCTGTGGATGCCTTTATTCGGGGCTCGTGCAAGGCATGACACACAGGGACGGTGGTGAATGCTGGCCGTGGCGTGGCCGTGGCGCCTTTCCCGGCAATGCCCTTGCCCTTTGGGGGGGTGCCTTGTGGTACCGTAGCACCCTGTGTGTCCCCGCCACTGGCGCCCTGTGTGCCATGGCTTCATGTCCCGCCCCGGGTCTCGCCCTGCTGGCCCTACCCGTAGGCCGGGGTGGCAACGAGAGGTAGAGAATGGAAGTCGAACGCATCAGGAAGCTGTTTCTGTCCTGTCTGGTGAGTCTGGTTCCCATGCAGGTGACGCTGGCCGCCGAGACGATGCAGTGGCGACCCGCGACCGCACAACCGCGGGCACTGCCGCAAGCACCGCTCGCCCCGCTGCCGCCACCGCCACCCGTGCAGCCACGGTTCCGGCCGGTGCCGGCTGCTGCCTGGCAGCCATCCCGGTCGATGACGCCTTATCCGGGACAGCCCTTCGTCAGCATGGGCATGCCACCCGCACCGCCACCGCCGGCGGTTCCGGCCTTTGCGCGCCAATATGCCTGGCGGCCGGTGACACCCCCGCTGGTCGTGCCGCGTCGCCCGGCTGTGCCGCCGGTGCCGCAATACCGTCCGCCGCGCCCGACCCATGCCTGGGTGCCGCCGCCTGCCGCCTGGGGGCGAGGCTATCGGCCCATGCCCCCACCGCCACCGCGTTATCGCCCCTTGCCGCCGCCCCCTCCGGCCTTCCCCGTGAGCGGCCCGGTACCGCGTGCTCCTTATCCCTACCCGCCGCTGGGATACTATCCGCTACCCTACGCGGGCGTTCCCTTCCGCGGTGCGCTGGGGCAGCCCTCTCCCATGCCTTTCTGGGCGGGGCCTTATCCCCTGCCCGGGCCGGCCCTGACGCTGACGCCCTGGGGGGTGATGCCGACCGGCAGCGGTCGCTCCGATCCGTATTTCATCCGCCGCTGGCCGGGTCCCGCCTATCGCAGACCCGGGTTGGGCAATCGGCGGTCTTCCTGGGGTGGCTTCCTGTCGGGCTGGATGCCGCTGGCCGGTATGCCCTGGGGCGGTGACTGTTTCTGGTGTGGTAGCTGAACGATCGAGGAGCCGCCGGTGATCACCATGATTGGCAGCCTGAAGGGCGGTTCGGGCAAGAGCACGGTCACGTTCAACCTGGCGATCTGGCTGAAGCTGGCAGGCAGTGCGGTGGCGGTGGTCGATGCCGACCCCCAGGCGACGCTTTCGGATGTGTTGATGGTCCGGGCAGAGGAGGGCTATCAGCCGACGGTTCCCCGCTTGAAGGTCGATGCCCTGAAGTCTCCCGAGGCATTGGGCGAGTACGAACAGGTACTGATCGATGTCGGTACTGCGTCCATGGACCACCTCAAGCAGGCCATCGCGGTAGCCGACCGCATCCTGGTCCCGGTGCCGCCCAGCCAGGCGGACATCTGGTCTACCCAGCGTTTTCTGCGTTTCGTGGCCGCCAATGCGGGCGATCGTGACATCGAGGTGCTGGGTTTCATCAATCGCGCCGATACCCACCATGCCATTCGCGAGTCCGACGAAGCGGCCGCGGCCTTGATCAGCCTGCCGGGGATTCGTTACCTGAAGCCGCGGCTGGCACAGCGTACCGTCTATCGGCGTTCGTTCAGTGAGGGCTTGGCGGTGTTCGAGCAGCAACCGCGCGGCAAGGGGGCAGCAGAGTGGAACGCCCTGGCCGCGGCCCTGTACCCGGATCTGCTGGGCTGAGTACTGAAGGCCTGGTGATCTCTGGTCAAGCCTCTGTTTGCGGAGGCAGGGGAGCCTGTCTTTACCGGTGTTAGTGTGATTTATGGCTTCCTGTGCTATTTTTTGCGCTTAATTTCTTGATTTTCAGACGGATACTGTCCCATGAGCGAACAGGCGAGTGAAGCCCCCAAGGCGATATCGCAGGAAGATGAGTATGCGCGCCTCTCCGAGGTGTTCGAGTCCAGTGCGCGGCGCTGGGAGCTGATCATCTATCCTTCCCTGTTTGCCTTCATCGTTCTGGCGCTCTACGGCTTCTACCTGATCTACAACCTGCAACGTGATGTGCATTACCTGGCGATCAGTGTCGATCGCAACATGACCACCCTTGCGGGCAACATGCAGGTGGTCGCCAAGAACATGGGGCAGCTCACCACCAATATGCGTGCCATGACGGTGAGTCTGGCGTCCATCGACCACAAGGTGGGCACGCTCGAGCCCATGCTGGCCAATATCCATTCCATGGACCAGTCGATGCGTGACATGACCCGCACCACTGGTGCATTGAACGCTGCCGCGCAGGGGATGAATCTTCACATGTACCGCATGAACCGGGATCTGGGGCGACCGATGCGGATCATGAATGCCTTCATGCCCTGGTGACACCACCCCGAGGCCTCATTCGCTGTCGACGACGTCGATCTGCGGAGCCGGTGCCTGCAGAAAATAGCCCTGGATGTAGTTGACGCTCATGTTCCAGAGCACGGCCAACGTGTTGGCATCTTCGATGCCGGTGGCGGCGGTCTTCATGCCGGCTTGTTGAAGCTCGGCATTCAGCTCGGCGAGGCGGTCCTGGCGGTCGATATCGGAGGCCAGGCCGTTGGTCAATTCTGGTGAGAAGCGGGCGAGTTCCACGCGATAGTGTTGCAGCAGATCGTGGTGGGTGAAGTCGCCCCCGATGCCGTTGCAGCTGATCTTGCAGTTGATCTTCTTCAGTCCCTTGATCAGGCGTGTCAGTTCGGGAGGGTGTTTCTCCAGCAACTCCAGGTCGAACTGGAAATACAGCCAGGCCCCCTTGGCCTTGAATTCGCGCAGGCAGTCACATACCCAGAGCAGCATGGAATCGTCCAGTGCCCCGTCGTGAGACAGGGTGATGTGGAAATTGATCTTGCGCCCGATGCTGCGGTGACGGGAGAGTTCGCGGATGGCATGGCGGATGACCCAGCGGTCGATCTCGCTCAGGCGTTCACTGTGAGCGGCATGCTGATAGAACCAGGCAGGATCGCGCTCGACACCGTTGTTGTCCAGCAGTCGCACCAGGACCGAGTAGTTCTCGCGTGTATCCCCTTCCAGGCTCACGATGGGCTGGTAGAGCAAGCGGAATCTGTCGTGTTCCAGGGCTTTGTCGATCAGAGCGACGATCTCGCTGTCGACCTCGGAAGAGGGGAGGGCTTCCGGGGCACGATCGTTGAACGTGTTGATCGGCTCGCTGTCCGGGGTCTGTTCGGTGCGTGTACGGCGTGCGGCACGTCGGCAACGGCGGATGAGTTCCAGGGAGCTGAGATTCTTCGCCTGGCTGGCGGTGATGACCCCAAGGCTGAATTCAGGCGCTTGCGTCAGCTCGCAGGCGTCCTGGAGTGCCCCTTGGTGCAGCATGTCGAGGCAGCGCTCGATCACCTCGTCGGGCGATTCCTGAGTGTGGGTGAGGACCAGGAATTCGTGATCGCCGAAGCGTGAGAGCAGATCGTCGCGGAAATGGGCCTGCAACAGCTCGGCGGTCTTCTTCAGCAGCCGGTCTCCCTTGTCGATCCCTTCGTGGTCGCACAGTTCGGCAAAGTCGTCGATGCTGATCTCCAGCAGCATGGCGTGGTCGCGGAAGCCGCCCTTTGCCTGGATGCGTTCCAGGGTGCGCACGAAGGCGTGGCGGTTGAGCAACTGGGTGTGCGGGTCACGGTCGATGAGCTGGCGGATGCGTGCCTGGAGTTCGCTGTTGCTCGTGCCGGTGCGTATCAGCACCTGGACGCAGGACTCGTCGTCGAACTCCAGGGGGTACAGTTCGATATCGACTTCGAATTCACCGCCGTCCCTGTGGCGGCAGCGCAGCTTCTGGCGCACTTCCTTTTCCCCGGCCTGTCGGAGTAGCCGTTTGAAGGTGTGTCGGTCTTCGGGAGCGACCAGGTCCATCATGGTGATGCCGTCCATGTCTTCTGCCGACAGGCCGAAGAGTTCCTGGTAGACCGCGTTGCTCTGGATGTGCAGCCCCTGGTGGATGTAGGCGATGGCGTCCTGGGAACACTTGAGCAGCTTCTGGCAACGCAGTTCGGCATTGGCGAGCCGGTGCCGCGTGCGCGCCAGTTCCTGTCTCAGCAGCAGGGTTTGGTACTCGCGCTGGATGGCGAAGACAAGGCGGCCGATGGATACGGGGTGCAGCAGGTCCCGCACGCCGTTCTCGCGGGCATATTCTGCCCAGGCCGGCGGGTTCTCGCTCAGCAGGATGATGGAGGCCGCGGGGTTCTCTTCGCGGATCATCTCGATGGCGATATCGGGCGGCAGGGTTTCCGAGTCGGCGTTGATGGTCACCAGGTCCGCGGGTTCCGTCTCGAGCAGGCGCAGCAGGCCCTCGCGTGTTTCGGTACTTTCCATGTGCACTGGCTGGCCGTTGTTGCGTAAGGCATTGGCACAGCGGCTGGCTTCCTCGGGCGTGCTGCCGACCATCAGTAGCTCCAATGGCGAGCCGCCATTGTCCAGGCTTTGGAAGACCGAATCGGGAGTGGCTACCATGAGTGTTGCTTGCTTCTGTCGTCGCGGCGGAAAACCAGTGCTTGCTCGATCCCGCTACAACGCATTCCATAGACTGTCGAATTCATTATACGGTTTCGAGGATTGCCCTTCCGAGTCATTCTCGTTTATGACCTGCTCGAAGGCGAAACGTGCGAAGGCGTTACCGATATCGATCAGGCGGGTCAGGCGGATGGGCTGACTGTCGTTGGGCAGGCCCTCCAGGACGAATCGGCTTCCTGGCGAGAGGGCGGTACTGTTGAACACCAGGCTGGGCTCTGCGTTCCCGTGCGGCGGATGGTGGCAATCCAGCATCAGGCAGGGGATCTTTTCCTTGGCCTTTCTGCGGCCCTTGCCGGGCTTCAACGGGTACGCGTAGGTGGCCCGAACGTGGGTGGAAAGCACTTCCATGCCGACCTCCAGTTGCTCCTGGCTGATACAGCGCATCCAGCGAATGACCGCCAGGCTGTACTTCAGGGGATTGTCCTGGCTGCTCACGCCCAGCAACTGGCCGACCTTGACCTTGGGGAGCTGCTCTGTGCTGGGCCATGGCATGCAGTAGCCGCCAGCCCCCTCGCTGGATCGGGTCGCCTTCATTGGCGGATCACTCGTGTGGCTTTCTTGTGCGTCTCCCGGTGGCAGCTCGAGGCTGGTGGGCTCCAGAGAGAGCTGACTGTCGTCGTCGGCAGCGAGTGGATCGAGCGGAGGGATGTCGTCCAGGGGGGGGCTGTTGATGTGCGGACCGCTGTCGAGGGGGATAGGTCGTTCCTCGTCGGGAGGGGGGCTGGACGCGAGGGCTGCATGAAGCGAACGGAAATCGCTGAGCACATGGGGCGAAAAATGCCATGGGGTGGGCACGAACCGGGGGGCTGCCGGGGCGTGCCAGCTATGGATCAGTTGTCGCAACAGGGCTCGCGAGAGCGGTGGCTTGCCTGGATGTATCTTGCCCGATCCGTCGAGTAGGGCCTCTTCGTATTCCACGCGCAGTCGCTGGATCAGGGGGCGCATGTCGAGCACGCTCACATGCTCGCCGGCGACGGGCATGTGCAGGGCATTGTGCAGCGGTCCCTCGTCGGCGGTCAGGCGCACGTTCAGGGCACCGTGGACCGGCAGCTTGTCGTCCCTGTCGAGGAATTTCGTTTGGTCGGACCATTCGAGCGTCTTGTGGAAGGTGATCTCCAACTGAGAGTGACGCAGCCGCGAAGGCCTCGTGGCGGCAAACAGCAGCAAGGCCTTGTAGCGCTCTTCTATGGTGGAGACTTCCTCGGAATCCTCCATCTTCATTTTCACCGGGATGCGATGGATACGGTTCTGGCGGGAGAAGGCGTATACCGCGTTGACTTGTTTCCACAGCCGGGCAGGTGGCCGGGTATAGGCCAGGCAGGCCTGGAGATAGGCCCGTCCCAGGTAGCACAGGGTGCGGTGCAGGGCGATCACCAGCAGTTTGCGGTCGAAGCGTTCGGATGCCCCCGAAAGCATCCGCTCCACGAGGATCTTGTACGACGTGGCCAGTTCGTCGTACAGCTCGCGGGTCAATATCACCGTCTTCCAGGCCTTCTGCGACAAGGGGAAGTCCACGTCCATGTAGTGTCTGCGCAGGCTGTGACAGACATAGTCGACCGTCGGGCGGAACCGCTCCACCACCTTGGTGCGTATCTTGTCCGGGATCTCGTAGCGATTGAAATTCAGGAGGGTGGTATAGATCTGGCGCGAGGTCTCGCCGATGTTGGCCAGGGGTAGAGAAGCAATCCACTCGGCTGTCTTCTTGGGGTCGAGCAGCAGGCTGTTCTGGGGGGCAGGTGACCGTTTCGGCACGATCAACCCCAGGGTGCTGGCGGTGCCGGTGCGTTCGTCAGTCCTGGTCGGTATTTCGTTGCCCATTGTGTTTTGCATCCTCCGGTCGCCGGGGACGCCGGCCGGTATCTCCAGGTCAGGTTGTGCCATCCCTTCCCTGGGTTCAGGCCCGCCCTGTCGAGCGGGCAGAGGGTACCGCTCCCGGTTCAGGGCACTGTTTCCAAGTCTAGCAGCCTACGGGGTCTCCATGGAGCGCTTGCTGGGCTCCCCGGGCACCTCGCGTACCAGTCGGGGCAGCAGGTAACCCGGCAGCTGTGCGCGCAACTGCCGATGCAATGCGCGGGCCTTCTCGTCGGCAATGGCGAAATGCGCGCTGCCGGCGACCGGGTCGAGCAGATGCAGGTAATAGGGCAGGATGCCGTGGTCGAACAGGGTCTCGCTGAGTTCGGCCAGGATGGCCGTGTCGTCGTTGACCCCGCGCAGCAGGACCGACTGGTTGAGTAGGATCACCCCGGCCTCGCGCAGTGCCTGCAGGCCGGGACGCAACGCGGGGGCGAGTTCGCGCGGATGATTGGCATGCAGCACCAGGCTGACCCCCAGGCGACTGGCGGCCAGGCGCGAGACCAAGTGCCCGGTGAGTCGTTGAGGGAGTACCAGGGGCAGGCGGCTGTGGATGCGCAGGCGTCGCAGCTGTGGCAGCGCTTCGAGCCCGTCGAGCAGGGCCTGCAGGCGTGTATCGGACAGGCTCAGCGGGTCGCCGCCGCTGAGGATGACCTCGCGGATCTCCGGCATTCTCCGCAGGTGCGCCAGCACAGCCGACGGGTCACGCAGCGCGCTGTCTTCCGCATAGGGATAGTGGCGGCGAAAGCAGTAGCGGCAGTGGATGGCGCAGGCGCCGGTGACCACCAGCAGGGCACGGCCGTGATACTTGTGGATGAGGCCGTCACCCAGCGCGGCGGCACTGTCGCCCACCGGGTCGGTGACGAAGCCCGGCGCCGGCTGTCCTTCCGCGTCGAGTGGCAGCACTTGGCGCAGCAACGGGTCGTCCGGATCAGCCGGCCGGATCAGCCCCAGGTAGTGCCGGGTGACACGCAGCGGAAAGCTGGCAGCGGCGCGTTGTGCACCGTCCAGCAGGGAATCGGGGAGTTCGAGCAGACGCAGCAGCTCGGCCGGGTCGGAAACGGCGCGCGCCAGCTCACGTTGCCAGTCCTCGGACTGGGATGGCGCGGGGTCAGGGGGTATCATTACGGGTTTATCGTGCCTTTGTGTCGAGGATG
>CAYMWJ010000040.1:0-19479 GCA_964394235.1 uncultured Sedimenticola sp. | reverse complement strand
AAATCCTAGGTCAGGAATACTCCGGTGTCCAGCCGAGATGTGGGGCATGTTCAGGCACGGGGGGCGTGGATCAGAGGTTCCCCGTGTGGGGTGGCGGGGTGCGCGCCACCGCCCAGATCTCCACCCATTCCGCCCCTGCGCGCTTGAGCGCCACTGCGGCCGCGCGCGCCGTGGCCCCGGTGGTCACGACATCGTCGATCAGTGCCACCCGTGCCGGTGGTGTGCCGCCCTGCCAGGCGAAGGCCCCGCGCAGGTTGCGCAGGCGCTCACGGCGTGAGCTGGTGTGCTGGGTTGGCGTGGCGCGTAGGCGCTGCAGCGAGTGGCTGTCCCAGGGGATGTCATGTGCCCGGGCCACGACCCGGCACAGTTCCGCAGCCTGATTGAAGCCGCGCTCGCGCAGGCGCGTCGGGTGCAGGGGGACCGGGAACAGGCAATCGACGGTCGGCCCGGCCACCGCGTGCGCCAGCAGTTGACCCAGCAGCGCACCTGCCGCGAGATCGTGCCGGAACTTGAGCGCGCCGATCAGGCGGTCGATGGGTGGGGCATAGCGAAAGGGCATCAGCGCCCGGTCGAAGGGCGGCGGGTCGGCCAGGCAGGCGCCGCACAATGTGCCTTCTTCGGTGCTCGCCAGCGGCAGGCCGCAGTGTGTACAGGCGGCACCCAGCCTGGGCAGGTCGTGCGCGCAGGCCCGGCACAAGCCGTCAGCGACCGTTGCCGGCGCCTGGCACAGGTGGCAACGGGGGACGGGCAGCAGACTCTGGACAATCCTTGTCCACATGTCGACTTCCATGGGGTTCCCAGGTTGACAAGGGCGCGGGCGGGGCCAAGAATCCCCGGCTGATCCCTTGCACCCGGAGTCTCGAGCCATGGATCCCGACCGTCAAGACGGCGCGCGCGTCATCAAGGCCGCGTCTTCCCGCTTTGCCGCCATGCAGATGGATATCGGCAACATTGTCAGCATGTTGCTGCCGCCCCTGCCGCTGCTGTGGTTCGGTGCCTCCATGCTGGTGTATGCCATGCACCGTCACCACCCCGATCCCCGGGTCGGCGAGTACACCCGTTGGGCGGGCTATCGCTTCTACGCGGTGATGGGGCTGATCATCCCGGTCGGCACCTTCTTTCCGGGGGATGCCAAGATCGCCTGGCTGGTCGCCTGGATCGTGGGCATCCTCGTCATCGTGCCCTGGTCGGCCTGGTCCATCCTGCGCGCGCGTCGCGAGGACTGGCACGACATCGTGCTGCCGCCGCCCGAAGAAGATACCGCCGAGGAGGAGCCCGAACATGTCTGAGGCCGCCATCCGCCACGACTGGCAACTGGACGAGATCGAGGCGCTGTTCGCGCTGCCCTTCAACGACCTGCTGTTCCGCGCCCAGCAGGTGCACCGCCAGCACTTCGATCCCAACGAGGTGCAGGTGAGCACCCTGCTGTCGATCAAGACGGGCGCCTGCCCGGAAGACTGCGGCTACTGCTCGCAGAGTGCGCGCCACGACACCGGCCTGGAGCGCGAGCGCCTGCTGCCGCTCGAGGAGGTGGTGGCTGCAGCGAAGGCGGCACGCGATAAAGGGGCGACCCGTTTCTGCATGGGCGCGGCCTGGCGCAATCCCACCGACCGGAATCTCGAGCGGGTGATCGAGATGATCCAGGCGGTGCGCGCGCTGGGCATGGAGACCTGCGTCACCCTGGGCATGCTCAGTGCAGAGCAGGCGGCACGCCTGCGCGAGGCAGGGCTGGACTACTACAACCACAATCTCGACACCTCGCCGGAGTTCTACGGCAACGTGATCACCACCCGCACCTTCGAGGACCGTATCGAGACCCTGAAGCACGTGCGCGAGGCGGGCATCAAGGTCTGCGCCGGCGGCATCCTCGGCATGGGCGAGGCCCCGCGTGACCGCGCGCGCATGCTGCAGGAGCTGGCCAACCTGCCCGAGCACCCGCAGTCGGTGCCGATCAACATGCTGGTGCAGGTCGAGGGCACGCCGCTGTTCGGTGTGGACGGTATCGACCCGCTGGAGTTCGTGCGCAACATCGCGGTGGCGCGCATTCTGATGCCGAAGTCACAGGTGCGCCTGTCGGCCGGGCGCACTGACATGAGCGACGAGCTGCAGGCGCTGTGCTTTCTGGCCGGGGCCAACTCCATCTTCTACGGCGAGCGTCTGCTCACCACCGACAACCCCGACGCCGACCACGACCAGCGCCTGTTCGAGCGTCTGGGCATCCGCATGCTGGCGGCGTCGACGGACGAGCAGAAGGTCTGCTGCGGCGCCTGATCCCATGCACCCGTTCGAGGGACTGGCCGGGGCGCTGGCCGAACGCGAGGCTGTCGGTCTGTATCGCCGCCGTCGCGTGATCGAGGGCGCGCAGGGGCCGCGCTTGCGTGTGCACGGGCGCGAGTTGCTGGCTTTCTGCAGCAATGACTACCTGGGGTTGGCGGGCGACCCGCGCCTGGCCGAGGCGCTGGCCCGTGGGGCGCGCGAGTGGGGCACCGGCAGCGGGGCGGCACACCTGGTCAGCGGACATCACCGCGCCCATCACGCGCTGGAGGAGGAGCTGGCCGCCTTCGTGGGTGCCGAGCGCGCGCTGCTGTTCTCCACTGGCTACATGGCCAATCTCGGGGTGATCCCGGCCCTGCTCGGGCGCGGCGACACCGTCATCGAGGACCGCCTCAACCACGCCTCGCTGATCGACGGGGCGCGCCTGAGCGGGGCGCGCCTGCGGCGTTGGCCACATGGTGATCTCGCGGGTCTGCAACGCCAGCTCGGGCGCGCCGCAGGAAGGGTGCTGGTGGCGGTGGATGCGGTGTTCAGCATGGACGGCGACCGCGCTCCGCTGGGCGAGCTGGTGCGGCTGCTCGCGCAGTACGAGGCGGCGCTGATGATCGACGACGCCCATGGCTTCGGGGTACTTGGCCCGCAGGGGCGGGGGAGCCTGGTCGCTGCCGGGTTGGGCTTCGATGCGGTGCCGGTCTACATGGCCACCCTGGGCAAGGCGCTGGGCGTGGCCGGGGCCTTCGTGGCGGGCAGTGAGGTGCTGGTCGAGACCCTGATCCAGCATGCCCGTCCCTATGTTTACACGACGGCCATGCCGCCGGCGCTGGCCGAGGCGACCCGCGCCGCCCTGCGCATCGCCGCCGAGGAGGACTGGCGGCGCGAGCGCCTGCGCGCGCTGACCGAGCGCTTCCGGCGCGAGGCCGCAGGGCTGGGGCTGCGTCTGGCCGACTCGGACACCCCCATCCAGCCGCTGCTGCTGGGTGATGCCGCCACCGCCTTGCGCTGGAGCGAGGCACTGACCATGCGCGGCATTCTGGTGCCGGCGATTCGTCCGCCCACCGTGCCCGAGGGCAGCGCCCGGCTGCGCATCACCTTCTCGGCCGCGCACGAAGAGGCCGACCTGGATCGCCTGCTCGAGGCGCTGGATTCGGTACGTCGGGAGGCGGCATGAGGCTCTGGCATGTCACCGAGGGCGGTGGTCCGCCGCTGCTGCTGCTGCACGGCTGGGGGCTGCACGCCGGGGTCTGGGAGCCGCTGCTGCCGGCGCTTTACGAGCGTTTCGCAATCACGCGAATCGAGCTGCCGGGACACGGCGAGAGCGCGCCGCCGGCCGGCGCGCGCCTGGCCGACTGGGCCGAGGCGGTGCTGGCGGTGGCACCGCCGCGGGCGCACTGGCTGGGCTGGTCGCTGGGCGGGCTGGTGGCGCAGCAGGCGGCGCTGCTCGCGCCGGAACGCATCGAGCGCCTGTCGCTGGTGGCCAGCACGCCGTGTTTCGTGCAGGACGCCGACTGGGCCTGCGCCATGCCGCGTGCCACTTTCGAGCAGTTCGCCGCGGCTCTGGGCGACGACATGCCGGGCACCCTGCGGCGCTTCCTGGCATTGCAGGTGCGCGGTGCGGAGCACGCGCGCGACACCCTGCGCACGCTGGACGCCGCGCTGGCCCGTCGCCCGAGTGCAGCACCCGCCGGGCTGGAGGCCGGGCTCTCCCTGCTGCTTGAGAGCGACCTGCGCGCCGACTGGGCACGCCTGCCGGTTCCGTTGCGCCTGTTGCTGGGGCAGCGCGATACCCTGGTGCCGGCGGCACTGGCCGAGGCCGTGCCGGCGCTGCGTGATGATGCCGGTGTGCGCGTGCTGCCCGGTGCCGGGCATGCGCCCTTCCTGTCGCACCCGGCAGCCTTTCTGGAGTGGCTGGCCGATGACTGAGTTTCGTATCGACAAGCGCCAGGCACGGCGGACCTTTTCGCGCGCCGCCGACAGCTATGATGCCCACGCGGTGCTGCAGCACGAGATCGCCGATCGCCTGCTCGAGCGCCTGGACTATGTGAAGCTGCGACCACGGCGGATCCTCGATCTTGGCTGCGGTACCGGGCGCGCCAGCGGGGCGCTGCTGCGACGTTATCCCGGTGCCGAGGTGGTGGCGCTGGACTTCGCCCTGCCCATGCTGGCGCAGGCGCGGCGCCGGGGGCGCTGGCTACGGCGGCCGCGCGCTGTCTGCGGCGACATGGACTGCCTGCCGTTGGCCGCGCAGAGCTTCGACCTGGTGTTCTCCAGTGCGGCTATCCAGTGGAGCGCCGATCCGGCCGGCGCCATCCGTGAGATGCATCGGGTGCTGCGCCCGGGCGGCCTGCTGATGTTTACCAGCTTCGGCCCCGACACCTTGCGCGAGCTGCGCATCGCCTGGGCCGAGGTGGATGGCGCGGTGCATGCGCACGATTTCATCGACATGCATGACTATGGTGACATGCTGGTGGCCGCGGGGCTGGCCGATCCGGTGATGGACGTGGAGCGGCTGACCCTCACCTATGCCGATGTACACGGCCTGTTGCGCGACCTCAAGGCTATCGGCGCCAACAATGCAGCGGCCGGTCGCGCGCGCGGGCTCATCGGGCCTGCGCGGCTGCGCGCCTTCGAGCGCGCCTACGAACGTTTTCGCAATGCCGAAGGCCGCTTGCCGGCCAGCTATGAGGTGATCTACGGCCACGCCTGGGGCGCGGAGCAGCGCCGCGAGGGCGAGGCCGTGCTGGTCTCTCCCGAGGTATTGCGGCGGCGATGAAGGGCCTGTTTCTCACCGGCACCGACACCGACTGTGGCAAGACCCGGGTGGCCGTGGCCCTGGCCCATGCGCTGCGCGCCGCGGGCTACCAGGTTGCGCCGTTCAAGCCGGTGGCCGCCGGGGCCGAGCGCACGTCCGCGGGACTGCGCAATGCCGATGCCGAGGCCCTGATCGCCGCCTGCGGCGGGGGCTGGGACTACGGTCTGGTCAATCCGTATTGCTTCGCGCCGCCCGTCTCGCCGCACCTGGCCGCGGCCGAGGCGGAACAGATCGTCGATGCGAGCGTACTGCGGGGGGCCGCCGAGCAACTGGCGGCGCAGGCCGACCTGCTGCTGGTCGAGGGCGCGGGCGGTTGGCTGGCGCCGCTGGGGGCGGGTATCGACATCGAGGACCTGGCGCTGGCGCTGGGCCTGCCGGTGGTGCTGGTGGTGGGGCTGCGCCTGGGGTGCCTGAATCATGCACGACTCAGTGCCGATCGCATCTGCCGCAGTGGCGCGCACCTGGTCGGCTGGATCGGTTCGGTGGTCGATCCCGCAATGCGGCGGCGAGAGGACAACATCGCCAGCCTGCGGGACTTGCTCCCGGCGCCCTGCCTGGGTCTCCTTCCGCCGCTGGCGCCGGGCGAGAGCGGCGCGCGGCACATCGCCATCGAAACGCTCAAGGCGGCTCTGTAACGGTTTTTTCTGAACTGCCTGTTGGAGGCGGTCTGCGAACATCTGTATCTGCGTCATTGACTTATAAAGGGTTTTTCCCTAGCATGCCCGGTCCTGACGACCCCTCGCGCCGAACCGGCGGGAGCGGTTGCCACCCCGGCGGGGCCGTGTCCGATTCGTCTGTGGCACACCCGCAATCCGGAAGTGCATCCTGAACGGACGGTTAGCAGGCGTCCGGCAGGACGGGCTTTTTTTTGTTGGATCAGTCAACTAGAGTGGGATTCGACCTATGGCACAGGGTGCAGTAGCTGCAGATACGCAGTACGACTACGACATCGTCAAGAAATTCGCCATCATGGCGCTGGTGTGGGGGGTTCTCGGCATGACCGCGGGCACCTACATCGCGTCCGAGCTGGCGTTTCCGTTCCTCAACTTCGATATTGCGCAGATCACCTTCGGGCGTCTGCGCCCGGGGCACACCACCATGGTGATCTTCGGTTTCGGCGGTAACGCCCTGTTCGCCACGTCCTACTATGTGGTGCAGCGTACCTGTCAGACCCGCCTGTGGGGTAGCGGTCTGGCCAATTTCACCTTCTGGGGCTGGCAGGCCGCGCTGGTGATCGGGGTGCTTGGCTATCTGAACGGCATCACCGACGGCAAGGAATATGCCGAGTTTCCCTGGTATGTGGACATCCTGATCACCGTGGTCTGGGTGGCCTATTTCGTGGTCTATGTACAGACCCTGCGTCGTCGCAGCCAGCCGCACATCTACGTGGCCAACTGGTTCTACTTGGCCTTCATTCTGGCCACCGCCATCCTGCACATCTTCCGTAATCTGGCGGTGCCGGTCGGCCTGTTCCACCCCGAATCCTACAGCCTGTACGCCGGTGTGCAGGACGCCATGGTGCAGTGGTGGTACGGCCACAACGCGGTCGGCTTCTTCCTGACCGCGGCCTTCCTCGGCATGATGTACTACTTCGTGCCCAAGCAGGCGGGGCGCCCGATCTACTCTTACCGGCTGTCCATCATCCACTTCTGGGCGTTGGCCTTCATGTACATGTGG
Organism: uncultured Sedimenticola sp.; assembly: GCA_964394235.1. Classification (GTDB taxonomy): domain Bacteria; phylum Pseudomonadota; class Gammaproteobacteria; order Chromatiales; family Chromatiaceae; genus MONJU. The sequence continues at coordinate 12,719 of CAYMWJ010000040.1, read as the reverse complement.
GTCGGTGGTCACCACCTGCACTGGACCGCGCTGCCCGACTGGACCAGCTCGCTGGCCGCGGCCTTCTCCATCCTGCTGCTGATGCCCTCCTGGGGCGGCATGATCAACGGCATCATGACCCTGTCCGGTGCCTGGGAGAAGCTGCGCACCGACCCGATCATGCTGTTCCTGATCACCGCGCTGTCGTTCTACGGCATGTCGACCTTCGAGGGTCCGATGATGTCGCTCAAGAGCGTCAACGCCCTGTCGCACTACACCGACTGGACCGTCGGTCACGTGCACTCCGGTGCCCTGGGCTGGGTGGCCATGATCACCTTCGGTTCCTTTTACCACCTGATCCCGCGTCTCTGGGAGACCCGTCTGTGGAGCACCCGTCTGGTGTACGTCCACTTCTGGCTGGCCACCATCGGTATCGTGCTCTACATCGCCGCCATGTGGGTCTCCGGCATCGGCCAGGGCCTGATGCTGCGCGCCTTCGACGACTACGGCAACCTGGCCTACACCTTCATCGAGTCGGTGCAGTTCATGCACTGGCCGCTGGTGGTGCGTGCGCTGGGTGGGGCCTTCTTCGTCAGCGGCATCCTGCTGATGTGCTTCAACGTCTACATGACCATCCGCACCGCCAAGCAGGAGCAGGCCGCGCTGGAAGCCAAGGTCGAGGCCCGGCTGGCCCGTGCCGGTGCCTGAGAGGTAACTGAACGATGAAACTGAATCACGAAAGCATCGAAATCAACGCCGGCCTCATGATCGTGCTGATCATGCTGGCCATCAGCATCGGTGGTCTGGTCGAGGTGGTACCCCTGTACTACATCGAGGACACCGTCGAGAAGGTCGATGGCGTACGCCCCTATACGCCGCTGGAGCAGCGTGGACGCGACATCTTCATCCGCGAGGGGTGCTATACCTGTCATTCGCAGATGGTGCGCCCGTTCCGCGACGAGGACATGCGCTATGGCCATTACTCGCTGGCGGCCGAGTCACAGTACGACCATCCCTTCCAGTGGGGTTCCAAGCGTACTGGCCCTGACCTGGCGCGCGTGGGCGGCAAGTACTCGAACGCCTGGCATGTGAAGCATCTGAACAATCCGCGCAGCGTGGTGCCCGAGTCGATCATGCCCAACTATCCCTGGCTGCTGAAGACCGAGCTGGACTATTCCGATATCGCCGCGCGCATGCGTGCGCTGAAGGCGGTCGGGGTGCCCTATTCCGAGACCGACGAGGAATACCAGGCGAACGTCGAGAAGTTCGGCAAGGAAATCGCCGAGATGCTCGATATCAACAATGCGGAAAAGAACCTCGTCAAGCAGGCGGAGGCCGGCAACTACGACAAGGATCCCAGTCGCGTGACCGAGATGGATGCCCTGGTGGCTTATCTGCAGGTGCTGGGCACCATGGTGGACTTCAGCAAGTATGACGAGGGCTATTTCGCCGAGTTCCGTTGAGCCGGCGAGAGTCTTCCAACCGATAGCAGGGTCCGACGATGTTCGAATGGCTGTCCCACATGGAGAACACCAAGCCGCTGGCGCTGGTGATCTTCTTCGTCACTTTCGTGGGCATCCTCCTGTACGTGTTCAGCGGACGCAAGCGTGCCGAGCGTCTGGAGTCCTACAAGAACATCCCCTTTCTCGACGACGAGGAAGAGGCTGTGGGTCGGGCCGGAAAAACAGCAGACAAGGATCAAGACAATGGCTGATCAATCGCAACACAAAGCCGTGCAGACCACCGGTCACGCGTGGGACGGCGATCTGCAGGAATTCAACAACCCGTTGCCGCGCTGGTGGCTGTGGACCTTCTACGCCACGGTGGTGTTCGCCATCGTGTACTGGATCCTCTACCCGGCCTGGCCGGTGGGCAAGACCTTCACCAAGGGCCTGGCCACCACCACCTTCGTGGATGCCGACGGCAAGGAAGTGACCACGCACTGGAACACCCGTGCCGAATTCATCCGTGACATGCAGTCGGGCGAGGAGGCGCTCAAGCAGAAGGCCTACCTGGAAAAGGTTGCCGACGCCTCGTACGATGAGATCCTCAACGATCCCGACATGATGGCCTTTACCCAGTCGCTGGCCAAGGTGCTGTTCGCCGACAACTGCGCGGCCTGTCACGGCCTGGGCGGCACGCCCGCCGAGGTAGGCAACTTCCCCAACCTGCGTGACGACGCCTGGCTGTGGGGCGGGTCGATCGAGCGTATCGAGCAGACCATCCGCAAGGGCCGTCTCGGTTACATGCCGCCCTTCGGCAAGGTGCTGTCCGACGAGGAAATCGAGGCCCTGGCCAACTACGTGCTGAGCCTCTCCGGGCATGGTGTGGACAAGGGCCTGGCGGCCCGTGGCGACAAGCTGTTCCACAGTGAACAAGCAGGGTGTTACTACTGTCATACCAACAGTGGCAAGGGCTTGTACTCCCAGGGTTCGGCCAACCTCACCGACCAGGTATGGACCGTCGCCGACGTGAACGGTGCGCCTACCCTCGCCGAGAAGGTCGCGCGCGTGAAGTCGGTGATCCGCGGTGGCATCCAGCGCCGCATGCCGGTCTGGGAGGGTCGTCTCAGCGACGAGGAGATCAAGCTGCTGACCGTCTATGTGCACGGACTGGGCGGCGGCCAGTAAGCGGCTGTCCTCTTCGTGAACGGTAGAGAAAAGGCCGCTTGCGGCCTTTTCTCGTTCTTCCGTGATCGCTGGAAGTCAACACCACAGAGTACACAGAGGTCACAGAGGAGGTGACGGGAGGCGGCCTCGATGGGATTGCTACCCGTGACCGACGGACCGGTGATCGGCCAGCGAGTGGTCCGCGCCTCGCCTTTTGCCATCGTCATGCTCTGTGTCCTCTGTGGTGATGAAAAAATGGGCACAAACGCATCTCCGATGATCGGGTGTGTGGGCGGCTCGCTTCATGAGAGTTAACGGAACCATGGCAGAATCGGCTGACACCCAACTCTATGCGCCGCGGCAGGCGATCTTTCCGCGTTCGGTCAAGGGGCGGTTTCGCCGCCTGAAATGGGGCGTGCTGGCGCTGGCCTATGGCGTCTATTTTCTGCTGCCCTGGTTGCGCTGGGAACGCGAGAGCGGGCCCGACCAGGCGGTACTGTTCGACCTGGCCGGACGCAAGTTCTACATCTTTGACCTGGTGGTCTATCCGCAGGACATCTTCTGGCTGGCCGGGCTGCTGATGATCTTCGCCTACCTGCTGTTTTTCGTCACCGGCATCGCCGGCCGGGTGTTCTGTGGCTATTTCTGTTTTCAGACCCTGTGGACCGACGTGTTCATCTTCATCGAGCGCCTGGTACAGGGCGAGCGTCCCGCGCGCATCCGCCTGAGCAAGCAGTCGATGAATGCCGAGAAGGCCGTCAAGCTCGGGCTCACCCATCTGCTGTGGCTGCTGGTGGCCTTCCTCACCGGCCTGACCTTCGTGCTCTATTGGGGTAATGCGCCGCAACTGGTGGCCGAGTTCTTCACCGGCCAGGCCCCCTTTGCGGCCTATGCGACGACGGTGTTTCTCACCACCACTACCTATGTGATGGCAGGCATCGCCCGCGAGCAGGTCTGCACCTACATGTGTCCCTATGCGCGCTTTCAGAGCGTGATGTTCGACAAGGACACCCTGATTGTCTCCTATGATCGCGCACGCGGCGAGGGCAGCGCCGGCCGGTCCAAGCTGGGGCGCGACCTCAAGACCCGCGAGCAGCGGCAGGCTGCGGGCGTGGGCGACTGTATCGACTGCGGCTATTGCGTGCAGGTCTGTCCCACCGGCATCGACATCCGCAACGGTCTGCAGATCCAGTGCATCTCCTGTGCCCTGTGCATCGATGCCTGCGACACCATCATGGACTCCCTGGGCTGGGAGCGCGGCCTGGTAGGGTATTCCTCGCAGCGCGTGGAGGATGGAGGCAAGCGCGCCCGCCTGCTGCGTCCCAAGGTGCTGGGGTATGCGGCGGTGCTGCTGGTGGCCGTGGGTCTGCTGGTGTGGAGCGTGGGCAACCAGGCACCCTATGACCTGGCGGTGAGCCAGGTGCGCCAGCCCATCTTCACCCGTTTGTCCGACGGCCGCATCGAGAATGCCTACCAGATCAAGGTCAACAACAAGACCGGGCACACGCTGGGCCTCACCTTCTCCATCGAGGGCTTGCCCGATGCCGAGCTCGACATGGGGCGTTTCCGCCACATCGTGCTGCGACCCGAGCAGCGCCTGCGCCTGAGCGCACGTATCAAGGCGCGGCCCAAGGTGCTCGACGGTCGCACCCACCCGGTGACTATTGTTGCAACACCGGATGCCGGCAGCGACCTGTTGCCTGTGCGTCATGCAACGGTCTTCTACGTGCCCAAGGGCTGATTCATGGGTGCGGGCGAACTGATCCAGAGCATCGGGCTGGGGGTGGTGGCCGAACTGGCCGTCTACCTGGCCGCGACCCGTCTGTTCCGGTTCTCCGGAAAGGCCGCTGCCATGGTGGTGGCCCTGCTGGTGCTCCTCTTCTATGTCCCCTGGGCGATCATCCAATGGCCGGGCCCCGACATCTTTGCCATCCATCTGGCCATCTACCTGACCCTGGCCTATGCCCTGGGCATGATCGGCTCACGGGTGGGCAAGGGCTTTCACTGGGCGCCCGCGCTGATCGTCACGTTCTTCGTCGGCGTGATCGCCCTCAATATCGTGTTCGTCACCGTGGCCGAACGCGGTATCACGGGGATCTTTGCCGAGCTTCTGCCCAAGCCGCAGGAGAGCGAAGGCGTGGCCGACTCGGAGTTCCCGGGCGTGGTCTCGCACGACTTCCAGGAAAAGGAGGCGCTGTACAACCAGTACCTGCAACAGGTCGAGGCCCAGCGCCGTCGCGGCTGGCGGGTGAAGAAGGGGTGGCGGCACAAGCCCTGGGTGGGGCGTCCTGAGACCTTCATCGTCACGGTACACGACCGGGAGGGGCGGCCGATCACCGGCGCGGAGGTCCGCGGGCGCTTCCTGCGGACCTCGAACAGCCGGGACGATTTCGACTTCCGCTTGTCCGAGGTGGGCGGTGGCGAGTATCGTGCGCAGATCACCATGCCCCTGCCGGGGCTCTGGCGCCTGGTGCTGGAGGTCCGCAAGGGCGAGGCACGGCACGAGATTCGCGCCACCACGTCGGTACTGCCCGAAGAATGACCGCCCCGGACGACGCCTCGCAACGCACCGAAGAAAGCTGCTTCCACTGCGGCCTGCCCGTGCCGCCCGATGCACATTACCCGGTCGAGATCGACGGCCAGGCGCACAACCTGTGCTGCCGCGGCTGCCAGGCAGTGGCGCAGGCGATAGTCGATGGCGGCCTGACGTCCTTCTACCGGCACCGCGAAAAGCCTTCCGGGCGTCCCGAAGAGCTCATCCCCGAACAGCTCGCGCAGATGGCGCTCTACGATCAGCCGGCGTTGCAGGCGGGTTTCGTCTCGGTGGATGAGAACAACCTGAAGCATGCCTCGCTGATCCTCGAGGGCATTACCTGCGCGGCCTGTGTCTGGCTCAATGAACGCCACGTGCGCGCCCTGCCCGGGGTGCAGGATTTCCAGGTCAACTACAGCACGCACCGGGCGCATGTGAGCTGGGACGACAGCCGGCTGAAGTTGTCGGACATCCTCAAGGCCATTGCCAGTATTGGTTACGTCGCTCATCCCTTCGATCCCGGTCGCCAGGAACAGATCCAGAAGAAGGAGAAGTCCCAGGCCCTGCGCCGCCTGTTCGTCGCCGGCCTGGGGGCCATGCAGGTGATGATGCTCGCGGTCGCCATGTATGCCGGTGACGCCTACGGCATGGAGCCCGACATCGAGCAGTTCATGCGCTGGGTGAGCCTGCTGCTCACCCTGCCGGTGGTGCTGTACTCGGCCAGTGGCTTCTTCGTCACCGCCTGGCGCGACCTCCGGCGCCGCCAGTTGAGCATGGAGGTGCCGGTATCGCTGGCCATCGGCGCGGCCTTCGCCGCCAGCCTGTGGCACACGCTGCAGGGTAGCGGCGAGATCTATTTCGACTCGGTGTGCATGTTCACCTTCTTCCTGCTCGCCAGTCGCTACCTCGAGATGGGCGCGCGGCACCGCGCCGGCCAGGCCGCCGAAGCGCTGGTCAAGCTGTTGCCGGCCACGGCCACTCGTATCGTGGACGGGCAGTACGAGGCGGTGCCGGTCGCGCAACTGCGGCCCGGCGACCGGGTGCTGATCCGTCCCGGCGAGACGGTACCGGCCGACGGCGAGGTGATCGAGGGCGAGAGCTCAGTGGACGAGTCGCTGCTCACCGGCGAGAGCCTGCCTCGGCATCGCGGGCCTGGCGACGAGCTCGTCGGCGGCAGCCTCAATGTCGAGAGCCCCATGCAGATGCGCATCACCCGGGTGGGCGAGGACACCATGGTCTCGGGTATCGTGCGCCTGCTCGATCGCGCCCAGGCCGAGAAGCCGCGGCTGGCGATGCTCGCCGACCGGGTGGCCGGCTGGTTCGTGGCCGCCCAGTTGTCGATTGCTACCGCCGTGGCCATCGGCTGGTGGCAGCACGCCCCGGAGCGTGCCTTCGAGATCACCCTGGCGGTGCTGGTGGTCACTTGTCCCTGCGCCCTGTCGCTGGCGACCCCGGCGGCGGTCACCGCCGCGATCGGCGCGCTCACCCGGCTGGGGCTGCTGGTGACTCGGGGGCACGTGCTCGAGACCCTGGCGGCGGCCGATCACATCGTCTTCGACAAGACCGGAACGCTCACCCGCGGCCTGCTCAGCCTGGCCGAGGTGCACCCGCTGGGCGATGCCGACGCACAGCGAGTGCACGACCTGGCCGCCACCCTGGCGCGTGATTCCGAGCACCCGGTGGCGCGCGTGCTGGCCCTGCACGGACAGGCGCTGGAGGGGCTCGAGGACCTGCGCTCCCACCCGGGCAAGGGCATGGAAGGGCGTGTCAATGGGGTGCCTTATCGCCTGGGCAACGCCGCCTTCGTCGCGGAACTGGCCGGGAGCGACGTGCCGGCTGCCGAAGCGCTGGAGGGCTCGCCGGTCTACCTGGCCAGCGAGCAGGGCTGGCTGGCACGTTTCGTGTTGCGCGACCGCCTGCGCGAGGATGCGGTCGAGGCGCTGCAGGCGCTGCGTGAGCTGGGACTGACCACCCACATCTACAGCGGGGATGCCCCGCAGGCCGTGGCCGCGGTGGCGCGCGAGCTGGATATCGACGACTGGGCGGCGCAACTGCGACCGGAGGACAAACTGGAGCGGGTGCGCGCCCTGCAAGCGGCCGGGCACCGCGTGATCATGGTGGGCGACGGCGTCAACGACGCCCCGGTGCTGGCCGGTGCCGATGTCTCGGTGGCCATGGGGCGGGGGGCGCAACTGGCGCATGCCAGTGCCGATATGGTGGCACTGTCCGAGCGCCTCGCGGTGCTGCCCGAGGGCGTGCGCAAGGCCCGCGATACCGGCGCGGTGATTCGCCAGAACCTGGCCTGGGCGGTACTCTACAACCTGGTCGCCGTGCCCCTGGCGGCCGCTGGCTGGGTGGCGCCCTGGATGGCGGCCATCGGTATGTCGCTCAGCTCGCTGGTGGTGGTGGCCAATGCCTTGCGCTTGAAGTGAGGCTGGGTGCGCCATCGGCGCAATTCAAGAAAGCCCAAGCATCGACTTGAGTTTTTGTGCATTTGATCGGCTCACCGGAATGCGCGTCTCGTCTTCCGACTTCATGATGATGGCGCACTGGTCGTCTACTTTTTCGAATGCACAGGCGAAGCGGATGTTGATCATGTGGCTTCTGTGTACACGCACGTACTGCATGGGGTCGAGGCGGGTTTCAAGGTCGGACAACGAGAGGTTGCACAAGAACTGTTCGTTTTCGGTGTGAACATTTGTGTAATGACCTTCGGCCCTGAAATGAACCACATCATTGAGATTGACCAGTACGACTCTGTTCTTCTTGTACACGGGAAGCTTGAACAACAACCTTGGCTTGCCTTCTTCTCCAGTCTCCTTGCGTGGGGAGGTGGTGATGTCCGTCAGGTCGAAAAACACCATGCTGGTCCCGACAGGGCCATCCTCGCCACACATCTTCGAGACCTTGATCAGGAGAACCCGGTCGGGAATGTTGATCATCATGGTCATGGGGGGGGGGATTCTGCCGGGCAACCCGAGGACGAGAGTACCCATTCCACCTTTTTTCTGCTCTTCTCCGGGTGAAGCTGTAAAATTTCCTGCCCGATCACGTTGCCTACATCAACACCCAATACCTGGCGTGCAACACCATTTAGCGCCATGACCCGATTGTTGATATCAAGCCAGACAATTCCGGGGTCGAATCTCTGAAGCTTGTGTTCGAATGATTCCACTGATTGGCAATCCCACTATGGCGGTTATTTCGGTGAGCAGGTGTCTTTTTTTGTTGTCAGAAAAAGATACCTCAAGGAGCGACCGGCTGACAAGCCGATATCCTCGTACAGTAGGGCGGCAAGCCGGAGCCCAGGTTCGTCCCCATGGCTGCAAGGGGTAGTGGAATGCTGGGAAGGGTTCGGCTGGGCGAAAGGTTTTCTTTTTCAAAAGAAGTTGTAACTGAACAGCTCGTCTCCCTGGTCACCATGGACCTGGGCATTGAATGAAACAATGATGCGATCCTTCTTTCCTTCGTAAGGTAGCGCCATGTGTTTCAAGTGGGAGGGGAATACGACCAGCACACCTTCCTCCGGCTTTGAGTCAAAGCTGGTCGACTGGAGATAGAGATTCCCTGAGTCCATATATCCACCGCCAATGATATCTACATGGTGCCCATAAAATCGGGTGATCCCGTTCATGGGGCCAAGGGATTCATGATTTTCTCGTGTTTTCTGGTCATCCGCCTGAACATAATATACCCCTGACCATGAGCAATTGCCGTGATTGTGGGTTTCGTGAAAACCATAGCCATTCTGTATCTGAAACCAGGCCCCAACGACATTCATGTGCATCTTTTTGGAGCGGCTATACTCCCAGAATGTGGCGTTCACGGCGCTTGCGATCTCGAACACGCTGTCCGAGATAAACTTGAATAATTGATTGAGCGCAGGTTCATTGTAGCGCAACAGCAGGTCGTCGGTGCTCGAATAGACAGGCCCATTGACTTTGTCGTTTGCTCTGCGGTGTTCGTAAAAAAGCCTAGCCAGTTGCGGATTGACTTGGCGATGCTGGGGGAATTTCTTGCGTAGAATGGGGGTGGGCCATAGATTGTGGATATTCGGATTTTCTTTGGTTTCTGCTTTCTTGCTCATGTGATCTACCGATGGATTTTATACGGTTTCATATCGCTACTGTCGATGGGCTGGCTTGATGGTGCCGTTCAGGCCGGTCGTTGTTATCCGCCCGTCATGTTCATGAAGCGCACCACCTTTTCCGGCATCTCCCGAAATTCATGGCGTTCGGGCTTCAGGGAAATCGCCTCCTGTACCGCATCGGTCAGCTCTTCATCACTTGTATTCGAGCGCAGCAATTCCCTGAACTCGTACTTGTCTTCCTGGCCAAGACAGAGGTACAGTGTGCCATCGACGGAAAGGCGTACGCGATTGCAGGTAGCGCAAAAATGCTGGGACAGAGGCGTGATGAAACCTATTGAAAAGCTGCCATCCGGTGTCTGGAGGTAGCGTGCCGGCCCAGCACCTGCTATGACACCTTCAACCAGTCCGAAGTCCTCGATCAAACGGTGTTTGATCGTCTGCAAATCCACATATTCCGCATTCCGGCCTGTATCACCCATGGGCATGACTTCTATCAGACGCAGCACGAATCCGTGTGTAATGCAAAACTGAACCATATCATCCACTTCATCATGATTGACTCCCTTCATGACGACCATGTTGATCTTGATAGGCTTGAATCCGGCCTGCCTGGCTGCTTCGAGTCCGGCCAGTACGTCCGGCAGGGAATCCTTGCCGGTAATGGACAGAAACCTGTCCCTGCGTAACGAGTCCAGGCTGACATTGAGTCTTTTGACGCCTGCCTGCCTCAGTACGGCGGCGTGCCTGGCCAGTTGGGTTGCATTGGTGCTGATGGAGAGATCTTCGATTCCGTCCAGACTGCTTATACGGGCGGCAAGCTCGGGAAGATTGCGCCGTAGCAGGGGTTCACCACCGGTAAGGCGTATTTTCTTTACACCAAGCCGTGCAAACACACCTACCATACGCTCTATCTCCTCGAAGGTGAGCCAATGCGGTGGGCGCTCAAAACCCTTGAAGCCCTTGGGTATGCAATAGGTGCATCGCAGGTCACATCGATCGGTGACCGACAGGCGAAGGTATTCGATCTTCCTGTTGTATGGATCAATGAGCGTGTTCATGGCAGGTTCTCTTTGTTTGTGGGTGAGGGCCATGGGGTACGGTCTGTGTTCTCGACAGATGCAGGGTCTTTCATCCCCGCGACAGGATGAAGGACCTTCAATCCTTTATTCTGTCGCTCAGTTTCAGGAAGGTGATCATTCCAAGCATCATCCCCAGTAGCATGAAGGCCACCATGGCAAGCGCCGACCAGAACAGACCGGCTACGTCGACCAGCAGCATGGCAACGTTCTCTCCGGCCAGCATCCCAATCAGCATACCGACATTGCAAACAAGATACCTGTGGTGCTGCCCTCGAGATCGTCCGGATGATCTGTTCGATATCCTGTCGGACAGAAACATGCCGATATTTCCGCCTGCAAACATTCCGATATAGGTCCAGGGGGTTAATTGAATCTTGGTCAAGAGCTTGTCGAAGCCCGTGGCAAACGGTGCGGATGGCGAGGACTGACACCATGACAAAAGGCCATACAGCCCCAACTGCCCCAGATCGGCCACACAACCAATCAACATCCCCAGGCCACCGGCTGCGAACATCACTACCGACATGTCGGTATGGCGGTGGTACGGTCTGTGACACAGAAGGGTGTTGCACAGAACCGCTATCGGTAGACCACACAGTATGGAAGCCAGGATTGTTGTTGGAATGTCCAGGGCCAGCAGGTAGCAGAGCAGTATTACCTGAGCAACGACAAGTGCATAAATAACGCCTTCTCTGGCCCTTTTCATGAACTTATTGGCCGTCGTCATCCAGGGCGCTGTCGAGTGCTTCCCATGCGAGCAACACACACCGCCGGCGAGCTGGATATTCGCGCAGCGCCTGGAGCGCGCGCAGTGTTTCCGGTGGATCAGCGACAGCATCCCCTTCACCGCCGCTGAACCAGGCCTTCATGTCCTTGTAAAGTCTGCGAGATTCCTCGCGAGTGTTGCCGATCACTGCCTCCGTCATCATTGACGCCGATGCCAGGCAGACCGAACAGCCCCTGCCATGAAACTTTACTTCACGCAAGGTGTCGCCATCGAAATTGATGCCGATTTCCAGTTCATCGCCACAACGGGGGTTGCTGCCACGTCTTACGACCTCACAATCACTCACGTTTCCGTGATTGCGTGGTTTTCGATAATGATCGAGAAGGATCTCTTTGTACAAAGTGTGCGAACTCAACGTCATGTCCCTCACTGTCTGAATATCAGCTGAGCGGCTGAAACCGCCTCGACCAGGGCGTCAATATCTTCAGGAACATTATAGGGAGCGAAACTGGCCCGTACCGTAGCCGCCACACCAAGATGATGCATCAGTGGCTGGCAACAATGGTGGCCCGCTCGTATTGCCACCCCCATTTCACCTGCGATCTGGCCGACATCGTGGGCATGGACCCCGGCCACATTGAAGGAAACGATGCCTCCTCGCCTTCCGGGGGCCTCCGGGCCGTAGATTTCGAGTCCATCCAGGCGTGACAGCTTGCGCATGGCAGTGTGTGCAAGCTCACTGGTGTATGCGTGAATCTTCTCCAATCCGAGCTTGTCGATGTACTCGGCGGCTGCTGCAAACCCCGCTGCATCCGCCAGGTTGGGCGAGCCGGCCTCGAATTTGGCGGGATATGACATCCAGCTGCTCGCACTGTCTCCGACTCGGTCAACCATGCCGCCCCCGAGCAACAACGGCTCCATCTCGTTCAGGCGCTCAGGCCTTGCATACAACGCCCCTATTCCTGATGGCCCAAACATCTTGTGTGCCGAAAACGCGAGAAAATCACAACCCAGCCCACTCACATCTACCGGCATATGGCCTACGGATTGTGTGGCATCGACAAGGACCGGAATCCCGTGTGCGGCTGCTTTATCGATTACCGCCTTGACGGGATTGATGATGCCAAGCACGTTTGATACGTGGCACAAGGCAATGAGTCGAGTGTGTGACCCATAAAGACCGGCAGCACCATCAAGATCGAGTGTCCCATCGGGCCTGAACTCGATGATCCGAAGTTGCGCACCGGTTTCCCTGCATACATGTTGCCAGGGAAGAAAGTTCGCATGGTGTTCCATCCGAGACACCCACACCTCATCACCCGGACGCAGCAGGGGGCGCGCCCATCCTTGGGCGACCATATTGATGGCCTCCGTGGCAGATCGTGTGAAAACGACCTCATCAGTACTTGCGCCGATGAATCGGGCGATGCGTCGCCGTGCGTGCTCATATTGTGCGGTGGCATCCTCTGCCAGGGCATACAGGCCACGATGAACCGGGCCATAATGATGTCGGTAACAATCCGTGATGGCTTCGATCACCACAGAAGGTTTCTGGCTGGTGGCGGCATTGTCGAGATAATGAAAGGCCTGGTCTTTCCCCCTTTCATTCAACAGAGGAAAATCCGCGCGAATGGCCGAAGCATCGAATGCCCCCCCGAATTCAACCAATAAGTGCAACACCACCTGGTTTGGTGTCCTGCCA